>NZ_CADCWD010000056.1 GCF_902806315.1 uncultured Sphingosinicella sp.
CCCGCTTTCGATGTCATCGAGGCAGTCGCCGAGCGCGGCCACCTGGGGATCGAGCTCGCCGCTGATGTGACCGGCATAAGCGGCGACGAGATCGCCCGGGTCGAGGATCTTGCCCGCCTCCATGAGACCCATAACCGACCTGGTGGCGGCCATCCGGCGCCGGCTGACCGAGGTGACGCGGTTGTGATGGACCCAGAGCCGAATCGAGACGAGGCGATCGCTGTCGGCCGGGTCGAGCTCACCCGGGCCGCGAAGGTTCACGATCGCGCCGGATTCCACGCGGTCGCAGCGCGGACGGGTCTCGGTGGCGACGAGGGCGCTGGCCGCGACGTCCGGGATATAGTCCTGGCGGCGGAGAAGGGCGAAGTCCTCCTCGTCCCAGCCGTGGAGGTGGAGCCAGACGAAGCCGGGACCGCGATAGGCTTCAGCCTCCTCGATCGTCAGGCGGCGGAACTTCCCGTCGCCCGCGAGGAGGCCGCACTCCATGCTTCTAGAGGTCCGCGATGAAGGCGCGCACCGCGGGGGCGACGTCGTCGCGCTTCAAGGCGAGGGCGATGTTGGCGATGACGAAGCCGACCTTGTCGCCGCAATCGTGGCGCTCGCCCTCGAAGGTGAGGCCGTGGAAGGGCTGCTGCCCGATCAGCTTGGCCATCGCATCGGTGAGCTGGATTTCGCCGCCCGCGCCGGTCTCCTTGTCTTCGAGGATGCGCATGATCTCGGGCTGGAGGATGTAGCGGCCGACCACGGCGAGGTTCGAGGGAGCATCCTCGGGCCTAGGCTTTTCGACCAGGCCCTTCACCTCGGTGAGGCGGCCGTCCGCAGAGCCGGGAGTGATGACGCCGTAGCTGGCGGTGCGCTCGCGCGGCACTTCCTGCACGCAGACGATGTTGCCGCCCACCTTGTTATAGGCCTCGACCATCTGCGCGACGCAGCCGGGCTTGCCGACCATCAGGTCGTCGGGGAGGAGGACGGCGAAGGGCTCGTCGCCGACGATCTCGCGCGCGCACCAGACCGCGTGGCCGAGACCAAGGGGCTCCTGCTGGCGAACGGAAGCGATGGACCCGGGCGGCATGCGCGTGGGCTCCAGCAGGTCGAGCGACTTGCCGCGGGCGCGCATGGTGGTCTCGAGTTCGAAGCCGATGTCGAAATAGTCTTCGAGACCGACTTTCCCGCGGCCGGTGACGAAGATCATCTGCTCGATGCCGGCCTCCCGCGCCTCATCGACCGCATACTGGATCAGCGGCCGGTCGACGACGGGCAGAAGCTCCTTCGCGAAGGCCTTGGTGGCGGGGAGGAAGCGGGTGCCGAGACCGGCAACCGGGAATACGGCCTTGCGGACAGGTTTCATCGAGACTCCGAAGATGGTGAGTGGCCCGATCAGGTCGGGGGAAGGTCGAAACGGTCGTCCTCGCGCTCTTCCGAACGGCGCAGCGTTTCATCGACGCGCTCGGGACGGGCGATCGGCGGCGGGGTGAGAAGCTCGTCGGTGGTGGGCGCGCGGGCGGCCATTGCGGGAGCGGGCGGCATTTGCTGGCCCGCGGCCGGCTGAAGCGGCTCGCGCCCGCCGCACGCGGCCAAGGCGAGGAGAAGGGCTGCGGCAGCGATGAGCCTGGTCATGCCGCACCCTTAGCCACAGCGAGCGAAAAAGCGAAGCCGCTTGTCCGGCCACCGCGGGGCTTTTATCGAGACAGCCTTCCTCCCCCGCCCGTTCTTCCGGAGACCCGACTTGCGGCCGTCCGCCCTCCTTTTGCCCGCCCTTCTGCTCGCCGCCTGCGACGGTGGGAGCGACGCGCCTGGCAGCAAGGCAGCGCCGAACGCCGTCTCGGAGGCCGCGGCGAAGCGAGAGGTTGCGGGTGTGCTCGACCGCTCCTTCGCCGGCACGCCTGCGCCGGGCGCCGGCTTCCGGGACCCGCGGGGCAAGGCGGTGAGCCTCGCCAGCTTTCGAGGGAAGCCGCTGCTGGTGAACCTGTGGGCGACCTGGTGCGCGCCGTGCATCGCCGAGATGCCGACGCTCGATGCGCTCGCGGCCCGTGATAAGAAACTGCAGGTGCTCGCCGTCAGCCAGGATATTGGCGGGCGGGAAAAGGTCGATGCTTTCTTCGGCAAGCGCGGTTTCCGGATGCTCCAGCCCTATGTGGATCCCGAGCTGTCGCTCATGACCGAGCTCAAGGTGGGCACGCTGCCGACCACGATCCTCTACGATGCCCAGGGCCGCGAGGTTTGGCGAATGACCGGGATGGAGGATTGGCAGGGGAGCCGGGCGGCGGCGCTCATCGCGGAAGCTTCGAAGAGCTAGGAGGCAGGCGGAGCAGGCGCCCGGGATGGGGCGGCCGCAGGCCATCCGAAAAGCTGCGGTAAAAGCGATAAAGAGAGCTTGTGCGTCGCGGAGGTCAGTCGCGCAGCAGCTCGTTGATGCTGGTCTTGGAGCGGGTGCGGGCGTCGACGCGCTTGACGATGACGGCGCAGGCGAGGGACGGGCCGGTGCCGTCGCGGGAGGGGAGCGTGCCCGGGACGACGACCGAATAAGCGGGGACGCGGCCGGTGAAGGTCTCGCCGGTGGCGCGGTCGACGATCTTGGTCGAGGCGCCGATGAAGACGCCCATCGAGAGCACCGCGCCTTGCTCCACGATCACGCCTTCGGCGACTTCGGAGCGGGCGCCGATGAAGCAATCATCCTCGATGATCACCGGGCCGGCCTGTAGCGGCTCCAGCACGCCGCCGATGCCGGTGCCGCCCGATATGTGGACGTTGCGGCCAATCTGGGCGCAGCTTCCGACCGTCGCCCAGGTGTCGACCATCGTGCCTTCGCCGACATAGGCGCCGATATTGACGAAGCTTGGCATCAGCACCGCATTGGGAGCGATGAAGGCGCCGCGGCGGACGATCGCTCCGGGCACGGCGCGGAAGCCCGCCTCGCCAAAGCGGGCCGGATCCCAGCCCAGGAACTTGGAAGGCACCTTGTCCCACCAGGTCGCGCCGCCGGGGCCGCCGGAGATCGCTTCCATGGGGTTGAGGCGGAAGCTCAGCAGCACCGCCTTCTTCAGCCACTGGTTGACGTGCCAGCCGTCCGCGTTCTTCTCGGCGACGCGCGCGCTGCCGGAATCCAGCGCCTCGATGGCGGCATCGACAGCCTCGCGTACCTCGCGGCCGGTGGAGACGGAGATGACTTCGCGTTCTTCCCAGGCGCGATCGATCGTGGATTGGAGCGCGTCGGTCATCGGTCCCCCGTTATTTCGGTCAGCCAGGCGCCGATATCGCTGATGTGGAAATCGATAAAGCTGGGATCGTGCTCGTGGTTCGCCTGCTCCGAGCCGTTGTCGACCCACACGGTCGTCATTCCGAGCGCCTTGGCCGGGGCCAGGTTGCGGGCCATGTCCTCGGCGAACAAGGCGCGCGCAGGGTCGATGCCTTGCCGCTCGCAGAGCGCCGCATAGGCGCTGGGGTGGGGCTTTGGCACATAGTCCATCGCATGGATGTCGTGCATGCCGTCCCACAGGTTGGCGAGGCCGAGCTTGTCGAGCACGCGCGCGGCGTAGTCGGCGTCGCCGTTGGTGAAGACGAATTTCCGTCCAGGCAACGTGTCGATCGCCGCCACCAGCTTGGGATCCGCCGAGATGCGGGCAAGGTCAATGTCGTGGACGAAGGCGAGGAATTCGTGCGGGTCGACATTGTGGGAAGCGATCAGCCCCGCAAGCGTGGTGCCGTGCTGGTGGAAATGGCTCTTCTGGATCGCGCGAGCCCGGTCGAAGTCGCAGCCGACCAGGCGCCGCACATATTCGGTCATCCGGGCGTCGATCAGCTCGAACAAATTGGTCGACGACGGATAGAGGCAATTGTCGAGATCGAAGATCCAGGATTCGATATGAGCCAAAGCGGGAAGCATGATTGCGCCTTAGGCAGCTTTTCGTCTTCAGCAAATTGAAAGCATCGCCTGCTATAGGGAGCGACGAAAAGTCCAAGCTATTCCAAATATTTAGCGAGGGTGCTATGAGCCATCGAGTGACGAGCAAGGCACTTCTCATGACCGCGTGCGTCGCCGCGCTCGCGCTTGCCGGCTGCGGTGGAGGAGGCGGCGGCGCCCGTCCCGCGCCGATTACGGCAGCCCCGGCGGCCCCTCCGCCGCCACCTCCTCCGCCGCCACCTCCACCGCCTCCGCCGCCACCCGCGACCAGTTTCGACGATTCGGAATATCGCCGTTCCAACGGCTCGGTCGCCGGCAGCGCGATCAGCGCCTATGTGGCGGGCGGGCGAGGGCAGGGCGTGAAGGTCGCCGTGGTCGATAGCGGCATCAACCCCAGCCTTGCTGAATTCGCAGGCCGGATCGATCCGGCCAGCCAGGATCTGGTGGCGAGCCGGGGCGTCGCTGACACCGAAGGCCATGGCACCGCGGTCAGCGGAGTCGTGGCGGCGAACCGCGACGGCACCGGGATGATGGGCGTCGCGTTCGAATCGACGATCCTGTCCTTCAACACCTCCGACCCCAAGAATTGCGACGAGAAGGACGGCTGCAAGCATAGCGACAGCGCAATCGGCCGGGCGATCGACCTTGCCCGGATCAACGGCGCGCGGGTGATCAACATCTCCCTGGGTGGCGAGGGCGTCGGGCAGGCGGTATTGAGCGCCGTCAGCCGTGCGACGCTTGCCGGACTCGTGATTGTGGTTTCGGCCGGCAATGACGGCAAGGAAGCCACCGGCGGCAATCCCGATGCATTCGCGCTGGGCAGTGCTCAGGCGGGCAACGGCCTCGTCATCATCGCCGGATCACACGGCACGGCAACGGACGTTCGAGCGATCTCCGAATTCTCCAATCGCGCCGGCAACGGGGCACAACATTATCTGACGGCGCTCGGCTACCGGGTGCGGACGTTGGATCACACCGGGCAGGCGCTGCTCTATTCCGGCACCTCTTTTTCGGCCCCCGTGATCAGCGGCGCGGCGGCCTTGCTGGCGAGCGCCTTCCCGAACCTCACCGGCAAGCAGATCGTCGACATCCTGATGCAGAGCGCGGACGATGCCGGCGCGGCCGGCCGGGACGCGGTGTTCGGCAACGGCATCCTCAACATCGCGCGCGCCTTCCAGCCGATCGGGCAGACGTCGCTGGCGGGCTCCAACCAGCCGGTGTCGACAACGTCGAGCAGCGGCCAGACCTCCAGCACGATGGGCGATGCGAAGATCCCGGTCGTGGGCGCGGTCATCCTCGACGGTTATTCGCGCGCCTTCGCCATGGATTTCGCGCAGTCGCTGACCCGCGCTCCCCAGGAGCAGCCGCTCGCTCAGGCGCTTGGGGGGGATTATCGCACGGCGGCGGCGGGAGCTCGCGGCACGGCTGTGTCGGTCACGATCAACCGCAACTTCACGGGCCAGCCCCAAGTGGGCCTGGCACAGGCGGGCCTGAGCTACGAAGACAGCCGCAAGGCCAAGCTGGTGGCGGGCATGGCGCTCAGCCGGCTGACGCCGAAGACGGCGGTGGCATTCGGATTTTCGGAAAGCGGCCGGGCGCTGCAGCAGCGGCTGTCGGGCCACGAGCAGAATGCGTTCCTGGTCGCGCGCGACCCGATGACGCGCAGCGGCTTCTTTGCGGACGCATCGACCAGCATGGGCGTGCGCCACGATGTCGGGCCGGTCGGCCTGACCGTGACCAGCGAGCGCGGGCGCGTCTACAATCCGGGGCTTGTCCGGCAGCTCCAGGACCCATCCTATACGATCAGCTCGGTCACTGCGGACCGGCGCATCGGCCCCGCAACCCTGTCGGTCGGAGCGACCCGGCTGGACGAACAGGAGACGATGCTGGGCAGCCGCTTCAGCGCCGCCTTCGCGCAGGGCGGCGCGACCAGTCACTTCCTCGACAGCAGCGCTTCCTTCGACCTGGGCCGCGGCTGGGGCGCCTTTGCGAGCTATCGCCGCGGCTGGACCAGCATGGCCGGCAGTGGCGCGCTGGTGGAGCAAGGCCGGCTCAGCACCGACGCCTGGGCGATGGACCTGTCAAAGGCCAATGCGTTGAGGCCCGGCGACAAGCTGGCCTTCCGAGTGATGCAGCCGCTGCGCGTGCGCTCGGGCGGCTTCGACCTCAACGTGCCGGTCTCCTACGACTATAGCAACGGCGCAGTGGGCTACGAGAACCGGCAGCTCAGCCTTGCGCCGACGGGGCGCGAGATCGACTTCGAGGCCGCTTACAGCGTCGGCCTGCTCGGCGGGCGGCTCGGCATCAACGCCTTCCTGCGCACCGATCCGGGGCACATCGAGGCGATGCGCAACGATGTCGGTGGCGCGTTCCGCTACTCGCTGGGATTCTGAGGCTCCTCCCCGCGGACGGGGAGGAGTTCTTGAGGTTCAGATGCTGGTCGGCTTTTCGCCGCCGAAGCCGTTCGTCTGCGGAGTGACCGGCTGCCGGGCGAAGGTCTGGCCCATGCATTGGGCGAGCGCGGTCATCGCCGAGCGGCCGCTGCCGAGCGGAAGCGTGCCGAGGCGCTGGCCTTCGCCGCTGATGTTCATGCCGGCCGCCTGAACGAATTCGGTGATGAAGTCCGAGCCCTGCTTCTGGCCCGGAGGCACAGCGAACATGAGGCCCGGGCCGTCCTGATCGATCTGGGTCTTGGCGACCGCCTTCATCTGCCAGGGGCCTTCCTGGTCGAACTCGACCGCGATTTCATACTGGCCGCCATCCTTCAAAGTCGACCAGGAGCGGTTCTGGATCAGGAAGAGCAGACCTTCCTGGCCGGGTCCCGCGAGGATCGAGACGACGGTGCCCTGCGGGGAGGAAGCGTGGACGGCGCAGCCCTGCTCGCCGCCGGCAACGGTCCACTGCGCGGCGCGGTTGGGAGCGGCTGGCGCGGGGCTCTGACTGGTGGCAGCCGCGATCGGCAGGGTCAGGGCGGACAAAGCAATCAACGGCTTCAACATCTTGGCTCTCCACTCGCCCGCCGCCCGTGCCTCACTTAGTATGTTGAACCCGCTTGACTTCCTTTGGTTGCTCGCCGTTTCGCTCGGTTCGTCGATTCGCCGAACCGCGTCCCGATGCGGAACTTTTAACCTTTTAGACGGTGAAGCTCTCGCCGCAGCCGCAGGCGCCCTTGGCGTTCGGATTTTCGAACACGAAGCCGGCGGTGAAATCGTCTTCCTTCCAGTCCATGCGGCTGCCGATCAGATAGAGGATCGAGGCGCCGTCGACGTAGAAGGTGCCGCCGGGCGTGACGATCTTCTCGTCGAACGGCTTTTCCTCGCTAACATAATCGACCGAGTAAGCGAGGCCGGAGCAGCCGCGGCGGGGAGTGGAAAGCTTGACGCCCACGGCGCCCTCGGGTGCGCGGGACATGAGCGCAGCGATGCGCGCTTCCGCGGAGGGGGTGAGGGTGAGCGCGGCTGGACGCGCGCGGGTCTTGGTCTCGGTGCTCATCACAGCATACCCAGTTCAAGCTTGGCCTCGTCGCTCATCTTCTGCGGGTCCCAGGGCGGGTCCCAGACGAGCTCGACTTCGGCATCGCCAATGCCCGGAACGGCGCCGACACGGAGCTCGATCTCGCCGGGCATCGACTCCGCGACCGGGCAGTGCGGCGTGGTCAGGGTCATGGTGACCTTGGCGTGGTTCCCGGGCAGGATCTCGACGCCGTAGATGAGGCCGAGATCGTAGATGTTGACCGGGATCTCCGGGTCGTAAATCTCCTTGAGCGCCTCGATCACGGCCTCGTAGAGGTCGCCGCCGGGCTCGACCGGAGCCGGCTCGGCAGGCTTCTGCGCGAGGAAGCCGCTCAGATAATCCTTCTTGCGCTGATAGCCTTCTTGGGCGCCCGCCAGAGGCGAGTTGGGTGTCTCGATCACGTCCGAGACGCGCGCCTTGGGCGGGCGTGGCGCCGCGTCGACTTCCTCGATCTCGATCTTGCGTTCTTCGTTCATCCGAAAATTCTCGTCACCCGCTCGATGCCGCGGACCAGCGCCTCGACATCCTGTTTGCCATTATAGACGCCGAAGCTCGCCCGTGCCGTCGCATCCACGCCGAGATGCTCCATCAGCGGCTGCGCGCAATGATGTCCCGCGCGGATCGCGACCCGGCTCTCGTCCAATATGGTGCCGATGTCGTGCGGATGCACGCCCTCGATGGAGAAGCTGACGATGCCGGCACTGTCGTCGGGCCCGAACAGGCGGACGCTGTTCAATGTCGAAAGGGCGTGCCGCGCCTCGCGCACCAGCGCCTCCTCGTGCGCGGCGATGGCGTCGAGGCCGATCTCCTCGACATAGTCGATCGCCGCGTGGAGACCGAGCACGCCGACGACGTGCGGCGTTCCCGCTTCGAAGCGGGCGGGCGGGGGAGCGAAGGTGGTCTTGGTGAAGCTCACCTTGTCGATCATCGCGCCGCCGCCATGCATGGGCGGCATTGCATCGAGCAGGTCGCCTTTGCCCCAGAGCACGCCGATGCCGGTGGGGCCGTAGAGCTTGTGCGCCGAGAAGACGTAGAAGTCGCAGCCGAGCGCCTGAACATCGACGGGCATGCGCGGCACGGCCTGGCAGCCGTCGAGCAGCAGCAGGGCGCCGACGCGGTGGGCGAGATCGGCCGCCCGCTGCGCATCGAGAACGGAACCGAGCACGTTGGAGATGTGGGCGAGCGCGACGATCCTGTGCCGCTCGGTGAGCATGCCGGCCATCGCATCGAGGTCGATGCGGCCGTCGGCGGTGAGCGGGGCGACGTCGATCTCGGCGCCGACGCGGTCGGCGACCATCTGCCAGGGGACGATGTTCGAGTGGTGCTCGAGCATCGAGAGCATGATGCGGTCGCCGGCTTTCAGGAAGGTGCCGCCCCAGCTCTGCGCGACGAGGTTGATGCCTTCGGTCGCGCCGCGGACGAAGACCACTTCCTCGGGCACCTTTGCGCCGATGAATTCCGCCGTGCGGCGGCGAGCGGCCTCGAAGGCGAGCGTCATGTCGGCCGAGCGCTGGTAAATGCCGCGGTGAACCGTGGCGTATGTCTCCGCATAGCCGCGGGTGATGGCGTCGATGACGGGGCGGGGCTTTTGCGCGGTGGCGGCGGTGTCGAGATAGGCCCATCCGTCTGGGATGGCCGGGAAGTCTGCGACGCGGTCGAGCGGGCGGGTCCCAAGATCCTCCCCGGCACGGGGAGGGGGACCAGCCGCAGGCTGGTGGAGGGGGCTTTCCATGCGCACAGAGGGGCTCAGGACCCCCTCCACCGCACCTTGTGCGGTCCCCCTCCCCGTCCCGGGGAGGATCTCGTTCGCTTCGCTCATCGCCCGCCCAACCACGCCATGGCATTCTCATGAAACGCATCCCGCACTTCCTCCTCGCCGATGCGGTCGATCGCGTCGGCGACGAAGGCCTGGGTGAGGAGCGCCTTGGCCTCCTGCGGAGCGACGCCGCGGCTGGCGAGATAGAAGAGGGCGTCGCGGTTGAGTTCGCCCACGGTGGCGCCGTGGGCGCACTTCACGTCGTCGGCGAAGATTTCGAGCTCGGGCTTCGCGTTGATCGTGGCGGTGCGGGAGAGGAGCAGGCCCTTGAGCGACTGCTCTCCGTCCGTCTTCTGAGCGCCGCGGGCGACCTCGACGCGGGCGGCGACCGAGCAGGTGGCCTTGTCGTCGGCAACCGAGCGCCAGACCTGGCGGCTCATGCCGCCGACCGCTTCGTGGCGGACGGCGAGGTTGGCGTCATGACGCTGCGTGCCGCGCGCGAGCAGGGCGCCGCCGAATTCCGCGAACGCCGCGTCGCCGGTGAGCGTGAGCTGGCCGTCCATGCGGGTGTCGGCGCCGCCGGCGGAGAGCGTCGCGACGATCAGGCTGGCGCCTTCGCCGATGACGGCGTGATCGTTGAGGCTGACATAGCCGGCGCTGGAGAGCAGGCGGCGGTTGAGCATCAGCCGTGCGCCCCTGGAGAGGCGGATCGAAGTGAGGCGGTTGGCCCAGCCCTCGCCGATATAGGTTTCGACCACGGACGCCTGGGCATCGACGTCGAGCTCGATCTCGGCCGGAAGATGATCCGCCCCGCCGGTGGTGACGTGAACGATCTGCACCAGTCCCTGCGGCGCATGATCCTGGCCGAGCTTGAGCTTCCAGCCCTCGCTGCCGACCAGCCGGGCGAGTGCGTGGTCGGCCGGGTTCGCCTGCACCGAGCCGATCTCGATCGTGCCGAGGTTGCTCTGGTCGGCCGCGAGCTTGCCGTCGATGAAGACCAGCCGCGGCCCCTCGCGCGCACAACCGATCCACGGCAGCGCTTCCGGCACGGTGCCAGCGGGCTGCCGCGCGACGATCTCCGGCAGCGCCGAGAGGTCGCTCCAGCGCCAGCCTTCGGTGCGGTTGGAGGGGAGTTCGAGCAGGCTCACGCGGCAATGGCTCCATAGCCTTCGCGCTCGAGCTGGTGGGCGAGCTCGGGGCCGCCGGAGCGAACGATGCGGCCTTCCGCCAGCACATGGACAAAGTCGGGCTCAACGATGTCGAGCAGGCGCTGATAATGAGTGATGAGCAGCACCGCCTTGTCGGGCTTGCGCATGATGCGGTTGATGCCGTCGCCGACGATGCGGAGCGCGTCGATGTCCAGGCCGCTGTCGGTCTCGTCGAGCACGGCGAGACGCGGGTCGATGAGGCCCATCTGGACCATCTCGTTGCGCTTCTTCTCGCCGCCCGAAAAGCCGACGTTCACGTTGCGCTTCATCATGTCCATCGACACGCCGAGCGCCTCGCCCTGGGCACGCGCCAGGCGGAGGAAGTCGCCGGCACTGATCTCCGCCTCGCCGCGGGCACGGCGCTGGGCGTTGAGCGCGGTGCGCAGGAACTGGACGTTGGAGACGCCGGGGATCTCGACCGGATATTGGAAGCCGAGGAACAGGCCCGCGGCGGCGCGCTCGTCGGGCGCCATGTCGAGCAGGTCCTTGCCGTCGAACACGACCGAGCCCGAGGTCACCTCATAGCCGGGCCGCCCGCCGAGCACATAGCCCAAGGTCGACTTGCCCGCGCCGTTCGGGCCCATGATCGCATGCACCTCGCTCGCGCCGACGCTGAGCGTCAGCCCGTTGAGGATCTGCTTGCCGTCGATCTCGGCGTGGAGGTTTTCAATTCGAAGCACGTCAAATCCTAGGTAAAAGTGTGGTGAACGGCCTCGACGTTGCACCCGTCTGGATCGAGAGCGAAGGCTCCATAATATCCGGGGTGGTATTCGGGGCGGAGGCCAGGCCGGCCGTTGTCCCGGCCGCCGGTAGCCACTGCTGCAGCATGAAAGAGGTCGACGGCCTCGCGATTCGGTGCTCGGAATGCAACATGAAACCGACCGGCAATGGCTCCGTCGCGGCCCAGCCAGAAATAAGGGAAGCGATCGTCGCCGTAACCGGCCACGCGAACTCGACCTGCCTCGTCGCGACTTTCCATCAGGCGCTTGATCCCAAGGGGAGCTAGCGCCGCTTCATAGAATGCCATCGAACGTTCAAGGTCGCTCGTACCAAAATTTATGTGATCCAGCACGTCAGCCGACACTCCCCTCAAGGCTAATCCCGAGCAATTTCTGCGCCTCGACAGCGAATTCCATCGGAAGCTGCTGCAGCACCTCTTTGGCGAAGCCGTTGACGATCAGGGCAACCGCGTCCTCCGTGTTGAGGCCGCGTTGCTGGGCGTAGAACATTTGGTCGTCGCTGATCTTGGAGGTGGTGGCCTCGTGCTCGATCTGGGCGGAGGGGTTCTTGACCTCGATATAGGGCACGGTGTGGGCGCCGCACTGGTCGCCCAGCAGCAGGCTGTCGCACTGGGTGAAGTTGCGGACGTTCTCGGCGCCCGAATTGACGCGGACGAGGCCGCGATAGGTGTTGTTCGAGCGGCCGGCGCTGATGCCCTTGGAGACGATGGTGGAGCGGCTGTTCTTGCCGATATGGACCATCTTGGTGCCGGTGTCGGCCTGCTGCCGGTTGTTGGTGAGCGCGACCGAATAGAATTCGCCGACGCTGCCCTCGCCCTTGAGGATGCAGGAAGGGTATTTCCAGGTGATGGCGGAGCCGGTCTCGACCTGGGTCCAGCTCACCTTGGAGCGGGCGCCGGCGCACATCGCGCGCTTGGTGACGAAATTGTAGATGCCGCCGACGCCGTTCGCGTCACCCGGGTACCAGTTCTGCACGGTCGAATACTTAATCTCCGCGTCCTCATGGGCGTAGAGTTCGACGACGGCCGCGTGGAGCTGGTTCTCGTCGCGCATCGGCGCGGTGCAGCCTTCGAGATAGGAGACGTAGCTGCCCTTGTCGGCGACGATCAAAGTGCGCTCGAACTGGCCGGTATTCTCGGCGTTGATGCGGAAATAGGTGCTGAGCTCCATCGGGCAGCGCACCCCTTCCGGAATGTAGACGAAGGTGCCGTCGGAGAAGACGGCCGCGTTGAGGCAGGCGAAGTAATTGTCGCGCTGCGGAACGACGGAGCCGAGATATTTCCGAACGAGATCCGGATACTCCCGGACCGCTTCGGAGATGGAGCGGAAGATGACGCCGGCTTTCTCCAGCTCGGCGCGGAAAGTGGTGGCGACGCTGACGCTGTCGAATACCGCGTCGACCGCGACCTTGCGAGCGCCTTCGACGCCGGCGAGCACCTTTTGCTCCTCGATCGGGATGCCGAGCTTCTCGTAGACGCGCAGGATCTCGGGATCGACTTCGTCCAGGCTGCCCAGCTTGGGCTTCTGCTTGGGCTCGGCGTAATAGTATGCGTCCTGGAAATCGATGGCGGGGATGTCGAGCTTGGCCCAGCTCACTTCCTCCATCGTCAGCCAGGCGCGATAGGCCTTGAGCCGCCATTCGAGCATCCATTCCGGCTCGTTCTTCTTGGCGGAGATGTAGCGGACCGTGTCTTCGCTCAGCCCCTTGGGCGCGAATTCCTGCTCGATGTCCGAGGAAAAGCCCCACTCATAGGTGGAGGCGCGGTCGACCGCGTCCTGGGCTTCCTGGTTGCGGACGTTCTGATCGGTCATGGAAGGATACCCGAAACACCGACACCGTTCGGGCTGGGCTCGTCGAAGCCCTGCCCTTCCTTGGGAGTGGTGGAAAGAAAGGACAGCCCTTCGACAGGTTCAGGGCGGGCGGGAGTGGAAGCTAAAATGGCAAGCGAGACGCCTTGCAACGCCCCGCGGACGGCACCGTTGACGATGCTCAGATGGGGCTTGACCTGGCAATGGCCGTCGAGCGCACAATCGCTGCGCGCCTCGTCGACACAGGTCGTCATCGCGATCGGCCCTTCGACCGCCTCGATGATGTCGGCCAGACTGATCCCGTCCGCCCCGCGGGCGAGCTGAAAACCGCCGCCAGTGCCGCGCGCCGACGTCAGCAGACCCGCCGCGGCGAGGCGGCCCATCAGCTTCTGCGCGGTCGGCAGCGGCACGCCCGTCTCGCCGGCGAGCAGGGTCGCGGACAGGCGCGTGCCGGCGCCGTGACGCGCGGCCGCGGCCATCATGACCACTGCATAATCGGCAAGGGAGGTAAGGCGCATGGTTCCAATCGGACGGTTTCGATCCGATTGCCATGTGGGCGAGGCGCGGCGGGAAATCAAGCTTTCCGCCCCCGTCATTGCGAGCGGCGCGAAGCAATCCAGACGCTGGAGTGGATTGCCGCGTCGCTCCGCTCCTCGCAATGACGGGGAGGTGGCGCTATGCACCCCGGCGATGCGCTATTTCCTCGACACCGAGTTCAACGGCTTTGCGGGCGAGCTGATCAGCCTCGCGCTGGTGCCGGAGCATGGCGACGAGGAATATTATGCCGTCCTTCACCTGCCCGAAGACGTGCACGGCTGGGTGCGTCGCAACGTCGTCCCCTATCTTCATTCGGTGCCGGAGGGGCTGCACCGCGGCGCCGTGTCGCGGGGAGAGGCGGCGTCCGAGCTCGCCCGCTATCTCGCCGCCGACCGCGATCCGGTGATCGTCGCCGACTGGCCCGAGGACATCTCGCATTTCTGCATGTTGCTGGTGACCGGGCCGGGCGAGATCGCCCCGATCGGGAGCATGCGTTTCGAGTTCGTGGCGAGCCCGGGCTTCAGCACAGCCATGAACAGCAAGGTGCCGCACAACGCGCTGCACGACGCGCGGGCGCTGCGCGATTTCGTGCTGCAGTGGGTGGACTAGGATGGCGCTGTATCCGCTCCTCCGGCCGTTGCTCTTCTCGATCGAGGAGGAGGCGGCGCATCGGCTGACGATCGCGTCGTTGAAGCTGATGCCGAGGGGGCGGACAGAGCCGCATCCGCGGCTTCGCATTCGCGTGGCGGGGCTCGATTTTCCAAACCCGATCGGGCTGGCGGCGGGCTTCGACAAGAATGGCGAGGTGTTCGGGCAGATCCTGCGCCTGGGGTTCGGCTTTACCGAGGTCGGCACGCTGACGCCGCGGCCCCAGGCGGGCAACCCGCAGCCGCGGCTGTTCCGGCTCCCCGAGGACCGGGCGTTGATCAACCGTCTGGGCTTCAACAATCAGGGGCAGGAGGCGGCGCGGCCACGCTTGGCGAAGCGCAGGCGCGGCGGCCTTTCGACGTCGCTCAGGACAGGCATCGTCGGGATCAATATCGGCGCCAACAAGGACAGCAGCGACCGTATCGCCGATTATGCGCAAGGTGCGCGGGCAATGGCGCCGATCGCCGACTATCTGGCGGTCAACATCTCCTCGCCGAACACGCCGGGCCTGCGGGCGCTGCAGGACCGCGCGGCGCTTGACGAGCTGCTTGCGGCCGTGATGGAAGTGCGTGGCGACACGCCCGTCTTCCTAAAGGTCGCGCCCGATCTGGAGCGGGCCGACATCGATGATGTCGCTATCGTCGCATCGGACCGGAAGGTGGATGCGCTGATCGTCTCCAACACGACGATCACGCGCCCCAAGCTCAAGTCTCGGTTTCGGGAGGAGACCGGCGGACTTTCCGGCGCGCCGCTGAACGGTCTGGCGCTCCAGCGGCTGCGTGATTTCAGGAGCGCGACCGGCGGCGCGATCCCGCTGATCGGCGTTGGCGGGGTAGGCAGCGGCCAGGATGCGTTCGAGCGCATCCGCGCGGGCGCCAGTCTCGTCCAGCTCTATACGGCCTTCGTTTATTCCGGTCCTGCGCTGGCCAGGACCATGGCACGCGATCTCAGGCGGCTCCTGCGCCGCCACGGCTTTCGCAACGTGGCTGAGGCGGTTGGGACAGAGGGACTCTCTTAACGCTTGCCGCTGCGGCGCGGGTGATTAGTGTCGCCGCCATGTTGAACCGGCTTCTGCGTCCGCTCCTTCCCCTCCTCATGCTCAGCGCCTGCGCCGCCTCTACGGTGCAAGACACGGCGCCGCCGCTTGCCGGGCAAAGCGGGGTGGTCTCCGCCGCCGACCCGCGCGCGGCCGAGGCCGGCCGCGAGATCTTGCGCGCCGGCGGGACTGCGGCCGATGCCGCGATCGCGATGGCGATCGCGCTCACCGTGGTCGAGCCGCAATCGTCCGGTATCGGCGGCGGCGGCTTCCTGGTCCATCATGACGAGCGCAGGGATGCGATCACCAGCTTTGACGGGCGCGAGGAAGCGCCATCGGCGGCGAGCCCCTCCTGGTTCCTCGATGCGAACGGGAAGGTGATCCAAGACCCGTCGGTGGGCGGGCGCGCGGCGGGCGTGCCGGGCAATATCCGCATGTTTGCCCTTGCCCATGCTCAACATGGGAGGCTGCCCTGGGCGCGGCTGTTCCAGCCGGCGATCCGGCTGGCCCGCGGAGGCTTCCGGCTCACGGAACGCGGGCAGGATGCGGTAGCGACCTGGCGACCGGAGGCGCTGACGCTGACGCCCTGGGCGCGGGCGACCTTCCGGGATGCGAACGGCCAACCCAGACCCGTTGGCGCCCTTATCCGCAACCCCGAGCTGGCGGCGCTGATGGAAGAAGTCGCGCGGCGAGGGCCGGACGCCTTTTACACCGGGCCCATCGCGGACCGGATCGTGCGCGCGGTGAACGCGGCGCCCCGGCATCCCGCGCCGATGACCGAGGGAGATCTCGTCACCTACAACGCCCAGCAGCGCGAAGTGAGATGCGGCACCTATCGCGCGCACCGGATCTGCGGGATGGGACCGCCATCCTCAGGAGCGACGACGGTGTTCGCGATCCTGAAGCAGCTCGAGCGTTTCGATCTGTCGGCGCTCGGCCCCGACAGTCCGGAGGCTTGGCACCTGATCGGCGAGTCGACGCGGCTCGCTTATGCCGATCGCGAGGCCTATCTCGCCGATCCCGATCACGTGGCCGTGCCGACGGCGGGGCTGATGGACCCGACTTATCTGGCGAGCCGCTCCGCGCTGATCCGCCGCGACCGCGCTGCGCCGCAGGTCACCCACGGCAGGCCGCCGGGGGCGAGGCGCACGGCGGCGGTGCGGCACGAGGAGCCGGCCGGCACGTCGCACATGGCCGCCGCCGACCGCTGGGGCAACGTCGCCACGCTCACCTCCACGATCGAGGCGCCGTGGGGATCGGGAGTGACGGTCGACGGCATGTTCCTCAACAACGAGCTCACCGACTTCCACGTCGTGCCGGAGGAGAATGGCGTGCCGGTCGCCAACCGCGTGGAACCCGGCAAGAGGCCGCGCAGCTCGATGTCGCCGACGATCGTCTACGGGCCGGATGGCGAGGTGCGGCTTGCGCTGGGCGCGGCTGGCGGTCCGACGATCATCATGCAGGTGGCAAAATCGATCATCGGCGTGATCGACTGGGGACGATCGGCGCAGGAGGCGATCGCGCTGCCGACGTTGACGGCGGCCGGCGCGGGCATCGCGGTCGAGCGCGGCACAGCCTTGGAGCGCATGGTTCCCGCGCTGACGGCGCTCGGCCACCGCGTCAGCGTGCGGGCGCCGGGCTTCAAGGCGAATGCGGTCGAGCGCGTAAGCGGCCGCTGGATCGGTGCCGCCGATCCGCGCAGCGAAGGGGTGGCGCTCAGCCAATGACGGCGCGGCAGCTGGAACACTTCCCGAACCTCGTCACGATGTTCTTCAGGCGTGCGGGGCAGGGCGGGGAGCGGCCGTTCCTGTGGGCCAAGCGCGAGGGGCAGTGGCAATCGATCAGCTGGCGCGAGGCGGCGGAGACGGTGGCCTCGCTGGCGGCGGCGCTGAAGCGGATCGGCCTGGCGCCGGGCGACCGGGTGATGCTGGTGTCGGAGAACCGGCCGGAATGGTGCATGGCAGACGTCGCGATCATGGCGGCCGGCTGCATCACCGTCCCCGCCTACATCACCAACACGACCCGCGATCACGAGCATATCCTGGACGATAGCGGCGCGCGGGCCGTGATCGTTTCGAACCAGAAGCTCGCGACGCCGCTGCTTCCGGCCGCCTTGCGCTCCAACAGCTGCGAGCATGTGATCGGCATGAGCCCGATCCGCGCCGCGCAGTCGGGGGCGATCAGCTTCCACGACTGGCAGGCGCTGATCGCCTCGGAGAAGCCGGACGTCGCCGCCTGTGCGGTCGGGGCGACCTTCGCGCGGGAGGACATGGCTTGCATCATCTACACGTCCGGCACCGGTGGGGCGCCGCGCGGAGTGATGCAGCATCACGGCGCCATCCTCCACAATGTGGAAGGCTGCACCGACATCATCTCCACCGACTATGGCTGGGACGAGGAGGTGTTCCTTTCCTTCCTGCCGGCGAGCCACGCTTATGAGCATAGCGGCGGGCAATATTTCCCGATCGGGCTCGGGGCGCAGATTTATTATTCCGAAGGGCTGGAGAAGCTGGCCTCGAACATCGAGGAGGTGCGCCCGACCTTGATGGTGGTGGTGCCGCGTTTGTTCGAGGTGCTGCGCCAGCGCATCCTGAAGGGCGTCGAGAAGCAGGGCAAGCTCACCAAATATCTGATGCACCGTGCGCTCAGCATCGGCGCCAAGGGCTATGCCGGCTCGATCCCGCCCTGGGACCAGCCGATGAACCTCATCCTGGGGCAGACGCTCAAGCCCAAGATCGGCAAGCGCTTCGGCGGGCGGATCAAGGCGATGGTGTCGGGCGGAGCGCCGCTCAATCCCGAGGTCGGCATCTTCTTCCACTCGCTCGGCCTGACCGTGCTCCAGGGCTACGGCCAGACCGAGTCGGCGCCGGTGATCAGCTGCAACCGGCCGCGCGCCGGGATCAAGATGGACACGGTCGGCCCGCCGATGAAGAACACCGAGGTCAGGATCGCCGAGGACGGCGAGATCCTGGTGCGCGGCGAGCTCGTCATGAAGGGCTATTGGCGCAACCAGGCGCAGACCGACCGGACGATCATAGACGGGTGGCTGCACACCGGCGATGTCGGCCACATCGACGAGGCGGGGCGGATCGTGATCACCGACCGCAAGAAGGACCTGATCATCCTCGACAAGGGCGACAATGTCGCGCCGCAGCGGGTGGAGGGCATGCTGACGCTGCAGCCCGAGATCGTCCAGGCGATGGTGGTCGGCGACCGGCGGCCGTACGTGGTCGGCCTGATCGTGCCCGATCCGGAATGGACGGCGGACTGGTGCCGGAAGAACGGCCGCCACTTCGACTTTGCGGCCCTGGGCACGGACCCGGATTATCACCGCGCCATTTCGGCGGCGGTGGACCGAGTCAATCGCGACCTGTCCGTGATCGAGAAGGTGCGCCGCTTCATCCTCGCGGACGCGCCCTTCACGGTCGAGAACGAGCAGATGACGCCCTCCATCAAGATCCGCCGCCATGTCCTGAAGCAGGTCTATGGCGAGCGGCTGGACGCGCTCTACAAGCGTTAGCCGCGACGGTAGGGCGTGAAGTCGCCGAGGCCGCAGCTGCCATATGAGAAGCCGGCCACCGGATCGAACACGGTGACGATGTCGCCGCGGCACAGCTGGGTGCTGGGGCTCTGCGTCTGGAGCGCGCGGCCGGAGTCGAGCTCAGGGCAGCCTGCGGGAGGATTGTTCACGTAGATGATCCTGTCGCCTTGGTCGCCGAAGATGATCGCGCGTTCGCCGGCGGAGCGGTTGCCCTGCAGCAGCCGCCGGTTGACGCAGCTCATCGGCGGTCCGGCGGTGCGGCCGCGCAGGGCTTCGGCAAGCTCGCTCTCGGCCATGGCGGCGCGATCCGCGGTCTCGAGCGGGTCGGCGGGCGCGCAGGCGGCGGCAGCGGAAATGGCGAGGGCGAGAGCAGCAAGCGTCTTCATGTCAGCCTCCATCATTCAGCAAAACGCCCGGGCGAAGCACTCGGCGCCTAGCCCCTGAAATTATCCTTTGCGCGCCTGAGCTCCGCAAGCGCGTCGGCCGAGGGCGCGCGGACGAAGGGATTGGTGGCGAGCTCCTCGGCGACCGTGGTCGGCACGGTCGCCTCTCCGGCGGCGCGCGCGGCTTCGACTGCTGCAAGCCGCTGAAGAATAGCTGCATTCTCCGGCTCGGCGGTGGCGGCAAAGCGGCCGTTCGAGAGCGTATATTCATGCGCGCAATAGATGCGCGTTTCGGGCGGGAGCTGCGCGAGTCGCTGCAGGTTGCTGTGCATCTGCCCGGCATTGCCTTCGAACAAGCGGCCGCAGCCCATCGCGAACAGGGTGTCGCCGACGAACGCGAGTGCCTCCGAAGGTAAGTAAAAGGCGATATGCCCGGACGTATGGGCGGGCACTTCCATCACCTGCGCCTCGATACCGCCGAGCCGCACCAGATCGCCCTCGCGCACTTGGCGGTCGAGGGTCGGGATACGCTCCGCCTCGGCGTCTGGCCCGGTGACGGTGCAACCCGTTGCGGCCTTCACCTCGGCATTTCCGCCCGTATGATCCGCGTGCCAGTGCGTGTTCCAGATCTGGCTGACCCGCCAGCCCCGCGCCTCCGCCTCGGCGAGCACCGGCCCGGCCACGCCGGGATCGACCACCACCGTCTCGCCCGATGCGGGATCGTGGGCGAGCCAGACATAATTGTCCGAAAGCACGGGGATGCGGACGATCTCTACCATGTGCCGCTGTTCGGCATCGAGGCCCAGGGCTCCTGCGGTTCGAGATAGCCGTCCTGCAGCAGCTCGACCGAGATGTTGTCCGGGGTGCGGACGAAGGCCATGTGGCCGTCGCGCGGCGGGCGGTTGATGGTGACGCCGGCGTCCATCAGCCGCCGGCAGGTCTCGTAGATATTTTCGACGCGGTAGGCGAGGTGACCGAAATTGCGGCCGCCTTCATAGCCTTTCTCGTCCCAATTGTGGGTGAGTTCGACCTGCGCGGCCTCGTCGCCGGGCGCTGCCAGGAAGATGAGCGTGTAGCGGCCCTGCTCATTGTCCATCCGCCGTACCTCCTTGAGGCCGAGGAGCTTGAAAAAGCGGATCGTCTCCTCCGGGTCCGAGACGCGGATCATGGTGTGGAGGTATTTCATCAAGCTCTCCTGCGGGGCGTAAGTTCACGACTTGCACGACCGGCACGACTTCCACATGGAATCGCGGGGTCACCGGAGGCCGACGTGCTCGCGCGAGTGCCGGTGGGAGCGAATCCGTGGCGCGCTGCGTGATTCATGCCATGGGGCTACTCAAGCGGGAGGCTATAGGAAAGCCCCGGAGCCGCATCGACGTTCCGGGCCGGACGCGGCGACGCAGATCGGCTACTTCGATCGGGACGACCATGTTAGGAGCCCCCATGAAGACACAGTGCCCAATACGACCAGCTTGTTCTCCGGTGGCCGAGTGACGGAAGTCCTCGTTGAAATTGCCGGCTGGGTCGGGGCGCTGCTGATCCTCGGCGCTTACGCCTTGTTGACCGCGGAGCGAGTGACGTCGCGCTCCGCGCTCTACCAGGGCATGAACGTCGTTGGCGCGGCTGGCTTCATTATCAATGGCTGGTGGCACGGGGCGATCCCGTCGGCCGCGCTGAACGTGATCTGGATGCTCATTGGAGTTGTCGCATTATGGCGGATCCTGCGAAGAGGCTCGTCGACCTCAGCCACGTGATCGAACATGGCATGGTCACCTATAAGGGCCTGCCGGCGCCGCTCATCTGCGATTATTGGACGCGCGAAGCCTCGGCCGCGCTCTATGAAGACGGCGCGGCCTTCCAGATCGGCCGGATCGACATGGTCGCCAATACCGGCACCTATCTGGACAGCCCGTTCCACCGCTACGAGCAGGGCGCGGACCTGGCGCAGCTCGATCTCGCCTCGCTGGCGACCATCGACGGGATGGCGGTGCGCGCACCTCATGCGCAGGGGCTCGCCATCGACGCGCCCGATGTCGCCGGCCTGGAGGTGCGCGGCCGGGCCGTCCTGTTCCACACCGGCTGGGACGAGCATTGGCGGACCGACGCCTATTTCACGGACCACCCGTATCTCACCGCGGCGGCGGCGCGTCTGCTGGTGCAGAAGGGGGCGAAGCTGGTGGGCATCGACAGCCATAATATCGACGACACGCGCGGGCGCACCCGCCCGGTCCACTCGATCCTGCTCGCGGCCGGCATTCCGATCTGCGAGCACATGACCAATCTCGGTGGGCTGCCGGACGAGGGCTTCCGATTTTCCGCCGTGCCGCCGAAGATCGCCGGGATGGGCACGTTCCCGGTGCGGGCGTTCGCGGAGCTGGCGTCAGCAGCCTGAGGCACGGTTGCGCTTGATCGGACCCGGTCGCCTGTGCATGCGGCGTCGCGATCATGGCCGAGCCCCAGCCCTCCCGATCGGCGCAGGCCGGCCGCTACGCCTTTGCTGCGTTGATCGTCTCGAACGTGTTCCTCGCCTTTGGGCCGTGGATGGTGCGGCTGGCGGGAGAGGACGGGGTCGGGTCGACGGCTTCCGCCTTCTGGCGGCTGGCGCTGGCGATCCCGCTGCTGCTCTTGTTCGCGGGCATTGGGCGTAAGGGGAGCCTGAGCCTCGGCTGGAGCATGGCGGGCGTGATCGCGCTCGGCGGCCTGTTCTTCGCCGCGGACCTGGCCGCCTGGCATTATGGCATCGTGCGGACGAAGCTCGCCAATGCGACGTTGTTCGGGAATACGGCGAGCCTCATCTTTCCCTTTTACGGCTTCCTCATCGCCCGCACGCTGCCGGGCAAGCTGCAGGCGGGCGCGCTGCTGCTGGCGATCATTGGCGCAGGCCTGCTGCTCGGCTCGAGCTACGAGCTGTCGCCGGAGCATCTGGAGGGGGACTTGTTCGCGATCCTCGCCGGGCTTTTCTACACGCTCTACCTGATCGCGATCGACCGGGCGCGGCAGCGGCTGGCGCCGATGCCTGTGCTCGCGCTGGCCACGTTGGCGGGGACCTTGCCGCTGCTGATTTTCGCGCTCGCGCTTGGCGAACGCGTCATGCCCGGCGACTGGACGCCGCTCCTCCTGCTTTCCATTGGCAGCCAGGTGATCGGGCAGGGGCTGCTCGTCTACGCGGTCGGCCATCTGAGCCCACTTGTGGTGGGGCTAGGGCTGCTGACCCAGCCGGCCATCACCGCGGTGACCGGGTGGCTCGCTTATGACGAGCGGCTGGGCATCGCGGACTTCATCGGCGCGATCCTCATCTGCGCGGCGTTGGTGCTGATCCGGCTGCCGGAGCGCCGCGCGCCAGACTTGCGTTGAACCTGCTCTCGCATCATTTAGGCGCCAACCCGAGGAGCGCATGAGCGACGCCGCCACGATACCCCCGCTGGAGATGACGCTCGACGAGCTGCGGCGGGCCTTGGCGCCGCTTCTTCCCGCCAATGCAGTGTTCGACGGCTGGAGCGACGAGGCGCTGGCGATGGCCGCGTCCGAACTCGGCGTTCCGGCGGAGCGGGCGCGGCTCTGCTTTCCCGGCGGCCCGGTCGAGATGGTGGACGCCTGGTTCGATGCGATCGATCTTGGCATGGCAAGGGCCTATCCGCTGGAGCGCATCTCGGCGCTCAAGATCCGCGAGCGCATCCGGGACCTCGTGCTCTACCGGATCGAAGTGATCACCCCGCACAAGGAAGCGCTGCGCCGCGCGCTCGCGATCCTCGCGCAGCCCGCGCAGGGGCTCACCGGGCCGCGGCTCGCCTGGCGCGCCGCCGACCGGATGTGGCGCATCGCCGGCGACCCCTCAACCGACTTCAATCATTATTCCAAGCGCACGATCCTCGCCGGTCTCTACAGCGCGACCATGCTGGTGTTCCTGGACGATGAGAGCGAGGGGCTGGTCACCACGCGCGGCTTCCTCGACCGGCGCATCAACGACGTGATGAACTTCGAGAAGTTCAAGGCGAGCTGGCGCGGTGGGCGCTCGCGGCTGCCGAGCCTCAGCCGCTTCCTCGGCCGCCTGCGTTATCCCGCCGTCTGACCCGCACCAGATGAAGCGCTCCATCATCTCGGCCCTTGCTGCCACCGCCCTGCTGCTTTCGGGCTGCGGGGGTGACGAGACTCGCGACTATAATCCCTCGATCAGCCCGGAGGAGCGCGCCCAGGCCGAGCAGCAACACCCCCAGCTGCTCGCCGAGTTCGGCGGCGCGTGGGACGGGCCGGAAGCCGCTTATGTGAAGCAGCTCGGCGAGACGCTGGCGGGGGCCGCCGGGCTTGCCGACCAGTGCACCTTCACGATGGTCAACACCGACGTGGTCAATGCCTTCGCGGTGCCCGGCTGCTACATCTACCTGACGCGAGGCCTGGTCGGCATCGTCAACAGCGAGGCGGAACTGGCTTCGGTGATCGGCCACGAGATCGGCCACATCGTCGCCGAGCATAGCCAGCGGCGGCAGCGACGCGGCATCTGGAGCGGCCTCGGCGCGCTCGCGGTGGGCGTCGTCAGCGGATCGCAGACGCTCGCCAACATGGCTGGGCGGGCGGCGCAGGTTTATACTCTGAGCTATTCGCGCAAGCAGGAATATGAGTCCGACGATCTCGGCATCCGCTATCTCGCTCAGGCGGGCTACGATCCTTATGCAGCCGCGGACATGCTGGAATCGCTGGCCGATCACGACACTTACCAGGCGCAGACCCGGAACCTCGACGAGGCCAACGCCATCCCCGCCTGGGCGCGCAGCCATCCGCTGACTGCGGACCGGATCAAGCGCGCCAACGAAAAGGCGGAAGGGACCGGCCACGGCCCCGACGTGCTTCCCGACCATGAGGACCGCTTCCTGCGCCAGGTGGACGGGCTGTTGTGGGGCGACGACCCCGAGCAGGGCTATGTGCTTGGCCGCCGCTTCGTCCATCCCGGCATGGGCATCCAGTTCGAAGCGCCCGAGGGCTTCTTCCTGACCAATTCCCCTCGCGCCGTTTTGATCGACGGCGGCGAGGTGCGCGGCCAGTTCGGCGGCGCGGCCATGCCTCCGGGCGGTCTCGAAGCCTATGTCGAGGCCTTGCTCCGCGAGGTGCTCGGCAAGGCGGCGAACCAGGCGCGGATCGGACAGGCGCAGCGCACGAGGGTCAACGGCGTCGAGACGATCGTCGTCCCCGCCACCGTCCAGGGGCAGCAAGGTCAGGCCCAAATCACGGTCGCCGCCTTCCAGGGGCGTGGGCGCGAAGGCTTTCACTTCATCACCGCCGGAGCAAGCGGAAGCGAGAGCGCCATCTCGTCGCTGATCGGCTCCTTCCGCCTGCTCGCGCCGGCCGAGGCGGCGGGCCTCAAGCCGCGCCGGATCAGGGTGGTGACGGTGGGGCAGGGCGACACGATTGCATTGATGTCGCGGCGGATGGCGGTGGCGGACCACCACATCGAAGCCTTTCTGATGCTCAACGACCGCGACCCGAAGCCCGAGCTCAGGCCGGGCGAGAAGGTCAAGCTCATCGTCCAGGCCTGACCTGGCCCACTTCGCCCTCATCGCGCCGCCGTTGCCGGGGCATTTCAATCCCCTGCTGGTGCTGGCCGAGGAGCTGGTGGCGCGGGGGCATCGCGCGACCTTCATCGGGCAGCCCGATGCACGGCAGCTTGTCCCGGGAGAGGGGATCAGGTTCGCGGCTGTCGGCGAAGCCTCGCACCCGCCCGGCTCGCTGGAAGCGCGTATCCAGAGGATGGCGCGGCTGAACGGGGTGTTCGGAATGCGCGGGATGATTCGCGACGTGGCGGGCCTCACCGACATGCTTTGCAGGGAGGCTCCGGATGCGCTGCGAAGGATCGGAGCGGACGCGGTTGTCGCCGACCAGATGGAGCCGGCGGGCGGGCTGGTCGCCGAGCATTTGCGGCTGCCCTTCGTCACCACCGCGACCGGATTGCCGATCAATCGCGAGCCGGGCGTGCCGCCGCCCTACGTGCCGTGGGACTATCAGGCAGGCGAGCGCGGCGACAAGCGCAACATCGGCGGCTACCGGGTATCGGACTGGCTGATGCGGGGGGTCGGCGACGTCATCGAGCACCATTCCCGCCGCTTCGGGCTGACGCCCAGGCGGCGCACGGAGGATTGCTTCTCGCCTTTCGCCGAGCTCGCGCAGGCGGCGCTTCGGATTGATTTTCCGCGGACCGAGCTGCCGGGAAGCTTCCACTATCTGGGACCCTTCAGGCCGGACCGCGAAGCCGAGTGGAGCCCGCCGCCGGGGGACGACCGGCCGATCGCCTTTTGCTCGCTGGGCACCTTGCAGGGATCGCGTGCGGGCATCTTCCGCAAGGTGGCCGAAGCGTCCGACAGGCTCGGGCTGAGGCTCGTGATCGCGCATGGCGGGCGGCTCCCGGCGGCCGAGATCGCGCGGCTTCCCGGCGATCCTTTGGTCTATGACTTCGTGCCGCAGCGGGCGGTGCTCGCCAGGGCCGCGGTCGCTGTTACCCATGCCGGCTTCAACACCGTGCTCGATGCGCTTTCCTTCGGCGTGCCGCTGGTCGCGATCCCGCTTGCCTTCGAGCAGCCCGCCACCGCCGCGCGCCTGCGCTATGCCGCAGTGGCCGAGATCGTGAGCAAGCGCGCCAGCGCCCGCGGGCTCGCCGACGCTATGGAAAAGCTGCTCGAGGACGGCACCTATCGCGAGCGGGCGGGTGCGGTGCGGGCGGAGATCGAGATGGCGGGCGGCGTCACCGAAGCGGCGGACCTCGCCGAGGCGTGCCTCAGCGGGTTCGTGCGGAGGGAAGCTTCCACCACGGCAGATGCGGGTGCCGGTGGTGCTCGTGATGATAACCGAAATGGTAGCAGCTGAGCAGCGAGGCAATGTAGCCATATTCGTTGCTGCGCGCGCGGTGGCGGTCGGCGAAATCGAACTCGTCGCGCCGGTGGGGCAGGTAGGTGCCGAAATAGAAGAGCTGCAGCGATGAGAGGATCGCCGGCACGCCCCAGAAGAGCAGGGCGCTCACCGGCGAGGCGCCGAGAATAAGGACGTAGCTCCACAGCAGCACTGCCAGGACCCCGAACTCGCGCCAGCCGAAATATTCGCGGAAGAAAGCGAGATACCAGGGCCAGAAACGGTTGGAGTGCGAGTAGTCCGGGTCGCCGTCGGTTCCCGCATGCTTGTGATGGTCGTGATGCTTGGGGAGCAGCCGATCGAACGAGAAGCCGGCATAGAGAGCGAGCATGACCCGCCCGACGTTGCGGTTCAGGCCCGGGCGGCCGGGCGCCAGCGAGCCGTGCATGCAATCATGCGCGACGATGAACATGCCGACGTTGAGCCAGGTGATCGCCAGCACGAGCAGCGGAGCCACGGCCAGTCCCGCCCCGTTCAGCGGATGGAAGAAGACGCTGTAGATGTGCAGCGCCAGCCACGTTCCCGCGATGGCGGAGGCGAGCGCCAGCCCGACCGCGGCCTGGCGGCCGGTCGCGCGAGCGGGAGCTGCGACCCTGGCTGTCATTTCACCCGGATCGAGTGGGCGGCATTGCCGCCGCCGAAGCGGAACGCCGCCTTGCCCCAGGTGGGCGGGCCGAACATGCCGCGGCTGTTATTGGAAAAGCCGTACGGCTCCATCGGCATGCCGACGAGGTTGAAGTTCATCTTCCCGTCGAGGTTGAGGTCCTGGAATACCATCGCGCCATATTGGCCGGCGCCGAGGCCCTCGACCTGGATCTGCGTGGTCCCGGCGGAGACGCGGCGCTTGATCTCGCGCACCGCGCCCGTCTTCGCGTTCCATTTTCCTTCCGCGTCGAACAGCAGGATCATGAGCTCGCCCTTGGGCTTCAGCCCCTCGACCTTCAGGTTCAAGGTCGCCGCCTCGACGGGGGCGGCCATAGCCAGGCTGGCGAGGATCAAAATGCCTGATTTCATTGCCGTTCCTTCGCAAACGCATACACAGCGCCTGCTTTGTTAGCCCTGAACGCACCGCGCGGCCAGACGCTTCGGTCGGCACTGGATTCTTGGGCGAGTTATTGATAATCACTCGCATCTAGCCACCGATCGGACTCGATAAATTTGCGCCTGGACGAGCTTCCCTACCGAACACCCGCCACGGTCAGCGCAATCGATTGGACAATCTTGTCCGAGACGGATGGCAAGCGGCTGCGCAATCTCGGCTTCGATGAAGGCGTGGACATCGAAGCGCTGCACGGCGCGCCGTTCGGCAAGGACCCGCTGGCGATCCGTGTCGGGCGGATGATGGTCGCGATGCGGCGGGCGCAGGCGCGTGCGGTGTCGGTCCAGGTCGAAGCGATGGACCTCGCCGCCGAATGACGGCCATTCCGCTGATCGCGGTCGTCGGCAATCCCAATGCCGGCAAGAGCGCGCTGTTCAACATGCTGACCGGCGCGCGGCAGAAGGTCGGCAATTATCCGGGCGTCACGGTCGAGCGTAAGTCGGGCCGTCTCTCGCTTCCAGATGGCCGCCCCGCGGAGCTGGTCGATCTTCCCGGCGCCTACAGCCTCGATCCCTCCAGTCCCGACGAGGAAGTCACGCGCGACGTCGTCATCGGGCGCCAGCATGGCGAGCGGCTGCCCGACGCCCTGCTGATCGTGCTGGACGCGACCAACCTCGACAACCACCTCCGCTTCGCGCTGCAACTGATCGCGCTCGGGCTCCCCACGGTGGTCGCGCTCAACATGGTCGACCTCGCCAAGCGCGACGGGCTCACCATCAACTTGGCGCGCCTGTCGGAAGAGCTCGGCGTGCCGGTGATCGAAACCGTGGCCGTGCGCCGTCGCGGCCTCGACGAGGTCAAGGAAGCGCTGAGCTTCGCTGTCACTGCCGAGCGCCGCGCCAAGGTTCCCGATCAGGATTTCACGTCGGTGCAGCGCCGCGCCCGCGCCATCGCCAAGGCGTCCGTGCTGGGCGGAACCGCCGGCCGCCGTTCGAGCGCGGTGATCGACGCGGTGGCGCTCCACCCGGTCGCCGGTCCGCTTATCTTCCTCGGCCTCATGTTCCTGATGTTCCAGGCGGTCTTCGCTTGGTCCGAGGCCCCGATCGGCTGGATCGAGGGCGGCATCACGGCCGTGCAGGGGCTCGTGACCGCGACGCTGCCCGAAGGCTTCCTGCGCTCGCTGCTCGTCGACGGCGTGCTCGGCGGCGTGGGCGCCGTGATCGTGTTCCTGCCGCAGATCCTGATCCTGTTCCTCTTCATCCTGCTATTGGAAGCGACCGGTTACATGGTCCGGGCCGCCTTCCTGATGGACCGGCTGATGGCCCGCGTCGGCCTTTCCGGGCACGCCTTCATCCCCTTGCTGTCCTCCTTCGCCTGCGCGGTGCCTGGGATCATGGCGACGCGCAGCATCGAGGATCCCAAGCACCGCATCACCACCATCCTGATCGCGCCGCTGATGACCTGCTCGGCGCGGTTGCCCGTTTATGCGGTGATCATCGGCGCCTTCATCCCGGCGAAGACGGTCGGCGGCGGGGTGGGGCTGCAGGGGCTGGTGATGTTCGGCCTGTATCTCGTCGGCATCGCGGGCGCGCTCATTGCGGCGCTGGTTTTGCGCCAGACGGTCGCGCGCGGAGTGCAGCGCGGCTTCATGCTGGAAATGCCCAAATATCAGCTGCCGTCCTTTCGCGACATCGCGCTCGGGCTGTGGCAGCGCGCCGCCATCTTCCTGAAGCGCGCGGGCACCATCATCCTGGTCTCGACGGTGATCCTCTGGGCGCTGCTCTCCTATCCGCAGCCGGAGGAAGGTTCGGGGCAAACCGTGCTCGACACCTCCATAGCCGGGCGCATCGCAGACGGGCTCGAAACATTGGTCGCGCCGATCGGCTTCAACAAGGAGATCGCGCTCGCCCTCGTGCCCGCAATGGCCGCGCGCGAGGTCGCCGTCTCCGCGCTCGCCACGGCCTATTCGATCGAGTCTGAGGATGAAGCGGCGACCGAGCAGTCGCTGGTCGAGAAGCTGCGCGGCCGCTGGTCGTTGCCGACCGCTCTGGCCTTCCTCGCCTGGTTCGTCTTCGCACCGCAATGCTTATCCACAGTTGCGGTGACCAGGCGCGAAACCAACGGGTGGAAGTGGCCCGCCTTCATGCTAGCCTACCTCTTCACCCTGGCCTATCTGGCTGCGGGAGCGACATATTGGGCGGCGATCGCCCTCGGCTTATGAGGATTTGAGATGGCGGGCGTGAACAAGGTCATTCTGGTCGGCAACCTGGGCGACGATCCCGAGTCGCGCTCGCTCGGCAATGGCGGCGAGGTGGTGAACCTTCGCCTTGCGACGTCGGAGAGCTGGAAGGACCGCGACGGCAACAAGCAGGAGCGGACCGAATGGCACCGCGTCGTGATCTTCAACGAAAATTTGGGCAAGGTCGCGAAGAGCTACCTGCGCAAGGGTTCGAAAGTCTATATCGAAGGCCAGATCCAGACCCGCAAATGGACGGACAATAGCGGCCAAGACAAATATTCGACCGAGATCGTGCTGCAGCGCTTCCGGGGCGAGCTCGTCCTGCTCGACGCCAAGGGCGGCGGCGGTGGCGGCGGGAGCTTCGGGGGCGGCGGCGCCGATTATGGCGACAGCTTCGGCGGCGGCGGTGGTGGCGGGGGTTCCGATTTCGGCGGCCGCGGCTCAGGCGGCGGCAACTTCGGCGGCGGCAATCGCCAGCAGCGCCCGGCGCCCGCGTTCGACAGCGACCTGGACGACGACGTTCCGTTCTGAAAGATCCTCCCCCGCTTCTACAGGGGAGGGGACCGCGGGAAACGCGGTGGAGGGGCGGCGCGTAGCGCCGACTGACTCAGCATTGCCCCTCCACCGCACTTCGTGCGGTCCCCCTCCCGCGGAAATCCGGGGGAGGAGTTATTTGCCGAGCTTGTCCTTCAGCGCCGCGAGTCCAGCAAAAGGGCTCGACTCGCGGGCCGCTTGCTCCTCGGTTTTCACGCCGGCTTCCTTCAGGGCATCTTCGGCCTCGGGCGCGCGCGGGAAGGGCTCCAGCGAAAGCCACAGCGTCTCGGCGACCGCTTCGCCCACATCGACCGCGGAGCCCGAATAGAAGACCACGTCGAGTTCGCCTTCGCTGAGCTCGATTTCTTCCTCCGCGCCTCCGCTTTCCGGCTGCGGCCGGAACTCGATTTCGAAATCCTCTTCCACTTGCGACGGAACGGGCACCCCGCTGGCGACGCAGCTCTGCGTGACTTCGGCGCTCAAGGTCCCGCGCGCGCGGACGGTGTCGCCGGCGCGGGTGAGCTCGGCTTCGGCGCTGAGGCGATCGATCGCGACCAGCTCGAAGCGCTTGGCCAATGCCGCCCGCTCCTCCAGGTTGGCGCCGAAGGAGAGCATGCGCGGGGCGCTGCCGAGCGTGTCGACGCGCGCGGTGCGGCTGAACTCGGGCTCGGTCATAGCGCTGGGAGTTCCCCTTGCAGCAAAGCCGGCGCGGGAGCGGCCGCGAGCGCTGCGTGGAAGCGGAGCAGGCGCTCGGTCACGAACCTCAGCGCCGCATCGGAAGGCGGCGCTTCGTGGAAGACGTTGCGCTTCACCGAGGCGGTCATCGCGCCCTCAGAGTTCACTGCCTCGCGGAACGCGCCAAGGCGGCCGCCGAGCGCCCCCATAAGCTTGCCCATATGTTTGCCGACCACCAGGTCGCCGATGCCGAGCTGGCGAAGCGAGCCGTCCATGTCGTCGATGAAAAGCTCCGTGAGCAAAGTCGAGGAGACCTGCGTCCGGCGATCCTCTTCGCGCTCGAGGCGCAGCAGCACCAGCGCCATCACCGCCGCCAGGATATCGAACCGACCGTCCACCGTATCCGGCACCTCCCCTCCGCGATACCAGGCCGGGTCGCGGCCGGTGGCGACGACCCGCTGGTAGAGAGGGAGCATCCGCTCCCGGCCGGACTTGCCGCCGAGGATGCGCGCGAGAAAGGACAAGGGTTCAACTCCACGTGCTTGGGGGCGGCACCCTTGCGCGCAGGGGCCTCATTGTCATAATGGTTTCTCCGAGGGGCGCCCGCAAGCCGGGCCTGGCGCGGATGTGTCGCGCCGGCCCATTTCAGGAGAGTTTTCAATCATGACCCGCTTTGGACACGGCGCCGTATCGGCGATCCTGCTGGGCGCCACCCTTGTTGCGACTTCGGCCTGCACCAAGGTGCGCGACCGCCAGGGCTATCTGATGGACCAGACGCTGGTGGCGTCGGTGCAGCCCGGCGTCGACAATCGCGACTCGGTGGCCGCGACGCTGGGGCGCCCGAGCTTCGTCGGCCAGTTCGACCAGCGCGACTGGTATTACGTCTCGCGCGAGACCCGCGGCTACGGCTTCAACAAGCCGAGCCCGTCCGAGCAAACGGTGCTGCATGTCCGCTTCGACGAAGCCGGCAACGTCGCCGCCGTCCAGCGCTCGGGGCTGGAGCAGGTCGCCTCGATCGATCCTTCCACGGACAAGACGCCGACGCTCGGCCGCGACCGCGGCTTCTTCGAGGAGCTGTTCGGCAATATCGGCCAGGTCGGCCAGGTCGGCACCGCCGGCCGCACCACCGACAACCCGCAATAAGCGCTGAAAACGGACGTGCCGGGGACACGTCCGTTTTCAAGCTCGGATGCCGCCTAGCGCGCGATCCCGCCGGCGGCGAGCACCGCCAGGGTCACCAAATCCGACGCGTTTGCCGTCATGGCGGCGATCTGGACCGGCTTCTGCATGCCCACGAGCACCGGGCCGATCACCGCGTCGGACCCAAGCTCGCCCAGCAGCTTGGCGGCGATGTTGGCGGTCTGGAGACCCGGCATGATGAGCACGTTGGCCGGGCCGGTGAGGCGGCTGAACGGATAGATTTTCTGCATCACCGGGTTGAGCGCCACGTCCGGCGGCATCTCGCCTTCATATTCGAAGCCGGCATCGCCGCGCGCGTCGAGCAGCTTCACCGCGTCGCGGATGCGGTCGAGGTAGCTTCCTTCCGGATTGCCGAAGGTCGAGTAGGAGAGAAAGGCGACGCGCGGCTCGTGGCCCATGCGCCGCGCCACCTCTGCGGTGTGGCTGGCGATGTCGACCAGCTGCTCGGCGGACGGCCGTTCCGTGACGCTCGTGTCGGCGAGGAAGATGGTGTGGCTCTTGCCCACCAGGATGTGGATGCCGAACGGGGTCATGCCCTCGACTGGATCGAGCACGCGCCGCACTTCGCGGATCGACTGGGCATAAGGGCGGGTGACGCCGGTGATCATCGCGTCGGCCTCGCCGAGCTCCAGCAGCAGCGAGGCGAACATGTTGCGGTCCTGGTTGACCAGCCGCTCGGCCTCGCGGTGCAGGTAGCCGCGGCGTTGTAGGCGGCTGTAGAGATGCTCGACCATCTCGGGGACGCGGGGGAAATTGCGGCTGTTGAGCACCTCGAAGCTTTCCGCATCCTCGACGCCCAGCCTGCGCAGCCGGTCGTGCACGTCCTCGCGCCCGACCAGTACCGGGACGCCATAGCCGCCGTCGCGGAAGGCGATTGCGGCGCGAAGAACCGTGTCTTCCTCGCCTTCCGCGAACAGGACGCGCTTGGGGTTGGCGCGGGCGGCCTCATAGGCCAGCGTCAGCACCGAGGTGGTCGGGTTGAGGCGCGAGCGGAGCGCGGTGCGGTAGGCGTCCATGTCTTCGATCGGGCGCTGCGCGACGCCGCTGTCCATCGCCGCCTGGGCGACGGCCGCGGGCACGATCTCCATCAGCCGCGGATCGAAGGGGGCGGGGATGATGTAATCCGCGCCGAACGTGTGGGCGAGGCCGCCATAAGCGGCGGCCACTTCCTCGGGCACCTGCTGGCGGGCGAGGGCGGCGAGCGCCTCGGCGGCGGCGATCTTCATCTCCTCGTTGATCGTGGTGGCGCGCACGTCGAGCGCGCCGCGGAAGATGAAGGGGAAGCCGAGGACGTTGTTGACCTGGTTGGGATAGTCCGACCGGCCGGTGGCGACGATCGCGTCCGGGCGGGCGGCCTTGGCCTCTGGCGGCGTGATCTCCGGGTCGGGATTGGCCATGGCGAAGATGATCGGCTGGGCGGCCATGTCCATCACCATCTCCGGCTTCAGCGCGCCCGCCGCGGAAAGGCCGAGGAAGATGTCGGCGCCGCGAAGCGCCTCCTGAAGCGTGCGCGCGTCCGTCTTGGCCGCATGGGCCGACTTCCACTGGTCCATGCCTTCGGTGCGGCCCTGGTAGATGACACCCTTGCGGTCGCACATGATGACATTGTCGTGCGGCACGCCCATCGCTTTGATGAGGGCGGTGCAGGCGATCGCGGCGGCGCCCGCGCCGTTCACCACCACCCGCACGTTGCGGATGTCGCGGCGGGTGAGTTGGCAGGCGTTGATGAGGCCCGCCGCGGTGATGATCGCGGTGCCGTGCTGGTCGTCGTGCATAATCGGAATGTTCATGCGCTCGCGCAGGGTCTGCTCGATGATGAAGCATTCCGGCGCCTTGATGTCCTCAAGGTTGATGCCGCCGAAGCTCGGCTCCATCAGGGCAACGGCGTTGATGAAGGCGTCCGGGTCCTCGGTCGCAAGCTCGATGTCGATTGAATCGACGTCGGCGAAGCGCTTGAACAGCACCGCCTTGCCTTCCATCACCGGCTTGGACGCGAGCGCACCCAGATTGCCGAGGCCGAGGATCGCGGTGCCGTTGGAAATGACAGCGACGAGATTGCCCTTGGCCGTGTAGTCGTAAGCGGCGGCGGGATTGTCAGCGATCGCGCGGACGGGGACGGCGACGCCGGGCGAGTATGCAAGGCTGAGATCGCGCTGCGTCGCCATCGGCTTCGACGCGATGATCTCGATCTTGCCGGGCCTCCCGCCCAGCCGGTGGAAATCGAGCGCTTCCTGCTCGGAAAATTTGACGTTGCTCTCGCTCATCCCAATCCCTCTGCGGCCCGCTTGCGCAAAAGCATGCGCGTCCTGCGCCTAGCAAACGAGACGCGGGCCGTAAGGGTTCGATCGTTGTTTTGAAAGGCGTCGCCGCCGGCGCACCGGCGGCGACGCCTTTCAGGCCAATGCGAGCGAGTTGCGGCGGCTGCGCAGCGTTCCGCCAACGAGGCCGAACCCGGCCAGCATCATCGCCCAGGTCGCCGGCTCCGGAACGGCGGCGGTGGGGGCGACGAAGGGGACTCTGTTGAGCTCTGCGATCTCCTCGGCGCTGAGCACGCCGTTGTAGATACGCAAAGCCGCGATGCTGCCGGACGACCATTCGCCCTTGCCGCCGCCGACATTGTTGTCCGCGAAAAAGGTGAGGAGACCCGGGCCGTTGGTGAGGTTCATCACCGGCGTGGTCGAACTGAAGCTCGATCCGCCATCTACAAAGGCGCTCGCCTTGCCGCCACCAACCGTCAGGACGACGTTGCGGTAGCTGCCGCTGAGGAAGTTCACGTTGCTGCCGGAGCTGGGGAAGACGGACAGGTTGTTGCCGTTGTCAACATAGAAGCCGTTGTCGCTGGTGCGCCCGGAGACGTCCAGGATGCGCCGCCAGCTGCTGTTGCGCTCGTTGAACTTGAAGGTGAGCGCGACGGAATAATCGTTGGAAACCAAAAGGCCGTTGGTGTTGAAGGACAGCCCGCTCTGTTCGGAAGGCGAGGAGGAGCCGAGGAAATTGAAGACCGTCCGCTGTTCGCCGAACACCGTGTCGGTGCCGAAGCCGCTCTTGCCCTTCGGGTCGATGAGCGTCAGCGCCTGTCCACCTGGCACTGCGGACGCGAGGCTGTTGTTGAAGCCGTAGCTGCCGACCAAGGTCGCGGCGGAAGCGGGCAGCACAGGGATGAGCGCGGCGAGCGCCGCCGCGGCAAGAAGTCTGATCACGAAGAACCCCCAAAGACGATTTTGTGCGAACCGCGGAGGACCCGCGTTCGTAAAGGCGCCGCTAACCACTTGCTCGCGCTGAGTTTTCAAGGTTGCGACGAGAATGGCGGACGGAACGACGAAATTGGCTTAACGCGAGCGGTTCCGCATCAGGGCGTTAGGCTTTAACGAAATGGCATGGCCACTGCCCGCCCGAAGGTCGATTCCGCTCCGACGCCGATGATGGCGCAATATCTGACGCTGAAGGCGGAGGTTGAGGATTCCCTGCTTTTCTACCGGATGGGTGATTTCTTCGAATTGTTCTTCGAGGATGCAAAGATCGCGGCGGGGTGCCTCGACATCGCGCTGACGGCGCGGGGTGAGCATGAGGGCGAGCCCATTCCGATGTGCGGGGTGCCGATCCATGCCGCCGAGGCCTATCTCGCGCGGCTGATCAAGGCGGGGCACCGCGTCGCCATCGCCGAGCAGACCGAGAGTCCGGCGGAGGCGAAGAAGCGCGGCTCCAAATCCGTGGTCAGCCGCGCGATCGTGCGGGTGGTGACGGCGGGCACGCTGACCGAAGAAGCGCTGCTCGACAGCCGCGCGGCCAACTGGCTGGTCGCAACCGCCAAGGTGGGCGATCGCTGTGGCGTCGCGGCGGCGGACGTTTCGACGGGCAAGTTCGAGCTCTGCTCGGTCGCGCCGCCCGCGCTCGAAGCGGAGCTGGCGCGGCTCGCCGCGGCGGAGATCGTCAGTCCCGAGCCCTTCCCGGGATGGCCGGTGCAGGAACGGCGCGCGGGCTTCGACAGCATCGCGGCCGAGCGGCGGCTAAAGGAAAAGTTCGGAGTCGCGACGCTGGACGGCTGTGGCAGTTTCGACCGGGCGGCGCTGGCCGCGGCTGGCGGGCTGCTCACCTATCTGGACGAGGTCGCGCGGGATTCCCTGCCCTTCCTACGCCCACCCGTTGGACGCGCCGCCGACGGGCACATGATGATCGACGCGGCGACGCGGGAGAGCCTGGAGCTCACCGTGTCGGCGAGCGGCACCCGTGCGGGCAGCCTGCTCGCGGCGGTCGACCGCACCGTCACCGGGGCCGGCGCGCGCCTCCTCGCGGCGGATCTCGGCGCTCCGCTGCTCGATCGCTACCCGCTGGAGGCGCGGCTCGACCTGGTGGCTCTGTTCGAAGGGGATGCAGGCGCACGGGACGCGCTGCGCCGGCAATTGAAGGCGCTGCCCGACATCGGCCGTGCGCTCGGGCGGCTGGTCGCGGGCCGCGGCAGCCCGCGCGACCTGGGGCAGTTGCGCGACGGCCTCACCGAAGCGCGCCGGCTCCACGACCGCCTGGCTTTGCTCTCCGAACGTCCCGCCTTGCTCGAGGAGCTGCTACCGACCCTCACCAGCCATGGCGAGCTCGTCGACCTCCTCGCTCGCGCGCTGGTGCCGACGCCGCCGATCGAGAGCGCCCAGGGCGGCTACATCGCCGAAGGCTATGACATGGCGCTGGACGCGCTTCGCGCGACCGGTGGCGAGGGGCGGCGCGCCATCGCCTCGCTCGAAGCGCGCTACCGGCAGCAGACCGGCATCGCTTCCCTCAAGATCCGCCACAATGGCGTGCTCGGCTATCATATCGAAGTTCCGGCAAGGAACGCGGACAAGCTGATGAGCGCGGAGTCGGGCTTTACCCACCGTCAGACGCTGGCGGGGGTGGTCCGGTTCAACGCGCCGGACCTCCACGAGCAAGCGATGCGGGTCGGGCAGGCGGGCGCCCACGCCTTGGCCGCCGAAGCGGCGCATCTGGAAGAGCTGATCGATGCAGCTCTCAAGCGTGCCCAGGCGATCGCGACAGCCGCCGACGCGCTCGCCCGGCTCGACGTCGCTGGCGGTCTCGCCGAGCGGGCGGCGGAGGGCGGCTGGTGCCGGCCCGCTTTCGTGCCGCACAGCTGCTTTGACGTCGAAGGCGGCCGTCATCCCGTTGTCGAGGATGCGGTGCGCGCGAGCGGGGGCCGGTTCGTCGCCAACGATTGCCGCCTGTCGGACGACGGCCGGCTCTGGCTGGTGACGGGCCCTAACATGGGCGGCAAGTCCACCTTCCTTCGCCAGAACGCGCTGATCGCTTTGCTCGCGCAGGCGGGCTCCTTCGTGCCGGCCACGCGCGCGACGCTCGGCCTGGTGGACCGCCTGTTCAGCCGCGTCGGCGCGTCCGACAATCTCGCGCGCGGCCGCTCGACGTTCATGGTGGAGATGGTGGAGACCGCCGCGATCATCGCGCAGGCGACCCCGCGCAGCTTCGTGATCCTCGACGAGGTCGGCCGCGGCACTTCCACCTATGACGGGCTCGCCATCGCCTGGGCGGTGGTGGAGGCGATCCACGACCGAAACCGCTGCCGCTGCCTGTTCGCGACCCATTATCACGAGCTGACGCGGCTTGCGGAGCGGCTCGACGCGCTCACCCTCCACCATGTCCGCGCCCGCGAATGGAAAGGCGAGCTGGTGTTCCTCCACGAGCTGGCGAAGGGCCCCGCCGACCGCAGCTACGGCCTTGCCGTCGCCAAGCTTGCCGGGCTGCCACCGCCGGTGCTCGCCCGCGCCAAGTCGGTGCTCGCCAAGCTGGAAGAGGGCAGGGCGGCCACCGGCGGCATCGCGGCGGGCCTGGACGATCTCCCGCTGTTCGCCGCCGCTCAGAAGGAGGAGCCGCAGCCTGATCCGCTCGCGACTGCCCTGGCCGAGGTCAATGCTGACGTCTTGAGCCCGCGCGAAGCGCTCGATCTCGTCTACGAGCTGAAACGGATCTCAGCTCGAACGGGCTGACCCGCGTTCGCCAGCCTCGGGTTCGCGATGGGCTTGCAACCTGGACAGTTCGGGGCGGCACCCGCTTGCCTCGCGATGCAACCTCTCGCTCCCTCGCCACGTTATCGCCGGGAGCCCAGGGGCCGTGTTCAAGGAGTATAAGCTATGCGTTCCATCATTCTGGCCGCCGTGGCAGCGGCAGTCGCCGTTCCGACCGCGACGCCCGCCGAGGCGCAGACCACCCGCCGCGAGGCGGTCAACGACGTTCGCCGCGACTGCGATGCGACCCTGCGCAATGCCCGTACCCGCGCGGAATATCAGCGCATTCAGCGCGCATGCCGGCGCGACATTCGCCAGGTCCGGCGCGATTGGCGGCAATATCGTAACTACGATTATAACCGCTACGAGCCCGGCACGAACGCTTATTATGCCGACCAATATTATCGCGACGGTCAATATTATCAGGAGCGTCGCCTGACCCGGAACGACCGCATCTATCGCGGCCGTAACGGCCAATATTATTGCCGCCGTCCGGACGGGACGACCGGCCTGATCGTCGGCGGCGCAGTCGGCGCCCTGCTCGGCAATGCGATCGGCAATGGCCGCTCGAACATTCTCGGCACGCTGATCGGCGGCGGCGTCGGCGCGGCCCTGGGCCGCGAAGTGGAACGCGGAAGCGTTCGCTGCCGCTAAGGCATTGGAGGAGGCGATCCCAAAAATGGGGTCGCCTCCCCCTTCAGAACCGAAGCTTCACGCCGACCATCGCGCGTTTGCTGATCTGACCGCCAGGCATTTCCACCGACTCGCCATAAGCGCGGACCGAGGCGTTCGGGGCGATCCCGACTTCGGCGACGAGCGGCTTCTCCCGATAGCGCCGCTCCATCTCTTCCGTTGGATAGTCATTGCCGCGCCGTCGGCGCCCGCACACCACGATCTCCGAAGAGTCATCGCGGGCGCAGGCCCGGGCGCGCTCCGCATCGTCGTCCGCCGGCCGCACCTTGGCCAGATCGAAGTCGACCGGGACCGTAGCCGGGGGCGCAAGCTCAGCGGCCGCCTGGAAGGCCAACAAAAGAGCCAATGCCATGCGTCGCTCCGCCTGTGTTCGGGAGGAGTGCCCCCTCAATCAGGCAAAGACAAGGCGCGGCGGCAGCCTAGTAGAGCGCCCTGGCGAACTCTTCATTGCCGACCATGCCGAGCCGGGTGATGCCCGCGCGCCTGACCTCCGCAAGCACTTCGTCGAACCGTCCGTAAGGCGCCGCGCCGTCCGCGCGGAAAACGAGGTCGGCATCGGGGTTGGCCTCGAGCGGCTGGAGCCGGGTGCGCAGCTCGCCGAGGCCCACCGCTTGCCCGTCAAGGGTGATCCGTCCGTCCGCATCAAGATCGAGCCGGTGCACGATCGGCTCGCGAGTCGTGGGGGTGCCATTCGGCAAATCGAGCGGCACCTTGTGGGTGGCGATCGGGATGGTGATGATGAACATGATCAGCAGCACCAGCATCACGTCGATCAGCGGCGTGGTGTTGAGATTGCTGATCGGCACGTCGGCGGGGACGGCGAAGGACGGGATCGGGCGGTGCTTGGTCACGGCGCTCTCCTCAAGTTGATGTTATACTATAACAAGAACGGGAGGAGAGATCAAGCTGGCGCGTCAAGCCAGTTGGCGCGCGGCCCGCACTGCTTCAGGGAGCGTCAACGCGAACGTCACGGCGGACAGGACGGTCGCCAACTGGCACCAGCTGCACAGCGCCTTGTTGTCCTGCCACTCCTCGCGCCCGAGTTTGAGCGCGGTGAGGAGGTCGTAGCCCGCTTTCGCGGACGCAGCGATCGGCAGCACGGGGTTCTGCCGCGCGCGATCCTTGCCCCCAGCGGCGGCCAAAGCCGCGGTGATGCCGTAGGTCACGGCCATCAGCGGCCCGTCCGGCGTCTGCATGCGCTTATAGGCATAGTCCGAAGCATCGACCTTCTCGGCGTCGAACAGCGGTCCGGGCAGGATGTCGGGCAGGCGCTTCAGGATTCCCGTTTGGTAGGCGCCGACCAGCATCCCGATCGCACTTCCGGCGAAGCTGAGCCCGATTGTCCAGCGCCTTCGGGTGAGGTCTCCGCTCGTCTCCTCGCGCAGTTCACGGCTCAACCTGGCGGGCGGAACGCTTTGCATCGTGTGTCTCCTTGGCTTCGGCGGTTCAACGGCCAGAGCGAGGTCTGGTGCCGCTCGGGAGCCCGAACCCTCGCCCGCTGTAGCCGGCCCGGCGGCAGCACCTGCGGCAGAGTTGGTCGGGAGCGGACGTCGATCACGCGCGAAGGCTCCCGCTTTCGCAGCGGTTGGAGTACAGAATGGCCGTGCAGCGGCTCGTCAAATACATCGCAATCGCCCTCGGCGCGTTCGCGCTGACCATCGCCACGTCGCGGATTGAGCGCCTGGGTCCGGACCAGGCGGTCTATTGCGCGCTCGGCAAATCGATGGACGGGCACCAGATCTGGTGCCCGGAGCCCGTGCTCAACGCCGGCTGGCCCGCGCCCTATCTTTACGACACTCCGGGTATCTCGGTGGAGCGGAAGCTGCACTTCATGGAGGACAGCCTCCGAACTGGACCATTTCTCGCCGATTCAGCATTTTTTGCGCTGCTGCTGATCGGGCTTTCCCGGATCTTTTCCAAGGTTTCGAAGGCACTGCGCAGGTCCGGGCGGAGCGGCGCGGGCGGGATCGGCTCACCGCGCTCTTAACTAAGCATCAAGCCTATCGGTCTAGTGACAGCCTGTCCCGACCAGCTGGCATTGGATGCTGATGTACCACGCACCCGTTTCCCCTGAGACTTCTGAGGAGCACCCGCCGGTCGAGCTGACTGACGAGGAAATCTCCTACGAGGACGGCAATCACCGCCTTCGCGAAGCGCATCTCCAGAACGGCCAGGCCGAGGTCAGCGCGCTGTTCGCGCCCTATCTCGCCGTGTCGGGCCTCGGCACCGCCATGCTCGCCGCCTGGGCCATGTTCGGCCACACGCGAGTCGAATTCATCATTGCCTGGCTGGCCGCGGTCGGTTTCGCCCATTGGGTCGCCTATCGCAAGGCGATGGAGGCGGGCTCCTCGGCGGGCAGCCGGTCCGCCAAGAAGCGCGCCGATTGGCTCCCGATCGCCGAGGCCGTCGGCCTCGCCTCGCTCTGGTCCTCGCTTCCCGCTTACGCATTCGCCACCACGCCGCCCGAGGCGCAGGTCGTCGTCGGCGGTGCGATGGGGGCGATGATCGTCGCCGCGATCGCGCTTGCCGCCTTTCCGCGCGCCGCGCTCGCCTGGACCGGCACCCACACCGCCGCGCTCTGCGTCGCCTGCTTCTTCGGCAGCCCGACAGTCGACTTGAAGCTCGCCGCCACCGTCGTCGGCGTCGGCGCGATCACCATCTTCGGCGTCGCCCGCCTCACGCGCTGGACCTATTCCCAGCTGCTGACGATGGCCAAGATCCGCACCCAGTCGGAAAGCGTCCGCCTGCTGCTGCGCGAATATGAGCATCGCGGCGTCGGCTGGCTCTGGCAGGTCGATGCCGAGAACCGCGTCGTCTACATCTCCTCGCGCATGACGGCCCTGCTCGGCCGCTCGACCAGCCAGCTGATCGGCCATTCGCTTCCCGCCTCGTTGGGCGGCAACAGCGCGCTGGGCCGTACCCTGCTTGCGCGTCAGCCTTTCGCGAACCTCGAAATGGAGCTGCGCACTCGCCGCGGCACGCGCTGGATCAGCCTTGCCGGCGATCCGATCATCGACATGGCGGGCACCTTCCAGGGATTCCGCGGCGTCGGCTCCGATGTGACCGAGGTGCGCAAGACGCAGGAGCGCCTGACCAACCTCGCCAACATGGACGTGCTGTCGGGCCTTCCGAACCGTGGCCGCGTGCGCCAGCTGCTCGGCGAAGCGCTCTCGACCGCCCAGGCGACCAATGTGCCCTGCGCGATCATGTTCCTGGATCTGGACGGCTTCAAGCCGGTCAACGACACGTTCGGTCACCCCAAGGGCGATGCGGTGCTGAAAAGCGTCGCGCAGCGCCTGGTCAAGGAAGTCGGCGACACCGGCCATGTCGGGCGCATGGGCGGCGACGAGTTCGCGATCGTGATCCGCGACGCACAAGGGCGCAAGATCGTCGAGAACCTCGCCAACCGGCTGATCGAAGCCGTCGCGCGCCCTTATCATATCGACAAGGTCGAGATCCGGATTGGCGTCTCGATCGGCTGCGCCTTTGGACCGATCGACGGACAGACGGTCGACGACCTCATCCAGAAGGCCGACATGGCCCTCTACCAGGCCAAGAATGAAGGCCGCGGCACCTGCTGCTATTTCAACGACGACATGCGCTCCGTCGCCGAGCACCGCATGCGGCTCGAGCAGGACCTTTCGAACGCGATCACCAACGGCCAGCTCCGCTTGCTTTATCAGCCGCTGATCAATGCGTCCGACCAGCGGCTCGTCGGCTTCGAAGCGCTGATCCGCTGGCACCATCCGACTCGCGGCGTTGTCTCGCCGGTCGAGTTCATCCCGCTTGCCGAGGAAACCGGCCTCATCATGCACTTGGGCGACTGGGTGATCGAGGAAGCCTGCCGCGCCGCCTCGACCTGGCCGGACAACATCACGGTCGCGGTCAACCTCTCGGCCCGTCAGCTCGTGCTTCCGGCGCTGCCCGCGACGGTCAACGCCGCGCTCTCCCGCTACCGCGTGCAGGCCAACCGGCTTGAACTGGAGGTTACGGAGACCGTCTTCCTCGAAGACACTGCCGGTTCGCTCGACGTGCTGAAGCGGCTCCGTGCCTTGGGCGTGGGCATCGCGCTCGACGATTTCGGCACCGGCTATTCCTCGCTCGGCTACCTCAACAAGGCGGTCTTCCATAAGCTGAAGATCGACGGCTCGTTCGTCCGCGAAGCGGGGCAGAACAAGGAAACGGTGGCGATCATCCAGTCGATCGTGCAGCTCGCCAAGAGCTTCCGCATGACCGTGACTGCCGAGGGCGTCGAGACCGCGGACGATTTCACCCGCATGCGCGACCTCGGCTGCCACCAGATCCAGGGTTATCTGTTCGGACGCCCAATGGATTACGACCGCGCCACCGAGCTCGTCCACGGCGCTTCTCGCAAGATTGCTTGAGCTCGTCCCTCCGGAGAGTCCGGGGGGCTAAGCTCAGCCTGCATCACTAGCATCCGTCCCAACTGAGGATCGCGACCTCGGGACCGCGTGAGCGGCCCGGATTCGCTCAGCTCGTGCGCTCCGCGCCCCTGCGGGTTTCACGCTGCGCCGGCTGAATCGATTCAGGTGCGGAACAGGAAAGCCTTTCAGTGGTTTGATCCCTGTGGCTGTTCTGCCGCGTTCACAACAGGAGGGGCCTGTCCGATGATTGGGAAGCTTATCCGAGCGTTCGTGGGTCGTTCGATGGCCAGGAAACATGGCCTGAGCGGCGCCGCCGGGGCCGCGGCCGGGCTGCTCGCCCCTTTCGTCGTGAAGAAGAGCGCTTCCTTGATCGCAAAGGGTGGCCACCGCGCCATGGAGGCGCGCCGCCGCCGCCGCGCGCCGCGCTATCTCGACCGTTCCTTCACCAGGCTTTGAGGGCAAAACATGCAGCAACAGCATTGGCTTCGTGACACCAGCGTCGCCGCGATGATGGCGAAGCAGCCGACCAGCGCGGAAGCCGCGCTCATCCTGTCTTGCGCTCCCACGGGGCTGAAGGGAGCCTTTTCGCTCCTTCCCGCCAGGAGGGGCCGCCTATCATGAAGGCCGACGCGACTTATTATTCGCAACTGGCGCTCGGCGCCGAGTTCCTTGCGGAGCGCAGCCTGACCGCCACGGAGCGCGCCGAGCATCTGCGCATGGCCAAGCTCTACCGGCTCCGCGCCGAAGACGAGAGACCCACGCCGCGGCCGACCCTCCACTAGCTTTCCGGCGTCTCCAGCGCGGCTGGCGATAATTTCAGCGTTGCAATATTAGCCGGCGGGTGCCTGACCTGACGGAGCGCCTCGCGCGTCTCATCGACACAAGCGGACCGATCAGCGTCGCCCATTATATGGCCGAGGCGAACGCGCATTATTATGCGAGCCGCGATCCGCTCGGCGCGGGCGGGGATTTCACCACCGCCCCCGAGATCAGCCAGATGTTCGGCGAGCTTGTCGGGCTTTGCCTTGCCGACCTCTGGGTGCGCGCAGGTGCTCCCGGCGATGCCGCTTATGTGGAGCTCGGTCCCGGTCGCGGCACGCTCGCCGCCGACGCGCTTCGCGCCATGGCCGCGGCCCGCCTTCGCCCGGCCGTGCACCTGGTGGAGACCAGCCCCGTTCTTCGCCACGCTCAGGGCGAGCGCCTTCCGGCGGCACAGTGGCACGACGATAGCTCGACGCTGCCGACCGGCGTCCCGCTGCTGGTGGTCGCCAACGAGTTCTTCGATGCGCTGCCCGTGCGTCAGCTCGTGGCAACCGAGCAGGGCTGGCGCGAGCGGCTCGTGGTGCACGAGCCAAGCCGGTTCAGGCCGGTGCCGGGTCCTCCGGTCGGCAGCGGCGCGATACCCGCGAGACTTCGTTCCGCTCCGGCCGGCACGGTGCTGGAAACCTCCCCCGCCTCCGTGGCGGTGGTGCGGCAGCTCGCCAGCCTGATCGCCGCATCGGGCGGGGCGGCGCTGATCGTCGATTATGGCCATGCTGCGACGGCGCCCGGAGACACCCTCCAGGCCGTCGCCTCGCATGAACATGCAGATCCCTGGATTTCGCCCGGCGAGCGCGACCTCACGACCCATGTCGATTTCGAGGCGCTCGCCGAGGCCGCAAGCGCGGAGGGGGTGAAGGTGCTCGGCCCCGTGCCGCAGGGCGAATGGTTGAAGGCGCTCGGCATCGAGGCCCGGGCGGGCGCGCTCGCCCGTAACGCTCCCGCGCGGGCGGAGGAGATTGCCGCGGCCCGCGATCGGCTGGTAGCGGCGGATCAGATGGGCACCTTGTTCAAAGCGATGGCGCTGGTGGCGCCCACCTGGCCTGACCCTGCGGGCTTCGCATGAGCGCCATCACCGACAAGTCCATCACCTATAGGAACGCGGGCCCGGATGATGCGGCACTCATGTCGCAGCTCGGGGCGCGCACCTTCACCGAGACGTTCGGCCACCTCTACAGGCCGGAGGACCTTGCCGCCTTCCTGCTCACCCACAGCGAGGAATGCTGGCGCGCCGAGCTGTCCGACCCAGCCTTCGTCGTCTGCCTCGCCGAAGCCGAGGGCGAGCCCGCAGCCTATGCGAAGCTAGGCCCGCCCAGCCTGCCTTTCGAGCCGCGTGGACCTTCGATCGAGCTCAGGCAATTCTATCTGCTGAAGCCCTGGCACGGCACCGGTGTCGCCGGAGCCCTGATGGATTGGGCGATCGCCCAAGCCCGCGCCCGCGGGGCCGAGGACCTCTACCTCTCCGTCTTCACGGACAACCTCCGCGCCCGCCGCTTCTACGCGCGCTGCGGCTTCGAATTTGTCGCCGAATACGCATTCATCGTGGGCAACCATGCCGACGAGGACCATATCCTGCGCCTGTCCCTGGAGAATGCGCATGCAGGTTGAGGTGTTGAAGTCTGGATTGCTGGATGGAGTTCGCCACGGCTTCCTCGGCCGGCGCGGCGGGGTGTCTCAAGGGCTGCATGGCGGCCTGAACGTGGGCCTCGGATCGCAAGACGACCCGGAGGCGGTGCGCACCAATCGCCGCCTCGCGGTCGAGGCGGTCGCGCCTGGAGCTAGGCTGGTGACGCTGCACCAGGTCCACTCGGCCACGGCGCTCCCAGTCACCGAGCCGTTTCCCGACAATGGCCGCCCTCCAGCAGACGCGCTGGTGACGGATCGCCCGGGGCTGGCGCTCGGCATATTGACCGCTGATTGCACGCCGGTGCTCTTCGCGGACCAGCGGGCGGGGGTGATCGGCGCCGCGCATTCCGGCTGGAAAGGCGCGATCGGCGGCGTTGTCGAGAGCACGCTTGCCGAAATGGAGCGGCTCGGCGCGGACCGCTCGAACGTCGTCGCAGCCGTGGGCCCGACCATCGCCCGCAAATCATACGAGGTGGACGAGGGCTTCTTCCGCCGCTTCACGGCCGAGGACCCGGAGCATGAGCGCTTCTTCTCCGCGGGCAAGCCCGGCCACCATCAGTTCGACCTGGAAGGCTTCGTCCTCGCCCGCATCGCTGCCGCGGGGGTAGGGCGGGTGGAAGCGCTCGGCCTCGACACCTATTCCGATCCCGACCGCTTCTACAGCTACCGCCGCTCCACGCACCGCGCCGAGCCCGATTACGGCCGCCAGATCTCGCTGATCGCGCTGCCCTGAGCCCTTCCCCGCCTCCGCCGCGCGTGCCATGATCGGCCGGCGGAGGGGGCATGACGGATAGGTGGCAGCTTTACGGTGTGCGCGGCTGGGGCTCGGCCCTGGCCGAGGCGGCGCTCGCGTGGGTCGACGCTCCGTTCGACATCATCGACGTGGAGGGCTTTGACCGGCCCGGGCCGGCGCGCGACCGGCTGATCGCGATCAACCCGCTGGCGCGCGTGCCAACCCTGGTTTCGCCGGCGGGTGACGTGCTTACCGAAAGTGCGGCCATCATCCTCCACCTTGCCGACCTCTATCCGGGAGCTGCCCTGGCGCCAGCGACCGGCGATCCGCTCAGACCCGCTTTCCTCCATCGCCTGATCTGGTTCGTCTCGGTGGTCTATCCGACCTTCACCTTTGGCGATTACCCCGAGCGATGGGCGCCCGACGCGGCGGAACAGCTGGCCTCTCGTGTAAACGACTTCCGTCGCACGCTCTGGCTCCAGCTCGAGGAGGATGTCGGCGAGGGCGAGTGGATGCTGGACGACCGGCCCTCGGCGCTCGACATTTACGTGGCGATCATGTCGCACTGGCGCCCGCGCCGCCCGTGGATCGCTGCCAATTGCCCGAAGCTGCACAAGGTCGCTCGTCGGGCCGACGCCCTTCCCACGCTGCAGCCCGTCATGGCGCGCAACTTCCCCGCATGACCGCAGCGCGCCTCGGCCTTTGGGGAGGCCTCCTCGTCTTCGCGCTGATGCTGGTGCTTCCTGCGCCGGTCGGCATGCCGGTCCTGGCTTGGCGCGCGACGGCAATCGTGGTGCTGATGGCGATCTGGTGGATGACGCAGGCGCTACCGCTCACCGCGACGGCCCTGATCCCCTTCCTGGCTTTTCCTTTGCTCGGCATCATGAATGCGAGCGAGACGGCCGCCGCTTATTATTCCCCAATCCTGTTCCTGGTGCTCGGCGGAGCGATCATCGCGCTGGCGATCGAGCGCACCGGGCTCCACCGCCGCCTCGCGCTCGCGATCGTGAGCCGCGGCGGCTCCACGCCCGCGGCGATGCTGCTCGCCTTCATGGCCGCGACCGCGATCCTCAGCCTCATCGTCTCCAACACCGCGACCACTTTGATCATGATGCCGATCGCGGTGGCCGTGCTGAAGGGCGCGAGGATCGAGCCTGAGCATACGGACGGTTTCGCCGGCGCGCTGGCGATCGGCATCGCCTTTGCCGCTTCCATCGGCGGCCTCGGCACCCTCGTGGGTTCGCCGACCAATGCCATCGCGGCCGGCATCATCGAGCGCTCGACCGGGCTTCGCATCGATTTCCTCACCTGGGCGATTTACGGCCTGCCGCTGGTTCTCGTCGCGATCCCGCTCGCCTGGTTCATTCTCCTCAAGGTGCAGCGGGTCCAGTCGACCGACTTCGATCCCGCCGCCGCTCGCGCCGGCATTGGCGAAGCCTCCGCCTGGTCGATCGCCGAGAAACGCCTCGTGCCGCTGATCGCATTGGTGGTGGCTTGCTGGATCGCGATCCCCTTCGTCACGCCCCTGCTGCCCAAGGATTCGCTCACCGACGGCACTGTCGCGGTCGCCGCGGCCTTGCTGCTGTTCGTGATCCCAGACGGGAGCGGCCGCGCGATCCTCAATTGGGAGGAGGCGAACCGGGCGCCCTGGGGCGTGATCATGATGTTCGGCGGCGGCCTCGCGCTTGCGGCAGGGATCGGCGAGTCCGGCCTTGCCGATTGGCTCGGAGTGGCGCTCCAGCCGCTCCGCGCGGTTCACCCGCTCATCATCGTGACGGTGCTGGTCGCGCTGGTGATCGTCATCACCGAATTCGCCTCGAACGTGGCTGCCGCCAGCGGAATCATCCCGGTCGTCGCCGGCATCATCGCCGTGACGGGCCTCGATCCCATCCTGCTCGCGCTTCCGGCCGCCTGGGCGGCGAGTTGGGGCTTCATGCTGCCGTCGGGCACCGGACCCAACGCGATCGCCTGGGCCACCGGCCACATCTCGCTGCCGCGCATGCTGAAGGCGGGCCTGCTGCTCGATCTTGCCGGCGTGCCGCTGATGGTCGGAGTGGTCTGGGCGGTTGCCGCCCTCGCCCGCGGGGTCTAGTCAGCCCGCAATCGCGGGAGACTTAAGATGGAAGACGAATCCGACCTCACCGGCGCAACGCCGCGCCGCCGCCCCAAGAAGGACGTGCTCGACATCGGCGGCCGCAAGCTCAACCCGCAGACGCTCATGATGGGCCACGGCTACGATCCGGCCTTGTCGGAAGGGTCGCTCAAGGCGCCGATCTTCCTCACTTCCACCTTCGTTTTCGAGAATGCGGCCGCGGGCAAGCGCCACTTCGAGGGCGTGACCGGCAAGCGCCCGGGCGGCGCCGAGGGCCTCGTCTATTCTCGCTTCAACGGGCCCAACCAGGAGATCCTCGAGGATCGCCTGAGCGTCTGGGAGGATGCCGAGGACGCGCTCACTTTCTCCAGCGGCATGTCCGCGATCGCCACCCTGCTCCTGACGTTCGTCCAGCCGGGCGACGTGATCGTCCATTCCGGTCCGCTCTACGCCGCGACCGAGACGCTGATCGGCCGCATCCTCGGCAAGTTCGGAGTGACCTGGCTCGACTTCCCGGCCGGCGCCGAGCGCGAGCAGATTGAAGCCGTTCTGGATCGCGCCAAGGCCCAGGGCCGGGTCTCGCTCATCTATCTCGAAAGCCCAGCTAATCCGACCAACGCGCTGGTCGACGTGCAAGCCGTCGCGGCCGCGCGGGATGCCCTGTTCGATGGGGACAATCGCCCGCCGATCGCCATCGACAACACGTTCCTCGGCCCGCTCTGGTCCAAGCCGCTGGAGCATGGGGCGGACCTGTCGGTCTATTCGCTGACGAAGTATGCGGGCGGCCACAGCGACCTCGTTGCAGGCGGCGTTGTCGGGGCCAAGTCCCTGATTACGCCGATCCGCATGATGCGCAACACGATCGGCACGATCACCGATCCGAACAGCGCCTGGATGCTGCTGCGCAGCCTAGAGACGCTGGAGCTGCGCATGAGCCGCGCCGGCGAGAATGCCGAGAAGGTCTGCGCCTTCTTCCGCGATCATCCCAAGGTCGAGAGTGTCGGCTATCTCGGCTTCCTCACCGATGGTCGCCAGGCTGACATCTACCGCCGCCACTGCACCGGCGCCGGCTCCACCTTCTCGCTGTACCTGAAGGGCGGCGAGCGCGAGGCTTTCGCATTCCTCGACAGCCTTAAGATTGCCAAGCTGGCGGTCAGCCTCGGCGGGACCGAGACGCTGGCCAGCGCGCCCGCGGCGATGACCCACTTGTCCGTCCCCGACGAGCGCAAGGCGGCGCTCGGCATCAGCGACAATCTCGTTCGCATCTCGATCGGCGTCGAAGATGCGGGCGACCTCATCGCCGATTTCGACCAGGCGCTGGCGGCAATCTAGCTCCGGAGCGGGTCGGAACGGGCCCGTTCGGAACGGCCTTGCCCGCCGGGGGTTATTGCACCAGTGTCGCCCGTCATGACCGGAACCGCGGATTTCAGCGAAAGCGTGGAGGGCGACCGCCATGTCCTGCGCTTTACCGGCCCGATGACGCTCGCCCGCATCGGCACCCTGCCGGACCGGCTCGACAATGTCGCGAACGGCCGCCGCATGACGCTGGACCTCTCGGGCGTCGAGCGGATGGACACGGTCGGCGCGTGGCTCGTCTATCGCCTCGCCCGAAAGACGGAGGCGCAGGTTACAGGCGCCGATCCGCATATGGAGACCCTGCTCGATCAGGTCGCGCAGGCGGACCATCCAGTGAAGGTGCGGCCGGACCGCACGCCGCCTTTTTACCGCGTGCTCGGCCAGATTGGCGGCTCCACCGCCGTCGCGATCCGCACGCTCGGCGGCCTGGTCGGCTTCTTCGGCGCACTGCTGATTTCGGCCTGGGGCCTAATCAAGCACCCGCGCCGCTTCCGCCTCAACGCCGTGACGCAGCAGTTCGAGGTGATCGGCATCCATTCGCTCGGCATCGTTGGGCTGATGAGCTTCCTCGTCGGCATCGTCATCGCGCAGCAGGGCGCGGTCCAGCTCGCGCAGTTCGGCGCGGAGGTTTTCACCGTGAACCTGATCGGCCGCAGCGCCGTGAAGGAGCTCGGGCTGCTGATGACAGCGATCATGGTAGCCGGCCGGTCGGGCTCGGCCTTTGCCGCCCAGATCGGCTCGATGAAGCTGGCCGAGGAAGTGGACGCGATGCGGACGATCGGCGTCTCGCCGATGGAGGCTCTGGTGCTGCCAAGGGTGCTCGCGACGGTGCTGATGATGCCGCTGCTCGGCTTCTATGCGGCCTTGCTCGCGATCGTCGGCGGCGGCATCTTCACCTGGCTGTCGCTCGATATCCCGCCGGTCACCTTCGTCCAGCGTATCCGCGAAGTCGTGCCAATGACGGACCTGTGGCAGATGCTGATCAAGGCGCCGGTCTTCGGCCTCATTATCGCCATGGCGGGCTGCTTCCAGGGCATGCAGGTGGAAGGCAATGCCGAGGCGGTGGGGCTTCGCACCACATCCGCCGTCGTGCAGGGCATCTTCCTCGTGATCGTGCTCGACGCCTTTTTCGCTGTATTCTTCACTTCGATCGGATGGCTGTGAGCACGGACGAGAACATCATCGAGGTGCGTAGCCTCAAGAATGTGTTCGGCACTCAGACCGTCCACGAGAATCTCGATCTCGACGTGCGGCGCAGCGAGATCCTAGGAGTTGTGGGTGGGTCCGGCACGGGCAAATCGGTGCTGATGCGTTCCATCATTGGCCTCCAATCCCCCGCTGAAGGCGAGATCAGCGTGTTCGGCGAGCCGATGATCGGCCGCGACGAGAACGAGGCCAAGGACGTGCGGCGGCGCTGGGGCATTCTGTTCCAGGGCGCCGCGCTCTTTTCGACGCTGACCGTTGCGGAAAATGTGCAGGTGCCGATCCGGGAATATTTTCCCAAGGTCGACCAGAAGCTGATGGACGAGATCGCCTCGTACAAGATCGTGATGAGCGGTCTTCCCGCGGAGGCCGGGCCGAAATTCCCGTCCGAGCTGTCGGGCGGCATGAAGAAGCGCGCCGGCATCGCCCGCGCGCTTGCGCTCGATCCCGAGCTCCTATTCCTCGACGAGCCGACCGCCGGCCTCGATCCGATCGGCGCCGCCGCCTTCGACCAGCTCATCAAGGAGCTTCAGGCGGCGCTCGGGCTCACCGTGTTTCTCATCACCCACGATCTCGACACGCTCTACGCCATCTGCGACCGTGTCGCTGTGCTGGCCGACCGCAAGGTCGTGGCGATTGGAACGATTCCGGAATTATTGGCTTTGGACCATCCATGGATACAGGAATATTTCAGGGGACCCCGCGGGCGCGCCGCCGAGACGGCAGTGCGCGAGAACGCTGAGGCCTGATGGAGACCCGTTCCAACCACATTCTCGTCGGCGGCGTCGTGCTCGCCATGATCGCAGCCGTGCTCGCCTTCATCATCTGGCTGAGCCAGGTGTCGGGCGAGGAGAACAAGCAGTACGACATCTTCTTCCGCCAGGCGGTCGACGGTCTCGCGCGCGGCTCCGCGGTGAGCTTCTCGGGCGTTCCCGTCGGCACGGTCCAGCAGATCGCGCTGGAGCCCAAGACGCCCGAGTTCGTGCGCGTCCGCATCGAGGTCCGCACCGACACGCCGATCCTTCAGGGAACGACGGCCACCATCGAGGGCGTGGGCTTTACCGGCGTGTCTCAGATCCAGCTCGACGGCGCCGTCCGTGGCGCCTCCCCGATCACGCAGGCGGGCCCCTATGGCGTGCCGGTGATCCCGGCCAAGCCCGGCGGCTTCGCCCAACTCCTCAACAGCGCTCCGGAGTTGCTGAACCGCGTCTCCACCCTGACCGAGCGGCTGACCGAGCTCCTCTCCGATCGCAACCAGAACACCATTTCCGACATCCTCGAAAATGTGGAAACGATGAGCCAGAACCTGGCCGACCGCTCGCCCGAGATCGCCGCGACGCTGGCCGAGGCGCAGATCGCGATCCGGCAGGCGGGCGCGGCCGCCGATCGCTTCAGCCAGGTCGCGGGCACCGCCGACCGGCTGCTGAACGAGGAGGGCCGCCCGGTCATCCGCGATCTGAGGAGCACGATCCGGTCCGCCGAGCAGAGCATGGAGAATCTGAACGCCGCGATCGGCGACGCCCGGCCCGGCGTCCAGGCGCTCACCAAGCAGACCATTCCCGAAGTCGGCCAGCTGGTGCGCGACCTGCGCGCGACCACAGAGTCGCTCCGCTCGGTCACAGAGCGCCTCGACCGCGAAGGCGCGCTGTCGATCCTGCAGGGGCAGAAGCTTCCCGATTACGAGGCACCGAAAAGATGAGAAAAGCCGCCTTCGCCCTGCTCGCTTGCCTGGGCCTGTCGGCCTGCTTCGGCGGCGCCAAGGTCCCCGACACGTTGATGACCCTCAGCCCCGCCCAGGCCCGCGCGGCGGCCGCGACCCGCACCGCGGGCGAAGGGGAGGCGATCACCGTCGTCGTGCCAACCGTGCCGCGCGAGCTCGCGACCTTGCGCGTGCCCGTCCACCAGAGCGATCTCGCCGTCGCCTACCTCAAAAACGCGCAATGGGTGGAGATGCCCGCCAACCTGTTCGCCCGGCTGGTCTCGGAGACGGTGGCAGCGACCACCGGCCGCGTCGTGTTGGACCCGAGCCAGTTCACCTTCGACCCCGGCCAGCGCCTGACCGGCACCCTGCAGCGCTTCGGCCTCGACGCGACCCGCATGGAAGCGGTCGCCATCTACGACGCGGCGCTCGCGCGGCAAGGCGGCGGGATCACTACCCGCCGCTTCGAAGCCCGCGTGCCGATCGCCGCGGCCGATGCTGCAAATGTCGCCCCCGCCCTCAACCAGGCCGCCAACCAGATCGCGACTGAAGTCGCCGCCTGGGTGGGCGGAGCTTAAACACCCCCTCTCCCCTGTGGGGAGAGGGTTGGGGTGAGGGGGAGCGAGCGTTCAGAGAGCGTCGGCCGTCTGCAGCTAACCTGAGAGCCAGAACCCCCTCACCCAACCCTCTCCCCGCCGGGGAGAGGGCTAGGAGGCGGTGCCGATCTGTCAGCCCAAACTCTTGCTGACCTGCTCGAAGACATCCTTCGACAGGCCGGGCGTCGCCACGATCCGCCGCAGCTCGGCCTGGATTAAGCTGGCCCGCGTCTCGTCGAACCGCCGCCACCGTCCGAGCGGCGGCACCAGCCGCGCGGCGGTCTGCGGGTTCAATTTGTCCACCGCCAGGATCATGTCCGCCAGGAAGCGATAGCCCTCGCCCGACGGCTGGTGGAAGGCGCGCTGGTTGGCAGCGAAGGCGCCGACAAGCGCCCGCATCCGGTTTGGATTGGACAAGGTGAAGTCCGGATGCTTCGCCAGCGCCGCGACTGCTTCGGGGGTGTCGTCTCGCGTGGAGAGCGCCTGCACCGTGAACCACTTGTCCAGCACCAGGGCATTGTCGCGATAACGATCGTAAAACTTCCCGAGCGCGTCGGCCCGCTCCGCTGCATTGCTGTTGGCAAGCGTGCCGAGCGCCCCCTGACGGTCGGTCATGTTGTCGGCCGCATCGAACTGCCGCATCGCGATTTGCGGCGCGTCCTCCGCGCCCGAGGCGGCGATGTAGCCGAGCGCCACCGTTCGCAGCCGTCGCGCGCCCTTGGCCGCGGGCGAATATTCGAAGCGGTTGGCGGCATTGGCCGAATAGGCGCTCCGCCACAGGTTCTGCAGTTCGCTGCCCAGCGTAGTCCGCAGCCGCTCCCGCGCGGCATGGATCGCCTCGGGCTCCACCACTGGCATTTGGTCGCCGATGAACGCCTCGCTCGGCAGCAGCACCGCTTCGGCAATGAAGGCCGGATCGAGCGCCTCGTCCGACAGGGTCTGCCGGACAGCCTCGATCACCGGCTCCTGATCCGCCTGGCCCGTCGAGACGCTGGCGGTCAGCGTGTCGAGCATCAGCTGCTGCATCGCTTCGTAGCGGGCGAACGGATTGTCGTCCCGCGCCGAGAGGAAGGCGAGGTCCGCCGCGGCCCGGTCGCTCTCGATGATCACCGGCGCCGAGAAATCGCGATTGATCGAAAGCACCGGCCGCTCGCCGATCCCGTCGAACACAATCTCCTGGCTCTTCTCCTCGAGCAGCACGAGCCGCTCGTCATATTTCTCGCCGGTAAGCTCGCCGAACAAGGCCACCTTCAGCGGCACCGGCATCGGCGTCTTGGCTTGCTGCCCAGGCGTGGTCGGCACCTCCTGCTCCAGCATCAGGTGCGCGCGTCCCTCGCCCGCGCCGTGGCGCAGTCTCGCCCGCACCTTGGGCGTGCCCGCCTGGCTGTACCAAAGCCTGAAGCGCGTCAGATCGACGCCGCTCGCATCCTCCATCGCCGCGACGAAGTTCTCGCAGGTCGCCGCCTCGCCGTCGTGCCGGTCGAAATAGAGGTCGCTGCCTTTGCGGAACTTCTCCGGCCCCAGGATGGTGTGCAGCATCCGGATCACCTCGGCGCCCTTGTTGTAGACGGTCGCGGTGTAGAAGTTGGAGATCTCGATATAGCTTTCCGGCCGGATCGGGTGGGCGAGCGGCCCCGCGTCTTCCTGGAACTGCGCGGCGCGCAGGATTCGGACATCTTCGATCCGCTTGACTGCGGCGCTGCCCTGGTCGGCGGAATATTGCTGGTCGCGGAATACGGTGAAGCCCTCCTTCAAGGAAAGCTGGAACCAGTCGCGGCAGGTGACCCGATTGCCCGACCAATTGTGGAAATATTCGTGCGCGACGACTCCCGCCACCGCATCGTAATCCGCGTCCGTGGCCGTGTCCGGATCGGCCAGGATGTAGCGCGAATTGAAGATGTTGAGGCCCTTATTCTCCATGGCGCCAAAATTGAAATCGGAGACCGCGACGATGTTGAACACGGCTAGGTCGTACTCGCGTCCATAGACCTTCTCGTCCCAGGCCATCGACGTCTTGAGCGCGTTCATTGCGTGGCTCGTCTTGGCGAGGTCCGCCTCCCGCACCCAGATGCCGAGATCCACCGTGCGCCCGGATCGGGTGATGAACTCGTCCCGGTTCGCGACCAGGTCTCCCGCCACCAGCGCGAACAGGTAGCAGGGCTTGGGGAAGGGGTCGTGCCATTCGGTCCAATGGCTCCCGCTTTCCATCTCGCCGCTTGCGATCGGATCGCCGTTCGCCAGCAGCACAGGGTAGAGCGCCTTGTCCGCGCTCATCCGCACCCGATAGATACTGAGCACGTCCGGCCGGTCCGGGAAGAAGGTGATCCGCCGAAAGCCTTCCGCCTCGCACTGCGTGCACAGGATGCCGCCCGAGGCGTAGAGGCCCATCAGCTGGGTGTTCTTCTCTGGGCTGATCTCCACCACCGTTTCGAGCGTGGCGGCATCGCCGCTCAGCGGCACCGTCAGCAGGTCGCCCGCATAGCGATGCTCGACCGGCTTACCATCGACCGAAACGCTCTTCAGCGACAGCCCTTCGCCGTCCAGCCGAAGCGGCTCGTCATGCGCGCCATTGCGCTCCACTTTGAGCCGCCCGGTGACGATTGTCCGTCCGGCATCGAGCTCGAAGTTGAGGCTGATCTCCGGCACCAGCCAGTCCGGGGGCCGGTAATCCTCGCGGCGGATGGTGGCGGGTGCGGGGGGCGCGGCGGGTGCGTTCTGGGCGTCGAGCATGGCAAATTCCCTAGGCCCGCCATGGGCGATCGGCTAGCCTCGGCGCGACGAGAAGGGGCCTATGTTCGACCTGCTCATCGCGGCGGGCGGGCGAGGGGCGCAGGCCTGCTCGCGGAGCCTTTTCCGCAGCCAGGCTTTGCGCCAAAGCAGGCCAGCAACAGGGAGGTGGAGATGGTGCGATCGGGCTGGACTTTGGCGGGCTGGGCTTCGGCGGCACTGCTGGTGCTGGCGGGGTGCGACGGCGGCGGGGCACCGACCCGCACCAAGTCGATCACCGCGGCCAATCCGTTTCAGGAGAAGCTGGCGGGCCTCAGCGATCTCAACCGGTCGCTCGCGCTGAGGCGCGCGGTTCAGGATGCGGGGGAGACCTGCAAGCGGATCGATGCCTCCGCGTATCAGGGGCTGTACAAGTCGCTGCACATGTGGACGGCGCGCTGCTCGGAAGGGAATGGCTCGGCCGGGGGTCAGTTCGGGCTGTTCATCGCGCCGAACGGCGATGTTCAGGTGCGCCGGTGCGAGCACCTGACTCAGCTCAAGCTGCCCGAGTGCAAGCTTCCGGAATCAGCCGAGACGAAGAGCTAGCGCGAGCTCAGTCGCACTTGCGCACCTCGCGATATTCGCCGGCCGCGTTCTTCTCCTTGAGCGTCACGCAGGGACCGTCCTTGATCTCCTCGCGCCAGGAGCCGTCGGAACCCACCTGCTTGTTGCCCTTCGGCACGCGCCGGCCGTTGACGATCTCATAAGGGAAGTTGTTGGGGACGCTGCTCGCCTGGTTGGCCTTTTGCGGCTGCGCGAAGGCGGGCGAATAAGCGCCTAGGCCGACGAACGCGAGCGCCACCGCCAACGCGGTGCCCGCGAAGAATGTCAGATGCAGTGGCTTCATATCGAGGTTCCTCACGTCACCTATATAGTGGAAGAACGCTCGAAATACCATCTAGGGCCCGGATCGGGTCGCACCGGTCGCAGCCAAGCTCCTGGATGGGCAAAGAAAAAGGCGCGGAGAGCTTCCCCTCCGCGCCTTTTCCGACTTCAACCGCTAGCTTTCAGGCCGTGGCTTCTGCCTGGGCCGGAAGAGCTCCGCGCGCCTGCGCGACGATGCCCCGGAACGCGTCGCCTTCGTGCATCGCGATGTCGGCCAGGACCTTCCGGTCGAGATCGACGCCCGCGAGCTTCAGGCCGTGCATGAACTGGCCGTAGGTCAGGCCCTCGGCCCGGACGGCGGCGTTGATGCGCTGGATCCAGAGGGCGCGGAAGCTGCGCTTCTTCACCTTGCGGTCGCGATAGGCATATTGCCCGGCCTTTTCGACGGCCTGGCGGGCGATGCGGATCGTGTTCTTGCGACGGCCATAATAGCCCTTCGCCTGATCCAGCAATCTCTTGTGACGAGCCTTGGTGGTCGTCCCGCGCTTGATGCGTGCCATGTGCTCCTACTCCTTACTTGAGGCCGTAGGGCGCCCAGAGCTTCACCCGGGCCGTGTCGGCCTCGGCGAGAACTGTGGTGCCGCGGTTCTGGCGGATATATTTGGCATTGTGGCTGATCAGGCGGTGGCGCTTGCCGGCGACCCCGTGCTTGATCTTGCCGGTCGCGGTGAGCTTGAATCGCTTCTTCACACCGCTCTTGGTCTTGAGCTTGGGCATTTTCGTCTCCTTTGCCGCACAGGGGCGGACGATTGAGAACAGCCACGGCAGCCCTTACCGGCCGGGCGGTTCATAGATTTTCCAAGGCTGGAAAGTGGGCGCCTATAAGCGGGAGCCGCGCACGAGGCAAGCCTTCACCAGGGCAAAGTCTCGCCTCGATAGGTGAGGAAGGCGCCGGAACGATCGGGCATCAGATCGTCGATGACGCGGCGCATCCACGATACGCTCTCTTCGGGGCTGATCTTCGCATTGGGGCCGCCCATGTCGGTCTGCACCCACCCCGGGTGCAGCATGGCGATGGTGACCGGCCGGCCCTTCAGGTCGACGGACATGGAGAACCAGGCTGCGTTGAGAGCGGCCTTGGAGGTGCGGTAAGCCATGAAGCCGCCCGAGCTGTTGTCCGCGATGCTCCCCATCTGGGTAGAGATCGCGATCATCTTGCCGCGCGCGGCCTCCACGTTCGGGATCAGCGCGGCCGCAAGCACGGTCGGCGCCACGGCGTTGACCGCAAGGGTGCGAAGCCAGCCTTCCGGCTCCAGATCCTCCGTCCCGCCATGCGGCCCGGACATACCGGCATTGCAGATGAGCAGATCGATCGGCGCCGCGCCAAGCTGCCGCGCGAACCGCTCCAGCCCGGCAGTGTCTGCCATTTCGAGCGGTTCGACCCGCACCTCGCCGGCGACCGCCTTGAGCTCGCTCGCCTCGGCGGGATCGCGCACCGTTGCGATGACTCGCCAACCCTCGGCCGCATATTGGCGCACGAATTCAAGCCCGATGCCGCGATTGGCACCGGTGACGAGCACGGTAGGCATGGGGAAGCTCCTAGTCGAAGAGGCTGGAGACCGAGCTCTCGTCCGCGATGCGCTTCACCGCTTCCGCGAGCAACGGGGCGATGGTGAGGATACGGATCTTGTCGCTCGCCGCCGCCGCTTCGTAGGTGGCGATCGTATCGGTGATCACAAGCTCGCTGAGCGACGATTTGTCGACCCGCGGCACCGCACCGCCCGAGAGGACGCCGTGCGTGCAATAAGCGACCACGTCCTCAGCGCCGCCTTCCTTCAGTGCGGCGGCGGCGTTGCAGAGCGTTCCGGCCGAATCGACGATGTCGTCGACGAGAATGCAGAAGCGGCCTTCGACGTCGCCGATGATGTTCATCACCTCGGATTCGCCGGGCCGTTCGCGGCGCTTGTCGACGATTGCAAGCGGCGCATTGTCGAGCCTTTTGGCCAGCGCGCGGGCGCGGACCACGCCGCCCACGTCCGGCGACACGACAGTGATGTTGCGGTTGGAGAAGCGCGACTTGATGTCCGCGGACATGACTGGCGCGCCATACAGATTGTCCGTCGGAATGTCGAAGAAGCCCTGGATCTGGGCGGCATGGAGATCGACAGACAACACGCGGTTGGCGCCCGCAACGGTCAGGAGATTGGCGACGAGCTTTGCCGAAATGGGTGTACGGGGGCCGGGCTTCCGGTCCTGCCGGGCATAGCCGAAATAAGGGAGCACCGCCGTGATCCGCCTCGCCGACGCGCGCTTCAGCGCGTCGATGCAGATCAACAGCTCCATCAGATTGTCGTTGGCCGGGTAGGAGGTGGACTGGACGACGAACACGTCCTCGCCGCGCACATTCTCGTGGATTTCGACGAAGATCTCCTCGTCCGCGAAGCGGCGGACGCTCACTTCCGTGATCTTAAGGTCCAGATAGCTGGCGATCGCCTTCACGAGCGGAAGGTTGGAATTGCCGGACATCAATTTCATGGGGGAGCTATCCTGGATCAAGCTTGCGGCTCGCTTCTTAAGCGGGGGCGGCGCGAAGGCAAGGGCGTTGCCGGGCCGGGCGAGCATGCCTAGACGCGGCGGCCATGACCGTCATCACCCGCTTCGCGCCCGCGCCCACCGGGCGGCTCCACGTGGGCAATATCCGCACCGCGCTCCACAACTGGCTATGGGCGCGGCGGCACGGGGGCAGGTTCATCCTCCGCCTCGACGACACCGACCGGGAGCGGTCGAGCGAAGCCTCCGCCCAGGGGATCCGCGACGATCTGGCGTGGCTCGGGCTGGTGCCGGACGAGGAGCATCGCCAGTCCGACCGCTTCCACCGCTACGAGGAGGCGCTGGAGCGGCTGCGCGCGATCGGGCGCGTCTACCCCGCCTATGAGACGGCGCAGGAGCTGGACTTGAAGCGCAAGGTGCTGCTCGGGCGGGCGAAGCCGCCGGTCTATGACCGCGCAGCGCTCGAGCTCAGCGATGCCGAGCGGGAGCGGCTGGAAGGGGAGGGGCGGCGCCCGCACTGGCGCTTCAAGCTCGATCATTCGGCACCTATCGAGTGGACCGACCTGATCCGCGGGCACCAGCACATCGACCCGTCCTTGCTGTCCGATCCCGTCGTGCGGCGCGAGGACGGCAGCTGGCTCTACATGTTGCCGAGCGCCGTCGACGACATCGATCTGGCCGTCACCCATGTCGTCCGAGGCGAGGACCATGTCACCAACACCGCGCTCCAGATCCAGATGTTCGAGGCCTTAAGTGCCGCGCCTCCCGCCTTTGCGCACGAGGCGCTTCTGGTCGGATCGGAGGGCAAGCTTTCGAAGCGGCTTGGCTCTCTGGGGATCGAAGGCATGCAGGAGGCGGGGATCGAACCCATAGCGCTGCTGGCCAAGCTGGCGCGCATCGGCACCAGCCTACCCGTCGAGCCGGTTGCGAGCTTGAAGCCGCTCACTCAGACCTTCGACTTCGTGAGCTTTGGCCGCGCGCCCGCCCGCTTCGACATGGATGAGCTTGCCGGCCTTAACGCCCGCATCGTCCACCAGCTGCCATTCGAGGCCGTCGCGGACCGGCTTCCGTCCGGCATGACGGCGGAAGCCTGGGAGGTGATCCGGCCCAACCTCAAGAGCGTTGGCGAAGCGGCCGACTGGTGGCACATCGTCGAAGGGCCTGTGGAAGCGAACGCGGGCGACCAGGATCGCGAGTTCCTGCAGGCCGCGGCGGAGGAAGCGGAGCGACTCGACTGGAGTTCGGCGCCATGGTCGGCGCTCACGACAGCGCTCAAGGCAAGCACCGGGCGGACGGGCAAGGCGCTGTTCCTCCCGCTCCGTCGAGCGCTTACCGGCCGAGAGAGCGGACCTGAAATGGCCGCTCTGCTTCCCCTGATCGGCCGGGAGGGGAGCATCAAGAGGCTTCGGGCTGCAGCGGCTTGAACCACAAGCCGGCTCGTCGAGCCGGGAAATCGGTAGACTCATCCGTCCCGCCCATTCGTCATCGCGAGCGAAGCGAAGCAATCCAGTGCGGCCACCCGCGTCAGTCTGGATTGCTTCGTCGCTGCGCTCCTCGCAATGACGGTGAACGTCGCAACGGACACGCCTCAGAAAATCTTCAGCAGCAGCTATTTACGTTATTTTATAACATCACGATACAGTATATCATCTTCTCTGTAGCTGAACGACTCAGCACATGAAGAAGGAGAGTCGCCATGTCTGAAGGAGGATTCTTAGAGCAGAAACCGCGCAGCCCGACGGGGCTCGCCATCGTCATCGTCGGCCACATCGCCGTCCTGTCGGCGCTGGCGCTGTCGAAGATGGACATGCCGCCCATCATCGATTTGGGGCCGCTCACAGTGAAGAACATCCCGCTGCCGAAGGACCCGCCGCCGATCCCGCCGGAGATCAAGCAGAAGCCGACGGACCTGCCGCAGCACAAGTCTGTCATCACGCGTCCGGAGCCCATCATCAAGGCGCCCACCACCCCCACCTTCAGCCCGCCGAAGGAGGAGCCCGTCGACCTGAGCTACAACGTCACGCCCCCGGGCAAGATAGACGTGCCGGTCTACACTCAGCCGCCCCCGCCCAAGCCGCTGCCCGACCCGGTGCGGATGGAGGCGCGGCTCGATCCCCGCAGCGAGCTGCTGCCGGATTACCCGCCCGAGGAACAACGCGCCGAGAAGGAGGGCAATGTCACGATCCGCGTGGTGATCGGTCCCGACGGCCGGGTGACACGGGCCGAGAAGGTGGCGGCCGCGAGCGAGGCCTTCTGGCGCGCGACCGAGCGTCACGCGATCCGCAACTGGCGGTTCAAGCCGGCGACGGTCGACGGCAAACCCGTGGAAAGCACCAAGGTGATGACCGTCCGGTTCGTGCTCGACAGCTGAGGAGCACGACCCCGGGGGCTGGCGCGGGCACCGCGCCAGCCCTATCTTGGGCTCATGCCTCTTCCCCGCACCGCTTCCCCGCGCGCCCTGTTGAGCGACCTTCGCGCCTTTGCGCGCGAGCGCCCCAAGCATCAGTGGATCGCCCTTTTGGCAGCGGTGGTGATGCCGCTCATCATTCTGTTCGGCTTCTACAAGGACGCCCAGACCAACATCCAGCCGGGCGAGCAGATCGTCTACGCGGAAAGCTGGACCGGCACGCGCACTGACGAGGAGATCAAGGTCGCCCAGACCGAGCGCGAGAAGCAGCGTGAAGCGGCGCAGGCCGAGCGCCGGCGCCAGTTCAAGGAGCTCGAAAAGAGGTTCGGCATGAAGTGAGCGACGACGCTCGCTGGATAGCCGAAGCGATCGAACTCGGCGAACGCGGCCGCGGCCGCACCGCTCCCAATCCCAATGTCGGCTGCGTGATCGTGAAAAACGGCGAAGTCGTCGGCCGCGGCTGGACCCAGCCGGGCGGCCGTCCCCATGCCGAAGCCGTCGCTCTCGGTGAGGCGGGTGAAGCCGCGCGCGGTGCCACTGCCTATGTGACGCTGGAGCCCTGCGCCCACCTCAGTCCCCTCGGCCCCGCTTGCGCGGACTTGCTGCTAGCTGCCAGCGTCGTCCGCGTCGTAGCGGCAGTTGGCGATCCCGACCCGCGCACCAACGGCGTCGGTTTTGAGCGCCTCCGCGCTGCCGGAGTCGAGGTGGAGATCGGGCCGGGTGCCGAAGCGGCGAACCGCTCGATGGCCGGCTTCTTCACCCGGATGCGCCTCGGCCGCCCCTACATCACCCTCAAGCTTGCAATGTCGATCGACGGCAAGATCGCGCTTCCCTCAGGTGAGAGCAAATGGATCACCGGCGAGGATGCCCGCGCCCACGTCCATCTCGAACGCGCCCGCGCCGACATGATCCTGGTCGGCCGAGGCACATACGAGGCCGACAAGCCGCGCCTCGACGTCCGCCTACCGGGCATGGAAGACCAGTCGCCGCGCCGCGCGCTGCTGACGCGGCGGGAGCCGGTCGAGGGCTGGACTCGGCTTTCCAGCCCCGAGGAGGTCTGCACGCTGGACGGAATCAACGACCTGCTGGTCGAGGGCGGCTCGGGCGCGGCCTCGGCATTCCTGCAGGCGGACCTGGTCGATCGGATGCTGATCTACCGCGCGCCGCTGCTGATCGGCGAGGGCAAGTCCTCGATCGGCTATATCGGCCTTGCCGCGCTCGCCGATGCGCATCGCCGCTGGCGGCTGGCCGATACGCTGCCGCTTGGCATGGACCGGCTCGAAGTCTACGAGCGCGTTCGTTAACGAGCATGTTCACGGGGATCATCACAGACATTGGCCGGATCGAGGCTGTCGAGCAGCGGGGCGACACGCGGCTCAAGATCGCGTGCGGCTACGACATGTCGACCGTCGACCTCGGCGCGTCCATCGCATGCTCGGGCGTCTGCCTGACGGTCGTCGACAAAGGCGAGGGCTGGTTCGCGGTCGATGCTTCGGCCGAGACGCTGAGCCGCACCGCGCCGGAGATGTGGACCGAGGGCCGCCGCCTCAATCTGGAACGCGCGCTCAAGGTGGGCGACGAGCTTGGCGGCCATATCGTCACCGGCCATGTCGACAGTGTCGGGTCAGTGGTGGGCACCTGCCCCGAGGGGGATTCTGTCCGTGTCGGCATCGCCTTGCCCGCCGCGCTTGCCGGCTATGTGGCGCCGAAAGGCTCCATCACAGTGGACGGCGCTTCCCTGACCGTAAACGACGTGCGGGATGTGGACGGCGGCACTCACTTCAGCGTCAACATCATTCCGCATACGGCCAGCCACACCACGCTCGGCGAACTTGAGGCGGGCCGCGCCGTCAATATCGAGATCGACATCCTTGCCCGTTATCTTGGCCGGATGATGGAGCTCAGGCGCTGATGGCCACCGTGTCCCTGGAACGCGGCTTCCTTTCGAGCCCCGAAGAGCTGATCGACGAGGCGCGCAACGGCCGCATGTTCATCCTCGTCGACGACGAGGACCGGGAGAATGAGGGCGACCTCGTCATTCCCGCGCAGATGGCGACGCCGGACGCGATCAATTTCATGGCCAGGCACGGCCGCGGCCTCATCTGCCTCGCGCTCGGCAAGCAGAGGGTGGAGCAGCTCGGCCTCCAGCTGATGAGCCGGCACAACGGCACCCGCCACGAGACCGCCTTCACCACCTCGATCGAGGCGCTGGACGGCGTTACCACCGGCATCTCCGCCGCCGACCGGGCCCGCACCATCTCGGTCGCGATCGATGCCTCCAAGGGCCCCGAGCATATCGTCACCCCGGGCCACGTCTTCCCGCTCGTCGCCAAGGACGGCGGCGTGCTGATCCGCGCCGGCCATACCGAAGCGGCGGTCGACATCTCC
>NZ_CADCWD010000057.1 GCF_902806315.1 uncultured Sphingosinicella sp.
CTGCTCGATCTCAACGAGAAGATCTGCAAGTGGCCGATCGGCCATCCAGGCGAGCCGGATTTCCACTTCTGCGGCCGCGCGTCCAATCCGGGCTTCCCTTATTGCGTCCAGCATTGCGGCGTCGCCTACCAGGCGCAGCTGCCGCGCCGGGATCGCCGTCCGCCGCCGCCGCTTCCGTTCGGCGGGCCGCGCATCCGCTGACGTCCGACAGAGGCGCGGTGCCGGAAGTCCACGACTTGCGTGGTCGCGCACGAAAATAGCAGCGTAACCTTCGGTCGTTCGGAGGCCGGACACCCGCGCAAATCCGCGGCTCTCGTCGCTGCGGCGGCCTTGCACCTGTGACCATCGAGGACCCACGCCTCCTCTCCTCATTTCCGCCCCGTCGAGCGAGAATCGGGCGGGAGAACATGCCTAGAACATCGATGAATAGGAAGCGGATTTTTTCTTAGACCCGGCCCTGCGCGTTGCGCGGGATGACCTAGGTTAGAGGGTTTTCCGGGATACCGATTCCGGGTCCTTCGTTTTGCTTCCGTATCCACCGCCGCAGGAGCCGTCCTGGCTCATTCCCGGAGCGGCCGAACCGGAGAGTGAAGCGTCCAATGCCTCGTGAAGAGATGGAATATTTCCAGTCGAGGGCCGAAGCCGAAATCGCACTGGCCCAGCAGGCATCCCACAGCAGAGCCGTGCAGGCTCATTACCAGCTCGCGTCCGCCTATCTGGATATGGTCCACGGCGAGACTCCCGTCGCCGAACCGAACTTCCTAAGCCGCTGAGCACCTGACGGGGGGGCGCGCTCGGACCCGAGAGGAACGCCCGATGTCCCGCCTCCCCCTCTGTCTTCTCTCGCTCGGCCTCCTGCTCGGCGGCTGCGCACCTTCGGAAACGAACGCATCGCAAACTCCCTCCCGCCAGCAGACCGGCGGCGCGGCCGCGTCCCCCTGGGCCCGCACCGTCGTTCCAATCGGCGACGGCAGCGGCGATGCCGACGGGCTCGTCCGTGCAGCTGGACAAGGGCGGTTCGTGCTTCTGGGCGAGAACACCCATGGGACGCGCGAATATTATGTCGAGCGTGGCCGCATCTCCGAAAGCCTGATCCGGAACCACGGCTTCGGGGCAGTGGCGATCGAGGGCGACTGGTCCGCGACCTATCGCGTCAACCAATATGTGCGCGGCCTTGGCAGCGACCGGAGCGCGCAGCAGGCCTTGTCGGGCTATACCAACTTTCCGTACTGGATGTGGCGCAACGCCGAGTTCGCAGCTTTCGTCGAGCGGCTGCGCGCCTGGAACCTCAGCCAACCCGAGGCGCGCCGCGCCGGCGTCTATGGCATGGATGTCTACGACCTTTACGACGCGGCCGACACGGCAGTGGCCTATCTGAGGCAGGCGGACCCGCGTGCGGCGCAAGAGGCGCAGCGCCAATATCGCTGCTTTGCGCCCTACAAACGCAGCACCCATGCCTATGGCGAGGCCGCGCGCAGGGCGAACCGCTCCTGCGAAGAGGAAGCGCAGGCGGTGGTGGCGCTCGTCGAGCGCACACCGACGCCCGCCGATCCGGCGGCGCGCGAGCGGCGTTTCGCGGCGGTTCGGAGCGCAGCCTCGACGGCGGCGGGCGAGGCCTATTTCCGCACCGTCTATGTAGGCTCGCTCGCCTGGAACGTCCGCGACCAGGGCATGGCGCGCAACGTCGAAGCGATTGCGCAACATGTCGGAACCCTGTCGGGCCGAGAGGGCAAGGTCGTGGTCTGGGGCCACAACACCCATTCCGGAGACGCGCGCGCAACCTTTGCCGCCGATCGCGGCGAGCTCAACCTCGGTCAGTTGATGCGTCAGCGCCATGGGAATGCGGCTTATCTGGTCGGTTTCTTCACCCATTCCGGCCGGGTCATGGCGGCGCCCGAATGGGACGCGCCCGGACGCGTCTATGACCTGAGGCCCGCGCTTCCCGAAAGCTATTCGGGGCTGTTCCACAGGGTCGGAGTGCCGGCTTTCTCGTTGCTGCTGCGCGGCAATCCTCAAGTCGGCGAGCTGGGGCAAACTCGGCTCGAACGCGCGGTGGGCGTCATCTATCGTCCGGAGACGGAACGGCAGTCCCACTATTTCGACGCGCGCCTGACCGGACAGTTCGATGCCATCGTCTATTTCGACCGCACCAATCCAGTGACTGAGCTGCGGTGAGAAGGCTTGCCGCCCTCATTTGCGCCGCCCTCGTCGCAGCGGCTCCGCCCGGAGCGGATCGGGCGCGCGAGCGCGAGATGATGGTGCTGGCTGTCGAGAACCTTGCCGCCACCGCCGGGAGCACGCACCGCCGGATCGATCGCAAGGTGCTGGATGCGATGCGCAAGGTGCCGCGTCACCTGCTGGTCCCGCAGGAGGTCCGGGCCGAGGCTTATCAGAACCGGCCTCTCCCGATCGGCTATGAAGCGACCATCTCGCAGCCCTATATCGTCGCCTTGATGACGGATCTGCTGGACGTGGAGCCCGGCCACAAGGTGCTCGAGGTTGGCACCGGCTCGGGCTATCAGGCGGCCATCCTCTCGGGTCTGGTGAATCGGGTCCATTCGATCGAGATCGTGGAACCGCTCGCCAAGCGCGCGGGCGAGCAGCTCGCGGCGCTCGGCTATCGCAACGTCACTGTCCGGGCGGGCGACGGCTATGCCGGGTGGCCTGAGCAGGCGCCGTTCGACCGGATCATCGTCACGGCGGGCGCCGATCATGTCCCCCGGCCGCTGATGGACCAGCTTCGCCCGGGCGGACGCATGGTGATCCCGGTGGGCGAAGGCGGGGACCTGCAGCTCACCGTTATCGACAAGAGCAGGAAAGGCCGCATCAGCAAGCGCCGGGTGCTGCCGGTCTATTTCGTGCCGCTGACCCGTAAAGCCTCCTCCGGCGGCTGAACCTCGGATGAAGCCCGTATACCGGGCAGGTTCAGAGCGTCTCCTCTAGTTTCTGCGCAGGAACTACGAGCCTCCGAAGCAGGTTTGGACAGCAGAGGAGTATGAGTATGCGCAAGTTTCTCATGATCGCGAGTGCAGCCGCGATGGCCATCAGCATGCCCGCAGTTGCGAAGGAAAAAGGCGGTGGCGGCGGTGGCGGCGGCAAGCCCGAGAAGCATCAGGGCGGCGGCGGCCACGGTGGCGGCGGTCACGGAGGCGGCGGCAAGGCGCACAAGGAATCCCGCGGCGGCGGAGGCGGCGGAGGCAACCCGTTTGGCGCTCAATTGCAGGGCGGCGGCCATGGCGGCTTCAAGGCGGAGCGCCGGATGGCGCGGCAGGAGCGCCGGGGTGGCGGCGAATGGCGCGCCCGCGGCAAGGCTGAGAAGCAATGGGCGCGCGCCGAGAAGCGCGAGCGCAAGATCGAGAAAAGCTACGCCAAGGCCGACCGCGGCTATGCCAAGGCGGAGCGCAAGGCCTGGAAGCAGGACACGCGGCGCGTGGAGCGTCTGGCCCGGCGCGACGAACGGCGCGACATCCGGAATGTCCGCGAGGATCGCTCCTCACCCGGCTACGACTATCGATATCAGCAGCGCTACGCGGACAATTTCGGCGGCGCCTGCCCTCCGGGTCTCGCGCGTAAGAACAATGGCTGCCTGCCACCCGGCCAGGCGAAGAAGATGTTCGGCGGCGCCCAATTCTACAATGCGGGCCAGGTGCTGCCGGTCGAATATTATAGCGATTACAACATCCCGGCCGAGTATCAGAACTGGTATCAGGACAATCCGGACAATTATTACCGCTACGACGACAACGGCTACATCTACCAGGTCGACCGGCAGTCGAACCTGATCGAGAGCCTGATCCCGCTGCTCGGCGGTGGGTTCGGCGTCGGGCAACTGCTCCCGGCGGGCTTCGACAGCTACAATCTGCCGATGCAGTATCGCGACGATTATCAGGACAGCGACGAGGCTTATTATCGCTACGGCGACGATGCGATCTATGAGGTCGATCCGCAGTCGAACATGATCGAGTCGATCGTGGCGCTGCTTTCCGGCGATCTCAATGTCGGCAGCATGCTCCCGAGCGGCTACGACACGTACAACCTGCCGATGGAATATCGCGACGACTATGTCGACGATGCGGACTCGATGTACCGCTATGCCGACGGCAACATCTACGAAGTCGATCCGCAAACGCAGATCATCGAGCAGATCGTCGCCTCGCTCGTCTGAGACTTGTCATAAAGCAGGCGTAACGGCATCAAACGCTCTTCCAATCTGGGAGAGTGTTTGATGCCTGTTCGTCCGTTCCTGTCGATCGCTCTTGCTTCTGTCGCCCTCACCGCCTGCCAGCAAGGCGGCGACGCCGGCGGCAACCAGACCGCGTCCGCCAACCAGAACGCCACCACCACGCCCGGACCGGCTACCGCAAGCGGCGCGCCGGTGACGGTCGGCGGCGCGCCCATGTATCCCAACAAGACGATCATCGAGAACGCGTCGACCTCGTCCGAGCACACGACCCTCGTGAATGCGGTGAAGGCGGCGGGGCTCGACAGGACGCTCGCCGGGGCTGGCCCTTACACGGTCTTCGCGCCGACCAATGCCGCGTTCGGCAAGCTTCCGGCCGGCACGGTCGAAGGGCTGATGCAGCCGCAGGGCAAGGGCGCGCTCACCGGCATCCTCAGCTACCATGTGGTGCCCGGCTTGGTGCTGGCAGAGGATCTTCGCCGCTCGATCCAGAAACGCGGCGGCAGGGCCGAGCTCGCCACCGTGGGAGGCGGCAAGCTTACCGTGACCGACGCGGGCGGAGCGATCACCGTCACCGACAGCAAGGGCGGTCAGGCGCGGGTGACGCAGGGGAACGTGATGCAGTCCAACGGCGTCGTCCACGTCGTCGACGCGGTGCTGATGCCGAGCTGAAGTTCCTTCCCTCCGGCTAAGGAGGGGAGAAGTTCAGCGTTTGTTGCGGTCCCAGGCGCCGAGCTTGGCGCTGGCCACCTCGACCCGCTTGCTCATCCATTCGGCGAGTTCTTCGAACGTGAGCGGCTGATCGAAGACGATGCCGGCGCGGCCCGCTTTGTACCAGCGCACCTTGCCCTTGAGCGGGCGCAGGCTCTCGATCGTAATGACGACCGACTTGCCGACGCATTGACTGTCGCTGATCTCGACCTTGATGCCGCCGAACGAGATGTCCTGCACTTCGACGCGGTGATAAAGCCGGGCGATCTTCACGGTCGCTCCGCAGGTCACGTCGAGCCGCGGCGGACGCGGCGTGAAACCGTGCCGAACCTTGCGGTCGGCGAACAGCTCGCGCAGGTCCACCTTCTGGTCGAACTTGATGCCCATGGCGTTGCCGCGCGTCCAGACGATGGTGCCTGGAATGCGCCGATTGTCACCCATTTCGATATGGATGTTGGTGTGGGCTTCGACCCCTGCCGTGCCTTCGAGCATCAGGCCGCCGGCCGAGATGTTCTTGATACGGCAGAGATGCTGGGCGCTGTCGTCCGTTATGAGCTTGGTGACGGGCAGGATTGCGCGCAGGCGCTCGTCCGTCCGCTTGTCGGTCGGACGCGGGACGTCGGTCGAAAGTGAAAACAGGGTGGATTCAGCAGCGAACTCGTCTTCGCTCACCCGAAGCGCTCGCCTGCGGATCAGTCCTCCAAACATAGCAAAGCCCCACCAGTTGTTGGACAAACGGTGGGGCTAGCGAATTTGCGTTAAGATATGGTGCCTGGATGCCCTCAGGCGGTGGCGAGCAGTTCGAACTTTTCGGTGCTGACGCGCAGGCTGCCGCCAGCGCAGGGCACCGGGAAATCTCGGCCTTCGGCGGCATAGCGCTCCAGCGCCGCTTCGAGCGCATGCTTGGCCTGTTCCAGCGCCTCTTCATGGTCCCGGCCGAGCGCCATCGCCTCGGGCACGTCGGGGAAGGTCGCCATCACCATGCCGTTGTAATTGGACGCAAGCTTGAGCGAATAGGTGAGCATCGCTTCTTCTCCAGAGATGACAAACGCCTCACAGTGGAGAAAGCAGGGTCCGGCGGCCGACTCCAAGGCCACGCACCCACTCCAGACTTCAAGATGTGGCGTTAATCATTCGGCAGAGCGAGTCCCTCGGCCGGAGGTTCGGCGCACGCAGAATACATTTCGCCGCAGGAACGAGGAGCGAAAGGCTTATCCGCGAAGCTGTGGATAGAATGCGCCGCGTGCTTGGCAGCGCGACTCAGGCGCCTATAGTCGGGAACATGGCAGATTTGTTCGCGTCCGGCGCCCAGCCCATTCAGGATTATGACGCTTCGTCGATCGAGGTTCTGGAAGGCCTCGAGCCCGTCCGCCGGCGACCGGGAATGTATATCGGCGGCACCGACGAGCGCGCCCTGCATCACCTCGCCGCCGAAGTGCTCGACAATTCCATGGACGAGGCGGTCGCCGGCTTCGCCAGCCGCATCGAGGTGGAGCTGGAGGCCGGCAACCGGCTGACCATCACCGACAATGGCCGCGGCATCCCGGTCGACAATCACCCCAAATATCCGGGCAAGTCGGCGCTGGAGGTGATCCTCACCATGCTGCATTCGGGCGGCAAGTTTTCGGACAAGGCCTATGCGACGTCCGGCGGCCTCCACGGGGTCGGGGTCAGCGTCGTCAACGCGCTTTCGACCGAGACGATCGTCGAAGTGGCGCGCAACAAGGAGCTGTTCCGGCAGACCTTTGCGTGCGGCGTCCCCACCTCCGGCCTCACCAGGCTCGGATCGATCCAGAACCGGCGCGGCACGACGATCAGCTTCGTGCCCGATCTGTCGATCTTCGGTTATGATGCGAAGTTCAGGCCGGCCCGGCTCTACCGCCTCGCCCGCTCCAAGGCCTACCTGTTCGCGGGCGTCGAGATACGCTGGAAGTGCGATCCCTCGCTGATCAGCGACGACACGCCCCACGAGGCGGTGTTCCAGTTTCCGGGCGGCCTCTCCGATCACCTTAAGGAGCAGATCGGCGCCCGCGAATGCGCGACCGCCGAGTTCTTCCGCGGCCGGCAGGATTTCCCGAACGGCCAGGGCTCCGTCGAATGGGCGGTGGCGTGGCCGCTGTGGAGCGAAGGCGGCTCCTCTTATTATTGCAACACCATCCCGACGCCCGACGGCGGCACGCACGAGCAGGGCATACGCTCCGCCCTCACCCGCGGCATGCGCGCGTTCGGCGAGCTTGCAGGGCAAAAGAAGGCGAAAGACGTCCAGGCCGAGGACATGGTCGGCGGCGCAGAGATCATGCTCTCGGTCTTCATCCGCGACCCGCAATTCCAGAGCCAGACAAAGGACCGGCTGACGAGCCCGGACGCGGCGCGGCTGGTCGAGACCGCGATCCGCGACCATTTCGATCATTTCCTCGCCGACCATATGGAGCGCGGGCGGGCGCTGCTCGGCTTCGTGCTCGACCGGATGGACGACCGACTGAAGCGCCGCGCCGAGCGCGAGGTGAAGCGCAAAAGTGCGACCAGCGCCCGGAAGCTGCGCCTTCCCGGCAAGCTCACCGATTGCGCCAATGACGATCCGGCCGGAACCGAGCTGTTCATCGTCGAGGGCGACAGCGCGGGCGGCTCGGCCAAGCAGGCGCGCGATCGCAAGACCCAGGCGATCCTGCCGATCCGCGGCAAGATATTGAACGTCGCCTCGGCGTCGGCGGACAAGATCCGCGCCAACAGCGAAATCGCCGACCTGATCCTGGCAATCGGTTGCGGGACGCGCGAACGGTGCAGCATCGACGCGCTCCGGTATGAGCGAATCGTGATCATGACGGACGCGGACGTGGACGGCGCCCATATCGCTACTTTGCTGATGACCTTCTTCTTCCAGGAGATGCCGGAGCTCGTCCGCAAGGGCGCGCTCTACCTCGCGCAGCCCCCGCTCTACCGGCTCTCGGCGGGCGGCACGATCGCTTACGCTAAGGACGATGCGCACCGCGCGGAGCTGGAGCGGACCTTGTTCAAGGGCAAGAAGGTGGAGGTCGGCCGCTTCAAGGGCCTGGGCGAGATGAACCCGAACCAGCTGCGCGAAACCACCATGGATCCCAAGAGCCGCAGCCTACTGCGAGTCACTCTTCCCGCGGAATATGAGGAACGGCAGGTGATCAAGGATCTCGTGGACCGGCTGATGGGCAAGAATCCCGAGCACCGCTTCGCCTTCATCCAAAGCCACGCCGCGGACGTGGACGAGGAAGCGATCGACGCGTGAGGCGGCGGCTGCTCGCCTGGCTCCTGCTGATGGTCGGAAGCCTGGCCGCAACGCCGGCGACAGCGCAGGCACCCGCCAAGCGGTCGCCCTTTGCGGTCAAGGCCGAGGCGCTGACCGACTTGTTCAACGGCAAGACGGAACCGGCGGCGCTCTTCTCGCCAAGCTTCCTCGGACAGGTGCCGGCCGCGCAGGTGAAGGCGATCTCGGAGCAATTGAGGAGCCAATTCGGCCTTGCGAAAGCGGTCAACAGGATCGAAGCTGCAGGGCCGGGTTCGGGCACCGTGTTCGTCGATTTCGAGCGAGCGACGCTCCAGGTCAGCCTCAGCGTCGAACCGACGCCGCCGCACCTTATCCAGGGCCTGCTGATCGTCGGCAGCGAGGTGAAAGGCGATAGCCTTTCCAGGATCGTCGAGGAATTGAAGGCGCTTCCGGGGCGGACCTCGCTTGCGATAGCGCGGCTCGGCAACAGTGCCCCGGCGATGCTGATCGGCCACGAGGCTCAGCGCCCGATGGCGGTCGGCTCGGCCTTCAAGCTCTTCCTGCTTGCCCAGCTCGACTTATCAATCCGCGCGGGCGAGCGGAGATGGACCGATGTCATCCCCCTCACCCACCGCTCGCTGCCGTCCGGCTTCTTGCAGGACTGGCCCGCAGGTTCGGCGCTGACGCTGCATTCGCTCGCCGCGCTGATGATCTCCCAAAGCGACAACAGCGCGACCGACACCTTGCTGCACGCGCTCGGCCGCGAACGGGTCGAGGCGATGATGGCGGTGACCGGCGTGCGCGCGCCCGAGCGCAATCGGCCGTTCCTGTCGACGATGGAAGCCTTTGCGCTGAAGGGCGGCGATCCGGAGTTCGCAAGAAGCTGGGCCGGTGCCGACGAAGCCGGGCGGCGCACCCTCCTCGGACGGATCGCCGGAACGACAGTGGAGAAGATCGACGTTGCGCGCCTCAATGCCCGGCCCAATCTGATCGACAGTGTCGAATGGTTTTTGTCGGCTGAGGATCTCGTCCGAACGCTCGACTGGATCCGGCGCAACGGGAGCAAGGAGACGCTGGCGATCCTCGCCATCAATCCGGGCCTCGCCCGCCCGGCCGCCGCTCGCTTCGCCTATGTCGGATACAAGGGCGGCTCCGAGACCGGTGTCATCGCCATGAGCTACCTCGTCCAGGAAAGGAAAGGCGCATGGTACGCCGTCGCCGGGAGCTGGAACAATCCCGTGAAAAAGGTCGAGGAGGACCGCTTCGCGCTGCTGATGGCAAGAGCGGTGTCGCTGCTGCCCCGGAGTGACGCGCCTTAGTTCAGCAGCATGAAGGCTGGGCGGCCGACCTTCTTGCGGCCGAGCACCTGCAGCGACACGAGCGTCTTGATGTCGGCGAGCGTGCCGAGATCGGCCCCGCAATCCTCGCAATCGACCGGACTTTCATCGCCGCCATTGATCGGGATGCTGATGGCGTTGCCGCGGCAATTGTCGCAGCGCACATCGATTGAGACTGTCATGGCTAGGCAACCCCCTTCACCGCTACGACTGAATCCAACCCTTGAAGCCGCCCAGAGTTGCTTCCGGCGTTAACTATTTTTGCGGGAGGAGAGGTTCGCCATCAGCTTGCGACGGCCGGCGCGATCAGCGGGAAGCGGGGGATGGCGACAGCGAAGCTCGCGCCTTCCGCGCTCACCATCTGGTAGCGGCCTTCCATATGGCCGGTGGGGGTGCTGAGCGGGCAGCCGGAGACATAATCGAACGAGCCGCCCGGCTCGATGATCGGCTGTTCGCCGACGACGCCCTCGCCCTGCACTTCGTGGCGGCCGCCGCGGCCGTCGACGATCGCCCATTCGCGGCTGACGAGCTGGACGGCGCGGCCGCCACCATTTTCGATGCGAACATGATAGGCCCAGAACCAGCGGCCCTTGGGCGGCTCCGACTGCTCGGGAAGGAAGCTCACGGCCACGCGAACCGTGACGTCGCGCGTCGTGGCGCTGTGGGGGAAAAGCGATTTCACGATGCTCGCTTCCATCAAAAGCTCCTGGCCGTCAACGCGTCACCCGGCGCAGGCGGTCCACCAGACGCTCGCGTGCGTCGAGCACATTGGCCTCGCGCCCGGTGAGCAAGTCGCGGGTTAGGGCATCCCCGGTGATGCGAAGGCCCTGGAAGATATCCTCCCATTCGCCGGGCGCGCTGGCCAGGAGGAAGGGCGGCCATTCGGGGCGATCCAAGCCGAAGCCGAGATCGCGCAGGACGAGCAGTTCGTAGCGGAGCAGAGCGGTGGCCCAGCCTTTGGCGCTCGGCGCCGCTTCAACGGCGGAAAGGACGCCATCGAGCGCTTCATAGACGCGCGGATAGGCCTGCCCTTCGGGTAGAGCGGCAGCGGTCAGCGCTGTCACCCAGTCGATCGCGGCGGCGGGAAGCGCTTCCGAAAGCATTGGTGCGCGGCTGTGGACGAGCTCCACGCTGAGCTGGGCGAGCTGGTCCTCGGTGCGGGCGCGATACTCGGCCTGAACGAGATTGCCCGGAAGCAGGATCGGGCGGAGGCGGCGCGAACGGCCACCGCGGACATAGCCGGGCTGGAGGCCGTCGACGGGTGTAAGGGCGCGCGCGATGGCGCCATGCTCGCCGTGCGGCCACACCGCGCAGATGATCGCCTGCGTTTCGATCCGCATCCTAGCGACGCACGCGGCGGACGATCTGCTCGAGTCTGAGCCTGTGAACCGCGCGCTTGGCAAGCGCGACACCCGCGTCGAAGCCGTTGAGGAGGTGGCCAGCGGCGAGATTGCCGGCAGTCCGACGCAGCAGGAGCAGGTCGACGCAATCGACCGCACCGGTGCCGAACTGCTGCTTGTGCTGCCCTTCCCCTTCGGTGAAGTCGAACAGGGTGAAACTCCCCTCCTCCATCAGCTCGCGCATGGCTTCCAGCTGGAGAACGGTGCCTGGCGAGAGATCGGCATGATCGGGGTCGTAGCCGAGATAGTCGTAGATGAGCGTGGAGCCCTCCGCCGGAGCGTGAAGGTAGCTGATCGGCTCGCCGTTCAGGAACAGCAGCCAGCCTCGCATCGCGCCGCGCGCCGCGAGCGCGCGCATCTCGGAAATCGCACCCTCCCCATCCGGCAGTCCCGCCCCGAGCAGCTTCTCCTGATAGGTCCTGGCCGAGACCGAGCGGGCAAGGCGGTGGAACGGCTCGATCTCGTCCGGAGCGGAATAGGTGCGGACGTCGAGGGCGCCGCCATTGGCGTCTGCCAGCTTGCGGAGTTTGCGCTTGAGGGTGGAGCGGGTTTTCGACGAATAGCGACCCAGATAGGCTTCGAAGCCGCCCTCGAGCGAGGCGTAGCTCCGCGCATACCGTTGCCGCACGAAGGGCTTCAGCCGGGGATGTGATCGCTCGATGTCCACCTGAAGCGATGCGGGAAGCGAGGTGAGCAGGTAGCCGTCCGCATCGTCGGGCAGCGGGGAAAGCTCGGGAGCTTTTCTCTGCAGCGCCTGCTCCAGTGTCAGCGGCACCCGAACAAGCCTCCGCCGGATGTGCGCCACCGTTCGGGCGCCGATACGGAGCGGCAGGGCGACCGGAGACATCATGCGCCGCCCTTAGCCCTTCGGATGGAAATAATCGTAAATTCCACGCGCCATGGTTTTCGAGATCCCCGGCGCTTTCTCCAGATCCTCGAGAGCCGCGCCCTTTACAGCGCGCGCGGTGCCGAAATGCATGAGCAGCGCGCGCTTGCGGCCGGGGCCGATGCCGGGAACCACGTCGAGCGGGCTGGACGCCATGTTCTTGGCGCGTTTCTGGCGATGCGCGCCGATCGCAAAGCGGTGGGCTTCGTCGCGAAGCCGCTGAAGGTAGAAGAGGACCGGCGCGTTGGGCGGCAGCGTGATCTCCCGCCCGCCGGGCAGGTGGAACACTTCGCGGCCCGCATTGCGATCCGGCCCCTTGGAGATCGCCACCACGGGCACGTCGTGAACGCCGGCATCCTCCAGCGTCTCGCAGACGGCCGAGAGCTGGCCCTTGCCGCCGTCGATCAGCAGGAGGTCAGGCCAGTCACCTTTGGTGCGGTCGGGGTCCTCCTTCTCAAGACGTGCGAAGCGGCGGCTCAAAACCTCTCGCATCATTGCGAAATCGTCACCGGGCGCGGTCTCCTCGCGCTTGATGTTGAACTTGCGATACTGGTTCTTGAGGAAGCCCTCGGGCCCGGAGACGATCATCGCGCCGACCGCGCTCGTGCCCATTACGTGGCTGTTGTCGTAGACCTCGATGCGCCGCGGCGGCTCGCTTAACTCGAACATCTCGGTGAGCTGGCGCAGGTTGCTTGCCTGAGTGCTGGTTTCGGCAAGGCGGCGATCGAGCTCCTCCTCCGCGTTGCGCTTGGCCTGGGCGACCATCCGGACATGATCGCCGCGCTGGGGCACCCGGAGGGTCACCTTGCGCTCGGCGCGCTCCGTAAACGCCTCCGCGAGCAGCTCGGCCTCCTCCAGCTGGCGGTCGAGCAGGATGGTCTTGGGCGGCGGCACTTCCTCGTAAAACTGCACGAGGAAGCTCGCCAGCACCTCCTGCTCTGGCACCTCGCTGGTGTGCCCCGGGAAGAAGCTGCGGCTGCCCCAATTGTTGCCGCCGCGAATGAAAAAGGCCTGGATGCACATCGTCCCACCCTTGCAGGCGAGCGCGAAGATGTCTGCATCGCCGAGCCCCTCCGCCGCGATCGTCTGCGTGCCCTGGATGAAGGTGAGCGCGCGGAGGCGGTCGCGGTAGACGGCGGCCAGCTCGAAATCCATCGCTTCGGCGGCGTCGCTCATCGACTTGCCGAGCTTGGCCTGCACCTTGTTGGACTTGCCCCCGAGGAAGTCCTTGGCGTCGGCGACAAGCTCGGCATAGCCGTCGTTGTCGATGCGCTGGACGCAGGGCGCCGAGCAGCGCTTGATCTGGTAGAGCAGGCACGGCCGCGATCGGTTGGCGAAGAAGCTGTCGGAGCAGCTTCTGAGCAGGAACAGCTTCTGCAGCGCGTTGAGGGTGCGGGTGACCGAGCCGGCGCTGGCGAAGGGGCCGTAATATTGGCCCTTCGCCCGCCTGGCGCCGCGATGCTTCTGGACGCGCGGGAATGGATGGTCCTCTCGCATCAGGATGAAAGGGAAGCTTTTGTCGTCGCGCAGCAGGACGTTGTAGGGCGGGCGGTAGCGCTTGATGAGCTGCGCCTCGAGCAGCAGCGCCTCGGCCTCGGTATTGGTCGTGACGATCTGCATGCCGCGCGTCTGCGCCACCATCCGCTGCAGCCGCTTGGTCAGCCGCGAGACCTGCGTGTAGTTGCTGACGCGATTGCGGAGCGCGCGCGCCTTGCCGACATAGAGCACCTCGCCCTTGGCATCGACCATGCGGTAGACGCCGGGTCGCACCGGCAATGTCTTCACCACCGAGCGGATCGCCGCCACCCCCGCCTCTAGGTCCGGTTTGTCGGACCCGCGCACGGTGTAAACGGATTTCTCTTCGTTGAAGCGGTCGGAGGGGGTGAGTTCGGTCACAATTGAGATTTAGGGGACAGTCTCACCCGCTGCCACTTCTTCGTGCAGCCAATCACTCCGCTCGACGACTATAGCGCCGAGCGGTGACTAGTGCGTCCGTCCCAGACCCGCGATGGTGCGATCGATCATGGCGCGATCCGCCTTGGCGTCGTGCTCCGCGATGATCAGGCGCTCGGCGGCGGCGGTGGCCGCCGTCACCGCGCGGGCGCGGACTTCTGCGATGGCGGTGCGCTCGGCCGCGGCGATCTTGCTTTCGGCCATGAGGGTCCGGCGCTCGACGAGATTGGCAGCGTCGACCTGGGCCTGCTGCACGATCGTGTCGGCCTCGTGGCGGGCACGGTCGAGCATGGCCTGAGCCTCGGCTCCGGCAGAGGCGGTCTTGGCTTCATATTCGCTGCGAAGCGCTTCGGCTTCCGCACGGAGGCGCGCGGCCTCGTCGAGCTGCTCGCGGATACCCGCAATTTTCTTGTCGAGGGCGCGACCGATCGCAGCCGGCACCTTCTTCCAGAGCATGATCGCGATGACGACCAGCATCGACAGGGACACGATGACCGTCGCGTCGAGGATGCCGAAAATGGCGGGTTCGGCGTGCGGAGCGCCATGGCCCTCGTCCGCGGCGGTCGTCGCAGCGTGCCCGCCCGTTTCCGGCATCTGGCCGTGCTCGCCTTTGGTGGACTGCTCCTGCAGGTCGCGCTCGATCTCGGCGCTCTGCGGATCGGTGGGTTGGTTAGCCATTGGCGAGTGCCACCCTTACAGCTTCGGCCGCGCGCTCGCGGGAGACGTTCGCGCCCGACAGCTTTGCAACCATATCCTGAGCGGCTTCTGCAGCGACAGTTTCGATGTCCGCCATGGCAGCATCGGCGGCCGTGCGGATCCGCGCTTCGGCGTCTGCGACGCGGACGTTCGTCTCCGCGTCGGCGGCCTTCACCCGCGCCTCGGTCTGCCGAGCGGCATCCTGCTTGGCCGCCTGCGTCAGCTTCAGCGCCTCGGCGCGGTTCGCTTCGGTCTGGGTGCGGTAGGCCTCCTCCCGCGCATCGGCCTCGGTCCGCGCGCGCTCGGCGGCGGCGAGGTCGTCGGCGATGCGCCGGTCCCGCGCTTCAACGGTGCCGCTGATCTTGGGCACCATCCCCCGGCCGATGACCAGGTAGATGAGCCCGAAGGTCAGGAACAGCCAGAAGAATTGCGACCCGAAGGTTTCGGCGATCTGGGCGATCTGAGGCATGAACCGCGCTCCTGCGCTCTTGTGTTGGCTTAGCCGCCGACGACGAAGAGCAGGATCATGGCAACGACGAACGCCAGCAGGCCGAGAAGCTCGGCGGCGGCGAAGCCGATGAAGAGACGGCCCTGCTGGCTGTCGGCGGCGGCCGGGTTGCGAAGCGCGCTCTCGAGGAACGAGCCGAACACGTTGCCCACGCCCAAAGCGGCCATGCCAACTCCGATGGCGGCCAGGCCAGCGCCCAACAACCGTGCTGCTTCTGCGTCCATTGTAAAACTCCCTTGTGAAATCTGAAAAAGGTTGAGGAAATCAGTGAAGGTTGACCGCGTCGTTCAAGTAGAGCGACGTCAGTAGCGCGAACACATAGGCCTGGATGGCGGCGACCAGCAGCTCCAGCGCGCTGATGCCGATCATCAGGATGAAGCTCGGCAGGCTGACGATCGGGGCGACCCAGGCGGCGTCGGCGTTCATGCCGTTGATCACGAAGCCGGCGAGCACCTTGAGCAGGATGTGCCCTGCGGTCATCGCCACGAAGAGTCGCAGCGCCAGGCTGAACGGACGCACCATGAAGGAGACGAACTCGACGGGAATCAGGATCGGCAGCATCCACCAGGGCGCGCCGTGCGGCACGAACAGCGAGAAGAAGTGGAGGCCGTGCTTGGCGAAACCGACTGCGAGCACGATGCCGAACGAGACGATCGCCAGCACGCCGGTGATGGTGAGGTGGCTCGTGACGGTGAAGGGATGGACGCCGACGACACCGAGCGGAAGCAGGCCCAGGATGTTGGCGAAAAGGATGAACATGAAGAGCGAGAAGACATAGGGCACGAACTTGCGGCCCTGGGGACCGATGTTGGTGACCATCATGTTCTCGATGAAGCCGGTCACGCCCTCGACCGCGGCCTGCCAGCGGCCGGGCACGAGCTGACGGCGCATGCCCCCCATCATGAAGGCCCAAAGCACACCGAGCGTGATCACCATCCACAGCGCGGAATTGGTGAAGGCGATCTGCTGGCCGCCCACCGTAAACAAGTCGGTGATGCTCTGCACCTCGAACTGGTGCATCGGATCGATTTTGCCGCTTTCGGCCGCCACGCTTCTGACCCCGTTCAAATAACCTAAACGCCCGAAGTCACTCCGGGCGCTGGTTCGCAAGCTTGATGATGTTCCAGAACCCGCCGACCGCTCCCAGGAGCATCAGCGTGATCAGGAGCAGGGGCGAGGTGTCGAACAGCCGGTCCAGAACCCAGCCGATCAGCGCTCCGCCGGCAAAACCCCCAATCAGGTAGGAGAGCACGCGATTGCCGAGCTGCTGGTTCTTGTCAGCCGACTTTCCCGCCCTTCCGGTCCTGACCGCTTCGTCCGCCTGCGCCTGCTTCAACCGCTGATCGAGCGATGTGAGCCGTGCGTCTTCGGGAAGCTTAGGATCCTGCCCGGGCCGATCTTCCGCCATGTCTTTCTCCGATGTGCAGGTCCCGCGCGAAAAGCAGGGTCACAAGGGCGTGAGACATGCCGGCGAACCAGCCCGCCAAGGCGCCGGTTCTTTAGGAAGGGGTGCGGAGTGAGTCAACACCGCTGCTGCAGTGCGGCAAGGCGCGAGAGGGAAGCTGCCTCAGCCGCCGCAGTAAGCCGGGCGCTGGACGGGCGCCGCCGCGTCGCGCTGTCGCCAGACGCCGTCCGACAGCCGGTAATATTGCCCGGCCTGAACCTTGCTCGCGAAAATCTCGCAGGCGGTGGTAGCGCCCACTTCCTCGATCTTGGCGCCGCGCTTGGCGGCAAGGTCCGTGTAAAAGGCACGCCGCTTGATGTTGATCGCATCGACCTTGGAGCGGATGTCCGCGTCGCCCGAGGAGACCAGGCCCAGATAGCCGTCCGCCTGCTCGCCGACCTTGCCCGTGGCGCGAAGCGACGCCGAGGCGTCCTGCAGCAGGAAGGCATAGCCGGTGCCAGCGGCGAGCGCGGCGACCGCGATGCCTGTGGCGACGAACAGTTTCAGACGGCGTGCCATAGCTAGAAGACCCCCGGATTCTTGTTGATCAGTTCTCGCACATCCTGCTGAAGACGCACAACAACCTCCTGCCTGATATTGATGTTGAGGTTGATCTCGATCGGCCTGTCGGGCGTGCTGACCTGAACACATCCGCCGAGCGAGACGGCCAGCACCGCCGCGGCGGCGCCAAGGCGGACTCTCGTCAATATCGCATCCTTCATTGCACTTGCTCGCTTTCTTCATCCTGAACGGTGACGGTCGTGGGGAGGTCGCGCAGCTCCTCGGGTAGGACCGGCTGGATCAGCAGGCTCGGGTCCTCGAATGAGCGGGCGGTGGCGATGAGAGCGCGGAACGGGCCGCGGATGTTGATGTTGAACTCGAGCGGGATCTTGGCGATTTCCCTGAAGACGCGGCCGGCAATCCCGCCAAGCGGAGCGGTGTTGGTGGCGAGGCCGTCAAGCTCGATGCGCGCGAGGAACTCGCCCTCGAGCGCGCCGTCCAGATCGATGATCAACTTGCTGTAGCGCAGCGACTTCAGGGCGTCGAAGGCGAGCTTGCCATATGTGCCGAGCTGCTTGTCGGTGAGTTCGCCGATGTAGGAAAGCGTGCCGCCCTCCGGCCGCGCGACGAGCCGCCCCCCGATTATGCGGCCGCCCGACTGGCTGAATTCCATCGGGAGAACGCCGTCGAACGTGCCGGTGGCGGCGATGTTCGAAAATTCCATCTGCTGGATGAAGGCCGCGGCCTGGAGACCGGTGACCTGGAAGACGAGCCGCTTGGTCGAAGGCTGGCTGAAATCGAGGAGCGTGTCCCGGAGCAGCAGCTCGCCGCCGGCGAAGGGCCAGCGCCCCTCCTCTACCCGTACGCGGAGATCGCGTTGGAGCTGGTAGCGGATGCCCCCGTCGAACACGTCGATGCCCGCCTGGATGCGGTCCACTTCGGCCAGCTGGCCGGGCGCGCTGACGAGGCCGAGGAGGTCGGTGAAGTTGACGGTGGTGGTGAGGCCGGTGACGGGGCCGAACGGCGCGGCAAGGTCCATCTTGGCGGTCGAGAAGCTGCCCGTGCTGGTCGTGCCTTCCGGCCCCCAGGCGATCTCGCCTTTGCCGGTGACGGTGCCCCTGACGATCGCGACCACTCCGGTCGTGAGGCGGGTCAGCTCCTCGGGCTGATAGGTGGGGCTGAATGCGATGCCGGGCACGTCGAGATCGGCGCGGCCCCGCCCCGTGCGGAGCGCGTGGGTGATGGTCGCGCGGGTGACGCGGGTGCCGGTCTCCGGATCGTTGAGCCAGCCGCCCGCGTCGATCACATTGTCGCGCAGCGTCAGCCGGAAGTCGTTGGTGACGAGCGGGTAGAAGCGCGAGGGATCCCGTTCGTCCGCGACCGTCATGCCGCCGTTGACCGCGAGATCGCCGCGCTGGACGCTCCACTCCCCTTGCATGCCGCTCAGCAGCAGCGGAACGTTGGCAAGCTTGCCGGTGCCGCCGTCGAAGCGGCCGACCACCCCTTGCTCGTTGAAACGGCCGGAGAGGGTCGCGAGGTCGAGGGTGTTGACCCTGTCAGCATTGCCGAGGCGGATCGCGACGCCGCTGCTGGTGAAGCCCGGCTCGGCAAGGCTCAACCGGAGCTGGTCGGCGGCGAAGTTGACGGGCGTGCGCCCCAGCCGCCCGGCGAAGCGCGGAGCGCGGATAGTCGCGCCGGCCTGAAGCGGCCCGCGCGGATTGCGCCAAACGAGTGCCCGCCCGGTGGGGCAAAGCGGCAGGCTAGTGGCTCCAAGCGTCAGGCCGGCAGCCCGCAGCGAGCGGAAAGTGACGGTGGTGCAGCGCTCGCCGAAGGCGAAGCCGCCACCGCCCAGGGTGCCACGAAGCGGAACAAGCAGGCCCTCGACGCGGCCATCGTTGAACGGTCCGCTGACCAGCGCGGTCGTCTCGATGCTGGTGCGGCCGCCGCGCCCGGCGACGAAGCGGATCGGAGTCAGTTCGAGGCGGGCCCCGCCGGCGGTCATTGGCGCGATGCCGCCAATGCCGCTAAGCTCGCCCGAGCCGCGCGGCTGGCTGAGGCTGAAGCGCATCTCCGGCAAGCCGCCGCCCGAAACCGCGAGATCCGCGTCGATGCGCGCGGTCTGCGAGGGCAAGTAGTAAGTGAGGCCGTCTTCCCCGCGCAGGACCAGGCGTGCTCCGCTGCGGCTGACCGCGTTGAGCCGCTCCACGCGCGCGGCCTGATAGTTCCGGCCGCGGACGAAGCGAAGCGATGCGGTGGCGTCGATCCCCTGCCCTGCCCGCCGCAGCGCGGCCGCGACGGAGTTTCCGATCGGATCGAGCGGCGTGCCGTCGGCGGAGGCGAGCATGTTCGCGATGTCGCCGAGCTGGGGGGTAGCGCCGACATTGAGTCCATTCGCCGACACATCGGCCAGCAGCGAGACGCTGCCGCTATTCGGTCCCACGGCGTAGCGCCCGTTGATCCGCGTGCGGCCCGCCTGGTAGCCGCTAACAGCCGCTCGGGCGGCGTTGATATCGGCGGTGCCGCGTGTCTGATCGGCATTGCCGTCATAGGCGATACGGCCACTCACCCCGGCGAAATTGGTCGCCCCGGAGCGAAGGCCGGCCGCCCGAACGCCCGCATCGCCGCGCCACCCGTCCAGCGCCGGCTCGAGCGTGGTGCGGAGTGCGAATTCAGGGCGGGTGAGATCGACGCCGCCGCAGCGGACGCGATCGGCGCGCATGGGGCCACGGAAGCTCGGCTCTTCCTCGCGGGTGCTGACCGCGAAGACGGCGCGCGGCGCATCCAGCAGGCAGTCGTCGCCAGGGGTGAGCCGCCGCGACACGGCCGCGATCCGGCCGTTGAAGCTGTAGGCCAGATTGCCCGTGCCCTCGATCGAAAGCCCGACCTGCCCGGCAGGCGTGTCGAGCCGCATCTGAGCGTCGGCAAGGTCGATCCGCTGGTTGGGCAAGCGAAACGGGCGGCCGGTGGGCGGCGGGAGCAGCTTGTCGAGCTCGCCCATCCGCAGCTTGCCGTCGACGATCCGGCCCCTGAGGCGGACGCCGCGGGCGGTGATCAGGCGGACGCGCGGATCGGGCCAGCCGAGCGCAACATCGAGCTCGATCCAGCGCGCGGTAAGATCCGGATTCCTGGGATCGCCGAGAACGAAATTCTCGATCCTCTGGGTGCGAAGGCCGATCTGAGTGACGCGATAGGTTGCGCGCACGCCGCGCTCCTTGAGCTCGCGCTCGAGCATGTCGGTGGCGATGCGGATGCGCGACAACCAGGCAACAACGCCGATCAGCGCGATCAGGAGGACGATGCCCCAGATCACCAGTGCCCAGCGCGGCCGGCGCAAGGGCATCAGGAAGCGCCGGCGGCGGCGGCGCGCCGGAGGTTCGTCGACCATGTCCAGGGGTTGGTCCATCCTACCCCTGGGGAAGGTACGCGGAAACAGCAGCAGACATCGTGCTGAAGAACATCAAGCCACAACCTACATCAAGCCCCGAGCGTTCCGCACCCGTCATGGATCGGGACGCGTCGGTGCGCCGAATTGCCTAAGCGCAGGTTGCACCTTAATCCAAGCTGATGGCGGATCTTTCCATCGACGGGACCGGGCACCGGGCGAGACTTCGCCAGCGCCTCTTCGAAGGCGGCCCAGATGCGCTGCTGGATCATGAGCTTGTCGAATATTTGCTTGCGCTTGCCTTGCCCCGGCGGGACACCAAGCCCCTCGCCAAGAAGCTGATCCACGAGTTCGGCGGCTATGGCGGGCTCCTGAGCGCAGATTCCGAAGCGATCGCGCGGATCGGCGACATCTCGGAAGGCGCAGTGGCAGCGCTCAAAATCGCCCAGGCATCGGCGCTAAGGCTGCTCAAGTCCGAAATTGCATCGCGGCCGGTGCTCGGCTCATGGCAGGCGCTGCTGGATTATCTGCATGCCGATATGGCGCACGAGCCGATCGAGCGCGTGCGCGTGCTGTTCCTCAATTCAAAGAACATGCTGATCCGCGACGAGAAGATGTCGGAGGGCTCGGTCGACGAGGCAGCGGTTTATATCCGCGAAGTCATGCGGCGCGCGCTCGACTATCATGCAACTGCACTCATCATCGTGCACAATCATCCAAGCGGCGACCCCAGCCCCAGCCAGCAGGACATTCGCCTGACGAGGGATTTGGTCGAAGCGGGGCGGCATCTGCGGATCGCCGTCCACGATCACGTGATCGTCGGCGCGAAGGGCCACAGCAGCATGCGCGCGATGGGGCTGATCTAAAAAGGATGGGGCTGATCTAAAAAGAAAGGGGCGGCCAAAGCCGCCCCTTCCCTCGCCATGTCGGCGGTTACAGCCGGGGCTAGTCTCAGCTCCGGCCGCGCTCGTAGGTTTGCGTGCAGCGGTCGGTGACGGTCCGTGAGCAAGCCGGGTAGCTCTGCTCGCCGGCGGCTTGACCCGTGCCCGGATCGACGAGCGGGCCACCCATGGCGCTGCCGCCCATGCCGTTCCAGCCTGCCGGCACGAAGGCCGGAGCGGAGATGACGGCGATGCCGCGGGCATCACGCTCGGGATTGTTGTTACCGGGCTGGATGCTCATGCCCGAACCGTTGTTCCAGTTGGCGGCGCTGGTCTGACCGGCCATGCCGCTCGTGCCCATCGTGCCGGACTGGCCCATCGTGCCGGACTGGCCCATCGTGCCGGACTGACCCATCGTCCCCGATTGGCCCATCGATCCGGACGTGCTCGTGCCCATCGTGCCGGTGCTGGTGCCCATGCTGCCCGTGCCGGTCGTGCTGCCATGGCCCATCGCGCTGTGATCGGCGGCGGCGTCGTCGTCATTCTCGTCGCCGACGGGGGTCTGCGTCGTGTTCTGCGAGTTGACGGTGTTGCCGCCGACGGCGCCGACATCATCGTTCGTCGACGTGCCCGTGCCGCTCGTGCCCGTGCCGGTGCCCATCGTGCCGGTGGTCGTCTGGCTCGTGCTGCCCGTGGTCGTTCCAGTCTGGGTGCCCGTATTGGTGCTTTGTGCAAGCACCGGTGCCGCCAGCGCGAACGCGCTGACAAGCAGGATTGGCTTCATCATTTCCGGTCTCCTGGTCATTTCGATTTTCAACAGTGAAAACAACGCTTCTCTGAGCTCTCAAAGGCCCACGAGCTCGGACGGTGAACGACTCCCGGAAGGGCGCGTTCCGCCTCTTCGTCGGATTGAACGCTCGGGGCGCCTTTGCTAGCGCCGGCCTCCCGAACATGGATCAGGAACCGTCATGATTGCTCGTTACTCGCGGCCCCGAATGAGCGCCATCTGGGCCGCAGAGACCCGTTTCCGCATCTGGTTCGAGATCGAGGCGCACGCGCTGGACGCGATGGCGGAGCTCGGGATCGTGCCGAGGGAAGCGGCCGCCGCCGTGTGGGAGCGCGGCGCATTCGAGGTCGAGCGGATCGACGCGATCGAGGCGGAAGTCCGCCACGACGTCATCGCCTTCCTCACCAATGTCGCGGAGCATGTCGGCCCCGAAGCACGCTTCCTCCATCAGGGCATGACGAGCTCGGACGTGCTCGACACCTGCCTGGCCGTGCAGCTGAGTCGCGCGGCCGACATTCTGATCGAGGATCTGGACGAGCTGCTCGCAGTGGTGAAGCGGCGCGCACAGGAGCACAAGCTCACCCCCACAATCGGCCGCAGCCACGGCATTCACGCGGAGCCGGTCACGTTCGGGCTGAAGCTCGCTTTCGCCTATGCCGAATTCGCCCGCTGCCGGACGCGGCTGGTCGCCGCCCGCGAGGAGATCGCGACCTGCGCCATATCGGGTGCCGTCGGCACCTTCGCGAACATCGATCCGCGCGTGGAGGCCCACGTCGCCGAAAAAATGGGACTGGGGATCGAGCCCGTCTCGACCCAGGTCATTCCTCGCGACCGGCATGCGATGTTCTTTGCCACGCTCGGCGTCCTCGCCTCTTCCGTCGAGCGACTGGCGACCGAGATCCGCCACCTTCAGCGCACGGAAGTGCTTGAGGCGGAGGAATATTTCGCGCCCGGGCAGAAGGGCTCGTCCGCCATGCCGCACAAGCGCAATCCTGTGCTGACGGAGAACCTCACGGGGCTTGCGCGGATGGTGCGCGGCTATGTGACGCCGGCGCTCGAGAATGTGGCGCTCTGGCATGAGCGCGACATCAGCCATTCCTCGGTCGAGCGCTATATCGGGCCGGACGCGACGGTGACGCTCGATTTCGCGCTGGCGCGGCTCACCGGCGTGATGGACAAGCTCGTCGTCTACCCTGAGCGGATGCAGAAGAATCTCGACCGCATGGGCGGCCTTGTCCATTCGCAGCGCGTGCTGCTGGCGCTGACGCAGGCCGGAGCGAGCCGGGAAGATTCCTACCGCCTGGTCCAGCGCAACGCGATGAAGGTTTGGGAGAGCGACGGTGCGCTCTCGCTGCTCGAGCTGCTCAAGGCGGACCCTGAAGTCGCAGCCTTGCTCCCGGCCGAGCAGCTCGAGGAGAGCTTCGACCTCGGCTATCATTTCAAGCACGTCGACACGATCTTCGCCCGCGTATTCGGATGAAGGCCCGCCTGGCATTGAGGGCGGAGACCGCGGCCGAGCATGAGCGCGTGGACCGGCTCTTCTCGCGCTTCGATCTCGCGAGGATCGAGGATTACGCGCTGTTTCTGAGCGCGCAGGCGGCCGCTCACCTTCCGGTCGAGGCCGCGCTCGATGCTGCCGGCGCGGAACGTTTGATCAAGGATTGGCCCGCCCGGCGCCGCGCCGAGCCGCTGCTCGCGGATCTTGAAGAACTCGGCCTTACGAAGCCCGAGCCCGAGGAAGCGCCTGAGCTTCTCGACGACGGGGCCGTCCTGGGAGCCATCTACGTGCTGGAAGGCTCGCGACTGGGCGGGGCCATGCTCAAGCGTAGCCTTCCCGACAGAGCGCCCAAGCGCTTTCTTGGCGCGATGCAGCCCGCCGGCAGCTGGCGAAAGCTACTGGAATCGCTCGATGATTTTCTCTACGAAACGTCCGCCTTCGAATCTGCGTTGAGAACAGCGAAGCAGGTGTTCCAGCGGTTCGAGGCAGGGGGTCTGCGCGTATTGGAGAATGAAGTCAGGTGAGTGAACCTTATCCGCCTGTGGACCTGACCAATTGCGATCGCGAGCCGATCCACCAGCTCGGCGCGATCCAGCCGATCGGATTCCTGATCGCGCTTTCGTCGGACTGGATGGTCGCGCGTGTGTCAGCCAATATCGGCCAATTCCTGGGCGTTGCGCCTGAGGACGCGATCGGCCGGCCGGTTACCGACCTTCTTCCTCCTGGCGCCATTCACGCGTTGCGCAACCGCGTCGCCATGCTGCGCGGACCAGACTCGATTGAACGGCTGTTCGGCTGCACGTTGATCGACGGCCAGCATCCCTATGACGTGGCGATCCACATGTCGCAGGGCCGTATCATCGTCGAGGCCGAGCCGGGCACGTCGGACGAACATAGCGACGTGACCGGCACCGTCCGCTCGATGATCGCGCGGCTCGATCAGGCCGACGGAATGGCATCCTTCTACAATGAGGGTGCGCGGCAGGTTCGGGCGCTCACCGGGTTCGACCGCGTGATGGTCTATCGCTTCGGCCCGGACGGATCGGGCGAGGTCGTCGCCGAATCCGCCAAATCGGGGATCGGCTCCTTTTTGGGGCTGCACTATCCGCCGAGCGACATTCCGGCGCAGGCGCGCGAGCTCTACAAGCGCAACCTGCTGCGGATCATCACCGACATCGATGCCGAGCCAGTGCCGATCGTGCCGCAGCTCGACGAGAACCGGCAGCCGCTCGACCTCTCGATCGCGATGCTCCGCTCGGTGTCGCGCATCCACATCGAATATCTGCGGAACATGGGCGTTCGCGCGTCCATGTCGGTGTCGATCATCGTCGAGGGGCGGCTATGGGGGCTGTTCGCCTGCCATCATTATTCGCCGCGCTGCCCGACCTTCGAGCGGCGCTCCGTCTCCGAACTGTTCGCGCAGATGTTCTCGATGCGGCTCGAAAGCCGCGAGCGGAAGGAAACGGTCGAGTTCGAGCGCCGCGCCCGCGACATTTCCGATCAGCTGCTCGGCGCGGTGGCATCCGACGAGACCCTGCTCAAGGACCCGGACTGGCTGAGCGACATCCTCACCAAGACCATCCCGGCGGACGGAGTCGGCGTCTGGATCAACGGCAATTACGCTTTTTCCGGCATAACGCCCAACACGGCGCAATTTGCGCGCATCATCAGGGCGCTGAACGGCACGGCCGCGGGCAAGGTCTTTGCGACGGATACGATCGCTTCGATCGTTCCGGGCGCCGCGGAGTTCGCATCCTCCTGCGCCGGCATGCTGGCGATTCCGATCTCGCGGGCGCCGCGCGATTATGTGGTTCTGTTCCGGTCCGAGCTGGTCCGCTCGGTCCGCTGGGGCGGGGATCCGCACAAGCCGGTGGAATACGGCCCCAACGGCCCGCGCCTGACGCCCCGTCAAAGCTTCGAGGAGTGGAAGGAGCTGGTCGAAGGCCGCTCCCGTCCGTTCACGAATTCGGAACTGCGGGTCGCCGAAACGCTGCGCGCCACCCTGATCGAGGTAGTGCTGCGCCTCAACGACGAAGCGAGCGCAGAGCGGCAGGTCGCGAACGAGCGGCAGGAGTTGCTGATCGCCGAACTGAACCACCGGGTGCGCAACATATTGGGCGTGATCCGCGGCCTCATTCGGCAGTCCAAGCCGAGCGGCGGCAGTGTCGAGGACTTCGTCGCCCTGGTGGATGGCCGCATCCACGCGCTCGCCCGCGCCCACAACCAGATCACCCAGGACCATTGGGGCCCTGCCCCCTTGCGCACCTTGATCGACGCCGAGGCCGCGGCCTTCCTGGCCGGCCAGTCCGATCGGGTGCAGATGGACGGCCCGCCGATCCTGCTCAACCCGCAGGCCTATTCGACCATGGCGCTGGTGATGCATGAGCTCGTCACCAATTCAGCTAAATATGGCAGCCTGTCCGACAGCGGAAAGGTGAAGATCGCCTGGAAGATCGACGATCGCGGCGACCTGCTCTTCCACTGGCGCGAAAGCGGCGGGCCACCGGTCCAGGCTCCGACCCGCAAGGGGTTCGGCTCGACCATCATCGATCGCTCGATCCCGTACGATCTCGGTGGCGACGCCCGCATCGAATACAAGATGCCCGGGGTGGAGGCGTCCTTCTGCATCCCCGCCAAGCACGTGTCCGAGGCCACGGAATATGCCGGCCCCGCGATCACCTTCGCCCGCACCGAGGCTCAGCGCCACGGGGTGCCGCCGCAGCAGATCATCGAGGGCAGGACAGTGCTGCTGGTCGAGGACAGCCTGATCATCGCCCTGGACGCCGAAGATATCCTGAAGCGTCTGGGCGCGCTCCACGTGGCGACGGCCGGCACGGTGCAGCAGGCGCTGGAAGCGATCGACACGGCGACGCCTACGCTCGCCATCCTCGACATCAATCTAGGCGATCATACCAGCTTCGCAATCGCCGACCGGCTGCTGGAGCTCGACATCCCCTTCCTCTTCGCGACCGGCTATGGCGAACAGGCTCAGCTTCCGGACGAGCACAAGGCGCGAACGGTGGTGCAGAAGCCCTATACGCTGGAGAACGTCGCGCGGGCGCTGCCGGAGCTGATCCGCGAAGACGCCTGATCCGCGTGCTCGATCAGTGCGTGTGGGTTCTGCCGCCGTGGCTATGCGGCGCCTTCTTCGCGGGTGGTGTGCGCAGGCTGTTGTAGACCGCCTCCACGAACTGGTCCGGCTTGATGAAGCCGCTTGGCATTCCGTAGCGGGCCGCTGGCGCTGAAGCCTTGATCTGCGCAAGCGTGCGCCTGGATTTGATTCCGGCTGCCACCTTTCCGCGAATGTCCGCGAGCATGGCGCGATAGGCGGTGAGTTCCGCCCGCGTCGCGACGGGGCCGTGGCCCGGGATGATGCGCGTGGCCGGATTCGACATCTGCAGGCCATGATCGATGCCGGCGATGAGGCCGTCGATCGAGCCGCCCGAACTCAGGTCGATGAACGGGAACGAAGCGCGGTGGAAGAACGTGTCGCCCATGTGCAGCACGTTCGCCTTGGCCCAGTAGATCAGAGCGTCTCCGTCCGTATGGGCATTCGCGACGTGCCGGACGCGGAGCGTGTCTCCGTTAAGGTGCAGCGTCACTCCTTCCGCGAAGGTGACGACGGGAAGCGCCTCCTTGGGGCTCGGCGGCACCTTCTGGTTGAGCGCGGCGAGGAACTGCTCGTTCGACATGCGCGCGCGGACATTGTCGTGCGCGAGGATCACCGCCCCGCGCTTGCCGAAATTCTCGTTCCCGCCTGTATGGTCGAAATGCCAGTGAGTGTTGATCACGAAGCGCACCGGATCGGGATCCACGCTGGCGACGGCAGCGACGATCTTGTCCGTGAGCGGCGCGAACTGATCGTCGACGATGATATTGCCGTCTTCGCCATAGGACAGGCCGATATTGCCGCCCGCGCCGAACAGAACCGCGACGCCGGGCGCGAGCCGTTCGACCTTGATCTCGACTTTGCTGAAGTCCTGCTGGGCGGCTCCAGGCGATGCAAGAAGAGCGAGTGCTAAGGCAAAGAAGCTGGCGCGCATGAAGTCCCCCTGAGTGGATAGAAGGAGTAGCGCAGTAGCACTGGGCGTGTAAGCCCCTCCCCCATCAAGGGGGAGGGCTGAGGATCAGCCGTCCCAAAGCCCTTTGAGCTTGCCGAAGAAGCTCTTGGACGCGGGGCATTCGTCGCCGGTTTCGGTCTTGCGGAACTCCTCGAGGAGTTCCTTCTGGCGCGAGGAGAGCCTGGTGGGAGTTTCGACCTCGACCTGAATGACCATGTCGCCATGGCCGCGGCCGTTGAGGACCGTCATGCCGGCGCCGCGGACGCGAAGCTGCTTGCCGGACTGAATGCCGGCCGGGATGCGGATCTCGTGCCCCTGGCGATCGAGGCCCGGCACTTCGATGGTGCCGCCGAGCGCCGCCGTGGTGAAGCTCACCGGGCAGCGGGCGAACAAAGTAGTGCCGTCGCGCTCGAATACGGAGTGCCGCGCTAGGTGAATGAAGATGTAGAGGTCACCGGCCGGACCGCCGCGAGCGCCGGCCTCGCCCTCGCCGGAGAGGCGGATGCGGGTGCCTTCGTCGACACCGGCGGGGATGCGGACCTGGAGCGACTTCTGTTTTTCGACCCGGCCGTCGCCGCGGCAATGCTCGCAAGGATCGGCGATGACCTGGCCGGCGCCGCGGCACGTCGGGCAGGTGCGCTCGACAACGAAGAAGCCCTGGCTCGCGCGGACCTGGCCTCTGCCGTTGCACATGGTGCAGGTGCGAGCCGCGGTGCCGGGCTTAGCGCCGGTGCCGTCGCACGGCTCGCACTGGGCGGTGGTGTCGAGCCGAAGCTCGACGTCCTTACCCTGGTAAGCGTCCTCAAGGCTGATCTCGAGGTCGTAGCGCAGGTCGGAGCCGCGCAGCACGTTGCTGCGGCCGCCGCCCTGCTGGCCGTTCATGAACTCGCCAAAGATATTTTCGAAGATATCCGAGAAGGAGCCGAAATCCTGCGCTCCGCCGGCGCCAGCCCCGCCGAAGCCGCCATTCTTGAAGGCGGCGTGGCCGAAGCGATCGTATGCGGCGCGCTTCTGCGGGTCCTTCAGGCAATCATAGGCTTCGCTGATCGCCTTGAACTTGGCTTCGGAATCCTTGCAGCCCGGGTTGCGGTCCGGGTGACACTGCATGGCGAGCCGCCGATAGGACGTCTTGATCGTCTTATCGTCGGCGGTCCGTTCGACCTCAAGCAGCGAATAATAATCGGCGTCAAGCATGACGGTTCCCACAGGCCGTCACCCCCGGACGGGACCCCATCAAAGTAGTACTTTGATGGGACCCACGCATGGCGGGGGTCCCGCTTCCTTCCCCAGCATCGATGCTCGGAAGAGAAGCGGGATTCCCGCTATCGCGGGAATGACGGAGCTGCATGACTTATCCCTTGGCTTCGTCGTCGACCTCGGAGAATTCGGCATCGACGACGTCCTCGCCGGCGCCGGCCTCGCTGCCTTGGGCCGCATCGGTGTCGGTGCCGCCGGCAGTGGTCGCCTGCTCCTTCTCGTAGATCGCCTGGCCGAGCTTCATCGCGACCTGGGCGAGCGCCTGCGCCTTCGTGCTCATCGCATCGGCGTCGCCGCTGTCGATGGCGGTGCGGGTCTCGGCGATCGCGCCCTGGATCTCGGTCTTCAGCGAAGCGTCGATCTTGTCGCCATGCTCCTCGAGCTGACGCTCGGTGGTGTGGACAAGGCTTTCGGCGTTGTTCTTCGCCTCGGCCGCGGCACGACGCTTCTTGTCTTCTTCGGCGAACTGCTCGGCGTCGCGGACCATCTTGTCGATGTCCGCGTCCGAAAGCCCGCCCGAGGCCTGGATGCGGATCTGCTGCTCCTTGCCAGTGCCCTTGTCGCGCGCCGACACGTTGACGATGCCGTTCGCGTCGATGTCGAAGGTGACCTCGATCTGCGGCACGCCGCGCGGCGCGGGCGGAATGCCGACCAGGTCGAACTGGCCGAGCATCTTGTTGTCCGCGGCCATCTCGCGCTCGCCCTGGAAGACGCGGATCGTCACCGCGTTCTGATTGTCTTCCGCGGTCGAGTAAGTCTGGCTCTTCTTCGTCGGGATCGTCGTGTTGCGGTCGATCATCCGGGTGAAGACGCCGCCGAGCGTCTCGATGCCGAGCGACAGCGGGGTGACGTCGAGCAGCAGCACGTCCTTGACGTCGCCCTGGAGAACGCCGGCCTGGATGGCGGCGCCCATGGCAACGACCTCATCCGGATTGACGCCGGTATGCGGCTCCTTGCCGAAGAAGCTCTTCACCGCGTCGCGGACCTTCGGCATGCGGGTCATGCCGCCGACCATCACGACCTCGTCGATGGCGTCGGCCTTGAGGCCGGCATCGGCGAGCGCCTTCTTGAGCGGCTCCATGGTGCGCTTGATGAGGTCGTCGACCAGGCGCTCGAGGTCCGCACGGGTGATCGCCTTGACGAGATGCTTCGGCCCGGTGGCGTCGGCGGTGATGAAGGGCAGGTTCACCTCGGTCGTCTGCGTCGACGACAGCTCGATCTTCGCCTTCTCCGCGGCTTCCTTCAGCCGCTGCAGCGCGAGCCGGTCCTTGGTGAGATCAATACCTTCCGTCTTCTTGAACTCGGCCGCCAGATACTCGACCACCTTGGCATCGAAGTCTTCGCCGCCGAGGAAGGTGTCGCCGTTGGTCGACTTCACTTCGAACACGCCGTCACCGATCTCAAGGATCGAAATGTCGAACGTGCCGCCGCCGAGATCGTAGACGGCGATGGTCTTGCCGTCCTGCTTCTCCAGACCATAAGCCAGAGCAGCCGCCGTCGGTTCGTTGATGATGCGAAGCACTTCAAGGCCGGCAATCTGGCCGGCATCCTTGGTCGCCTGGCGCTGTGCGTCGTTGAAGTAAGCGGGAACGGTGATCACCGCCTGCGTGACGGTCTCGCCGAGATAGGCCTCGGCGGTTTCCTTCATCTTCTGGAGAGTGAAGGCGGAGATCTGCGAGGGAGAGTAATCCTTGCCGCCGGCTGCGACCCACGCATCGCCATTCGGGCCGCGAGCGATCTTGTAAGGAACCAGCTCGGTGTCCTTCTTGGTCACCGGATCGTCGAAGCGGCGGCCGATCAGACGCTTCACCGCGAAGATGGTGTTGTCGGGATTGGTCACCGCCTGGCGCTTGGCGGGCTGGCCGACCAGCCGCTCGCCATCCTTGGCGAAAGCGACGATCGACGGCGTCGTGCGCGCGCCTTCCGCATTCTCAACGACCTTCGGCTTGCCGCCTTCCATGACGGCAACGCAGCTGTTCGTCGTGCCGAGGTCGATACCGATAACTTTGGCCATGCTTATCCTCTTATGCCCCAATAAAATGCCTGCCCGCGCCCTTCTTTCCAGGCACGCGTGCGTGTCGGGAACGATATAGGGGTGCTTTCCATTGCGACAAGAAGTGCGCCTGCTCTAAGGGCAACGCATGCGTGTCCTGCTTGCAACAGCATTTCTCACTCTGGGACTAAGCGGATGCGGAGGATCAGGGTCCGAGCCGCACGTCACCATCGAGAATGCCCGCGTGACGCTGCCGGCCGTGAGGGGCCGGCCCGGCGCCGGTTACTTCACCGCCGAGGCATCCGCGCTGCCGGAAGCCATCGTCGCGGTGACGGCTCCGCCGCCGACGCGTATCGAAATGCATGAGAGCATGGCGGCAGGCTCGATGACCTCCATGCGGCCGATCCCCAGCGCGCCGTTCGAGGCGGACAGGCCGATCGCATTCGAGCCCGGCGGCAAGCACCTGATGATGTTCGACATCGATCCGGCGGTGAAGCCGGGCGACACCCTCCCCCTCACCTTCCGCTTCGCCAAGGCGCCGCCGGTGACCGTGCAAGCCGAGGTGCTAGGGCCGGGCGGAGCGCATGCCGAGCATTAAGGCATGACCGAACGCCCCCTCACCGAGGGCGAACGCAAGATGGCCGCAAGCATCTTCGGCTCGGCCATCCTTTACGACGCGGTGAGGCTGAAGCGCCGCAAGTGGTTCCCGTTCCAGCCGAGGGAAACGCTGATGGCTCCCACCGGCCACGTGCACGTCCACCCGGCGAGCACGCTCTGGAGCGAGGATTACAGCAAGGAGCGGCTCGGCCTCCAAGCATTGCTGATGCACGAGCTCACCCACGTCTGGCAGAGCCAGCTGCGCGGCAGATTTTATCTCCCGCTGATGCGCCACCCCTTTTGCCGCTACACCTACGATTTCGTGCCGGGCTGGTCGTTCGAGCGCTACGGGCTGGAGCAGCAGGGCGAGATCGTGCGGCACGCTTACTTGCGCCGGAACGGCTACGCGCTCGACCTTGCCCCGCCGCTGGAGCTGCTCGAAAGCATTTTGCCCTTCCACATATGAGTGCTGCTCAGGCCCGCTTTATCCGCTCCCACCCAATCGCGCCGGCCACTGCTAGTTGGGCAAACCCGGTGAGGAGCGGGACAAGCTGATTGTCGAGTTGCTCGAACGTTACGAACAGGATCGTCGCCGCTCCGCTGGCAGCCAGCGGAGAAACCGGGAAGTGCTGGATCAAACTCTCGCGTAAAAGAAGCAGCCGCGTTCTCGTTCGACGGATCCGCCGCTGAAGATTCCTCAATCAGCTCAGCCCTTCCGCGCCACCCCAACCAAGGCCGGCCGCAACAGGCGGTCCTTGATCATGTAACCCGCCTGCATCTCCTGGACGACCGTGCCGGGTTCGGCTTCGTCGTTCGGGATCTCGACCATCGCCTGGTGGCGGTTGGGGTCGAGCGGCTGGCCCATCGCCTCGATCCGGACGATGCCGTGGCGCTGGAAGACGTTGCCGAGCTCGCGGCCCGTCGCCTCGATGCCGGTGATGAGCGACTTCAGCCGATCGTCGCTGCGCAGGTCCTCCGGGAAGGAGGCAAGCGCGCGGTCGAGATTGTCCTTCACGCTCAGCATATCGCGGGCGAAATTGGTCACCGCGTAAGCGGAGGTCTGCTGCTTTTCCGCCTCGAGCCGGCGACGGACATTCTGCGTCTCCGCCTGCGCGTAGAGCGTCTGCTGCTTCGCGTCGGCGAGCTCCTTTTCAAGCTGCACGAGGCGCTCTTGATCCGGCTCCTGCGCGTCGAAATCGATGCTGTCCCCAACCGATTCCCGGATGTCGATCGCTTCGTTTTCAGTCTTTTGTTCGTCGTTCATGCCATCAATCTCGAAAGTGCCTGTGCTGTGAAATCAACCATGGGGACCACCCGCGCATAGTTCAACCGAGTCGGCCCGATCACCCCGACGACGCCGACAACCTTGCCGTCGCTGCCGCGATAGGGAGCGGCAATGACCGAAGAACCGGACAATGCGAAGAGCTTGTTTTCGGAGCCGATGAAGATCTTCATGCCCCTGCCCTCGCGTGCGCTGTCGAGCAGGCGGGCGATCTCCTCCTTGCCTTCCAGTTCATCGAGAAGTTGGCGCACCCGCTCCAGGTCGGCGGCGGCGAATTCGTCGATCAGGTTCGCCTGCCCGCGCACGATCAGCACCGGCCGGCTGGAGCCGTCCTCCGACCAGATCGCGAGGCCGCGGGCGATCAACTCCCGCGCCGCCTGGTCCAGCTCCGCCCGGCCGGCGCTGATCTCGTGCGACAGACGCGCCTGCGCCTGGCTTAGGGTCAGGCCCGACAGCCGCGCACTGACATAATTCCCGACTTCGGCTAGCGCTGAAGAGGTAACGCCGGGCGGCAGATCCACGACGCGGTTCTCGACGCTGCCATCGCTGCCGACCAAAACCGCGAGCGCCTGCATCGGAGACAATTGCACGAAGCCGAACTGGCGTAGCACCGGCTCGCGCTTGGGCACGAGCACGATGCCGGCGCAGGCCGAAAGGCCGGACAAGGCCTGCGTGGCCGCCGCCAGCGCCTCCTCGATCGGTCCGCCGCCGCGCGAAAGCCGCGCCTCGATCGCAGCGCGCTCCTCCGCGCTCGGCTCCGCCGCCTGCATCATGCCGTCCACGAACAGCCGGAGACCGCTTTCGGTCGGAATACGTCCTGCGGAGGTGTGGGGGTGGCTGAGCAGCCCCAGTTCCTCCAGATCCTGCATCACGTTGCGGATCGAGGCCGGCGAGAGGTTGATGCCCGGAAGCTTCGACACGGTGCGCGAGCCGACAGGCGCTCCGGAACCGAGATAGCCTTCGACCACCATCCGGAACACGTCCCTCGCGCGATCGGTCAGTTCGGTGACGGGTGTGGTGGACATGCACGCTAGGTAGTCGGTCCCACCGCGCTCGTCACCCCGGTGGACGATGCGAAGGCACGCGGCTAAGGCGCGGGCCGACCCAAGGAAAGGAACCCTCATGCGCCCATCCGGCCGCGCGCCCGATCAGATGCGGGCGATCACGATGGAACCCGGCTTCACCCGCCATGCCGAAGGAAGCTGCCTCGTCAGCTTCGGCGACACCCGCGTGCTCTGCACTGCATCCGTGGAGACCAACCTCCCCCCCTGGCTTCGCGGCAAGGGCAAGGGCTGGGTCACCGCGGAATATGGAATGCTCCCGCGCGCGACCCACACTCGCGGGCGGCGCGAGGCTGCGGGCGGCAAGCAATCGGGGCGCACGCAGGAGATCCAGCGGCTGATCGGCCGCTCGCTTCGCGCGGTGGTCGATCTCGAGAAACTGGGTGAGCGGCAGATCACGCTCGATTGCGACGTCATCCAGGCGGACGGCGGCACCCGGACGGCATCTATCTCCGGCGCCTGGGTCGCGTTGCGCATCGCTGTCGACAAGATCCTCGCCGCCGGCCAGCTCGAAGTGGATCCGATCCGGCAGAAGGTCGCCGCGGTCAGCTGCGGCATGCATCAGGGAACCGCAGTCCTCGACCTCGATTATGCCGAGGATTCCAACGCCGGTTCGGACGGCAATTTCGTGCTGACGGGCGACGGCAACATTGTTGAGGCGCAGGTGAGTGCGGAAGGCGAGTGCTATGACGAGGAAGGGCTGCTGAGGCTGCTCCGCCTCGCCCGCATCGGTTGCACCGATATCTTCGCCGCGCAGGACCGGGCGACCGGCCGATGATGCGCAGGCTCTCCGGCAAGATCGTCATCGCCAGCCACAATCGCGGCAAGCTCGTCGAGATCGCGGAGCTGCTCGCCCCCTACGGCATCGAAGCTGTGTCCGCCGTCGATCTCGACCTGCCGGAGCCGGAGGAGATCGGCACCACCTTCGTCGACAATGCGCAATTGAAGGCGCGCGCCGCGGCGGACCTCAGCGGCTTCCCCGCTTTGGCCGACGACAGCGGCCTCTGCGTCGACGCACTCGGCGGCCGCCCCGGCATCCACTCCGCACGCTGGGCGGAGCGGTCGGTCGAAGTGCCGCCCGACGCCGAGCCGGGCGAAGCCAAGGTGGAGCGCGACTTCGGATACGCCATGCAGCGCGTGCACCAGGACGTGCTTGCACAAGCTCCCGAGGCGGGCCGCGACGCCCACTTCGTGTGCGCACTCGCCGTCTGCTGGCCCGAGGACGGGCAGTGCGAGATCTTCGAAGGCCGCGTCGAGGGGCAGATCGTCTGGCCTCCGCGCGGCGAGAACGGCTTCGGCTACGATCCGATGTTCCAGCCGATTGGCAAGGAAATGACGTTCGGGGAAATGGAGCCGGCGCAGAAATACGCGATGGACCATCGCGCCGACGCGTTCCGCAAGCTTGTGGCTGCGCTGATCGAGTGAACGCCCTCGGCACGATCGCCCAGGACACGCTGGCCCTCTACGTCCACTGGCCCTTCTGCGTCTCAAAATGCCCCTATTGCGACTTCAACAGCCACGTCCGGGAGACAGTGGATCAGGAGCGCTGGCGCGACGCGCTCCTTGCCGATCTCGGCTACGAGGCCAGGCAGCAGCCGGTGGGCCAGCTCGGCTCCATCTTCTTCGGCGGCGGCACGCCCTCGCTGATGCCGCCCTCCACCGTCGCAGCGATCATCGAAGCTGCCGAGGCGCATTGGGGGTTCGCGCGGGGAATCGAGATCACGCTCGAGGCCAATCCGTCTTCTGTGGAAGCCTCACGCTTCGCCGATCTGGCCAAAGCGGGGGTGAACCGCGTCTCGCTCGGCTTGCAATCGCTCGGCGATGAGGCTCTGCGCTTCCTCGGCCGCGCCCACGGGGTCGCCGAGGGGCTTGCAGCACTCGCGACCGCTCAGTCGGTGTTCGAGCGGGTGAGCTTCGACCTCATCTACGCGCTTCCGGACCAGAGCGAGCAAGCCTGGGAACACGAGCTCTGCAAGGCGCTATCGTTCGGCACGGGGCACCTCTCCCTCTACCAGCTCACCGTCGAGCCGGGCACGCGTTTCGCGGCGCTTGCCGCCAAGGGCGAGTTGCCCGAAACCGACCCGGACCGAAGCGCCGGGCTCTACGAGTTGACGCAGGAAATGACGGCGGCGGCGGGGCTCCCGTCCTACGAGATCTCCAATCACGCCCGGCCCGGCGAGGAGAGTCGGCACAATCTCGCTTACTGGCGCTACCAGCCGTATCTCGGCGTCGGCCCTGGCGCTCACGGCCGACGCAGAGGCGTCGCCACCCAGCGCCACAAGAAGCCTGAGAACTGGCTCGCCGCCCTCTCTCGCACCGGCCACGGCATCGTCGAGGAGGCATCGATCAAAGCCGGGGACCGGGGTGTCGAAGCGCTTCTGATGGGGCTTCGGCTGAACGAGGGCGTAGATCTTCGCCGGATCGAGCGGCTTTCCGAGAGGCCTGCGGACGCTCTCGTGAACATGTCCGCTGTCGCCAAGCTCCAGAATCAGGGGCTGATCGAACAAACGAACCAGCGCCTTCGCGTCACCGCGGCGGGAATGCTGCTCCTGGACGCGATCCTTGCGGAGATCGTCGCCTAGAAGCCGGACGGCGCGGGCGAGACGGTCTGCAGCCCGGCGGCGTTGACCTGCTGCACGGCAAGCGCACGTTCGGCGATCCCGTCGCGCCCGAACCGGAAAGCGCCGTCGATGCCCATGAAACCTTCGGGGTCCCGAAGCTTGGCCGCCGGGAACGGTCGCCCGAACGGCCACTCCGCGGCGACCCGGACGGTGAGCAGCACCGCATCGTAGCCAAGGCTCGCCAACCGGTAGGGGAAGCTGCCGTAGCGAGTGCGGTAGCGGGTGCGCAGCTGGTTGAACATGGCGTCCGGCACAGCCGCGAACCAGGCACCACGAAGCGGCGCCTGCGCAGGCAGGTTGGTCTCCGTGTTCCAGAGCTCCGTGCCGAGAATACGCGCCTGGCTCGAGGGTCCGCTGCGGATTGCCGGAGCCGCCGTCGCCGCGATCCTGCTATTGTCCGCGACCAGTATCGCGTCGTAGCCGGACTGACCGTTGAGCCGCCCGACCGCGGCGCGAAGCCCGCCCGGCGTGCGGTCGAAGGTCTGCATCGCGACCATCCGACCCCCGGCGCGCTCGACGGACTCGATCAGCGCCTGGCTCGAGCGCTGGCCGTAGGTGCCGGCGGGGATCAGCCCCGCAAAGCGTTGCAATCCTTGCGACCGCGCATGGCTCACCACCCGGTCAATTGACTGGCTGGGCGTGAAGCCCATCAGATGAACCCCGTTTCCGGCGACGCTGACGTCGTTGGAAAAGGCGACCACCGGCACGCCGGCACGGTTCGCAACGGGAGCGACGGCGCGTACATCCTCGGCGAGCAGCGGGCCGAGGAACAGCCGGTTGCCTTCCGCAAGCGCCTGGTTGGCAGCCGCCGCCGCGCCGCGCGATGCGGTGTCGTAGATGGTGATGCGGATTCGATCCCCGCCGCTGTCGAGCAGAGCAAGATTGGCCGCATTGGCGATCGACTTGCCGACGCCGGCATTCTCACCCGTCAGCGGCACTAGGACGGCGACACGGTTCCGCAGGTCCTGTGCGGGCGAGCCCGGCTGATCGGGCTGGGGCGTGGGCGCCGGTGTGGCGCGGGGCCGAGGCGTGGGCTTGGGCTCGGCACGCGCTACCGGCGCCGCGGGATCCGGGATGATCTGGCAGCCGCCGAGCAATGCTGACATGGCGAGCCCCGCCGCCACCCCGAGGAAGGAGCGCCGCGCTTGCGGGCAATGGAGTTGCTCTGCCATGACCGGACCCAAGATGAGCGAAAGACTTGCCCCCGGCCTCTACATCGTCGCGACGCCGATCGGCAATCTTTCCGATCTGAGCCCGCACGCGGCGGACATATTGTCCAAAGCGGACCTGATCGCGGTCGAAGACAGCCGCGTCACCGCCAAGCTCCTCGCTCATATCGGCGTCAAACGGCCGATGAAGCCTTATCACGACCACAGCACCGATCGGGTCCGGACCGACCTCCTCGCCCAGATGGCCGACAAGGCGGTGGCGCTCGTTTCCGACGCCGGCACCCCGCTCATTTCGGACCCCGGCTACAAGCTCGTCCGCGATGCGCGTGCCGCGGGGCGCGAAGTGCACACGGTCGCCGGCCCCTGCGCGGCCGTGGCGGCGCTGACGCTCGCCGGCCTCCCGACCGACCGCTTCCTCTTCCTCGGTTTTCTGCCGTCCAAAGCGGGCGCGCGCGCATCCGCGATTGCCGAGGTGGCCGCCATTCGCGCCACCCTCATCCTCTACGAAAGCGGTCCTCGCTTGGCGGCTGCGCTGGCGGCGCTCCGCGACGGCCTCGGCGATCGTGAAGCCGCGGTGGTGCGCGAGATCAGCAAAAAGTTCGAGGAGACCGTCACCGGCACTCTTACCGGACTGGCGCAACGCTATGCCGATGCTCCACCCAAGGGAGAAATCGTGATCGTCGTCGGCCCGCCTGGTGAACCGGAAGCGGCGGGTGAGGACGAAGTGGATGCCGCGCTTGCGGAAGCGATGACCCGCCTCTCCCCGTCCCGCGCGGCGGCCGAAGTTTCCGAGAAACTGGGACTGCCAAGGCGCGAAGTCTACGAACGGGCGCTTGCGCTCAAATGAAGCGGCAGCGGGCCGAGCGAGGCGGCCGACGAGCCGAAGCGATCGCCGCCCTGTTCCTGCAGCTCAAGGGCTGGAGCATCCTCGCCCGCCGAGCGCGCACGCCCGTCGGCGAGGTCGACCTTGTCGCGCGACGCGGACGCACCGTCGCCTTCGTAGAGGTGAAGGCGCGGGCGACGGAAGCCGACGCGGCCGTGTCGCTTGACGAGTACCGGCTGAGGCGCGTCGCGGCGGCGGCAGGAGCGCTGAGCCCGCGCTTCGTCCGCCCGGGCGACGACATGCGGATCGACGCCTTGTTCGTCGTGCCGTGGCGGCTGCCCAGACACTTGCCGAACGTCTGGCATGGTTGAAGGAGGTCCGATGAAACTCTTCTACACCCGCCCCTCACCATATGCGCGAAAGGCGCGCGCGGCGGCGCTCGAGCTGGGGCTGGAGGACAGGGTGGAGCTGGTGGAGGTGACCACCCTCACACATCCCACCAACAACATCCCGGAACTCCTGCGCGAGAACCCGCTGCAGAAGGTGCCGGTGCTGATCGCCGAGGACCGGCAGCGGCTGTTCGATTCGGTGGTGATCGCCGAATATCTGGACGCGCTTGCGGGCGGCACGCTCTTCCCCAAGGACGGGCGGCGCTGGCCTTCGCTCAAGCTCCACGCGCTGGCGCAGGGGATCATGGATGCGGGAGTGGCGGTGCGGCTCGAGAGCCTGCGGCCCGAAGACAAACGCTGGGATAATTGGATGGAGGCGCATCTGCGCAAGGTGACGAACGGCCTCGATGCCGTGGACGCCGAACCAGACTTGCTCGACGGCCCCTTCAACGTCGGCCATCTCGCGCTCGCCTGCGCGATCGAGTGGCTCGCTTTCCGCACCGTCTATTCGGAAAGCGAAGAAGGCCGCCCCCGCCTCGCCGCGTGGTTCGCGGACGTGCGGGAGCGGCCTTCCTTGATCGCGACGAGGCCCGTTTAGCGGGCGGCAGTCTGGGTGACGCCCATCTCCTGAAGGAGGCGCTGGGCGCCATCCACCTTGTCCATCGTCCACAGCATGAAGCGGCTGTCGACGTGGATGGTGCGGTTGATGGACGGGTCATAAGACCAATCGGACACCACGCCTTCCAGCGTTCCGTCGAAAGCCAGCCCGACGAACTCGCCGCGCGCGTTCAGCGTCGATGAGCCCGAATTGCCGTTGGTAATGTCGACCGTCGAGAGGAAGTCGACCGGCAGCGTCCCCAGTTCGGGCGAGGCGTAGCGGCCGTAATCCTTCGCCTTGATGAGCTGGATCGCCTTGTCCGGTGCATCGAACTCGCCCTTGCCCGTCTGCTTCGCGGCGAGCCCTTCCGCCGTCGTGAACGGGGTCCAGTTTTCGCCGTCCACATTCTTTCCGGTCACCTTGCCGTAGGTGAAGCGGAGTGAGCCGTTGGCGTCCGGATAGAGCGCCTGCCCCTGCCCTTCGGCATAAGCGAGCATGCCTTGCATATAGGCCGAACGGGCGGCCTGCAGGCGACCGGCACGGTCCTTGGCCGCATTCTCCCGGGCGATGTCGGCCGGATACATGGCGACGGCGAGCTGGATGAACGGGTCGGTCGAAGCCTCGAACTCCGCGGGGCTCTTGTTGAGCCAGGCAAGGCGCGTGGGCGTGTCGGCAAGCTTGGTCTCGGCATAGAGCCGGTCCATGCCGACCTGGCCGAGCTTAGCTTCGAAGGCGGCGTCGCGGCGGGCCGCGTCGACCTTGCGGTATTCACCAATCGCCTGCTCTAGGAGCACGCGATCGACCTTGGGCGCGAAGCGCCGCTCGATCTGAGTCAGGCGCTGCTCGGTCGGCAACCGGTCGCGGTCTTGATAGCCGCTCTCGCGCTGTGCGTCGGGCTTCTGCCGCTCCTTGGACCAGCGGTAGAGATTGCGTGCGGCGCCGAGAAGCTGCGCGCGCGACAGCGTGCCCATGCGGACATTGTCGAGCGCCGCCTGATTGGCTTCGGCGACGAGCGCATCGAGCCGCGCCGGGTCATACATCCGGGCACGCTTGGGATCGGCCTGGATCCAGGCGCGATAAGCGGCTTCCTGCTGGTCCTTGCGGGCGGCAAGCCCGATCCGGTCGGCGCCGGACATCTCGCCGATATACTTCTTCTTGTAGTTGTCGGCGCCCTTCTGGATCGACGCATATTTGATCGCCGCATCCTCGTCGCCCGCGGTCGCCCGCGTGATCGCGTCCGAATATTCGTTCAAAAGCGTCTGCTGGACGGGATAGAGCGTGGCGAAGTTGAACTTCGCTTCCTGCGCGGTGACGAGGCGGCTGGTCGTGCCCGGGAAGCCGGCGACCATCACGAAGTCGCCGTCCTTCACGCCCTGCTGGGCCACCTTCAGCCAAGCCTTGGGCTGGTAGGGAACGTTGCTCGCGGAATAGGGCGCGGAGGAGCCGTCCGGAGCCACATAGGCGCGGTAGAAGCCGAAATCGCCGGTGTGGCGCGGCCACATCCAATTGTCGGTCTCGCCGCCGAAATTGCCGATGCCGCCAGCGGGCGCATAGACGAGGCGGACGTCTTTGATCTCGAGCTGCTGCTGGAGATAGTAGGTCGCGCCACCATAATAAGCGCGCACGTCGCAGCGGCGGCTCGCTTGCTTCTCGCACGATGCGATCAGCGCCTTGCGATTCTTCTCCATCTGCTCGTAGCGCCGCAAGCCGGCGAGCTTGGTCGTGACGCCCTTGTCCATGTCCTTGGTGACGTCGCGCAGATCCTCGATCACGTAGATCCGGCTGCCGGGAGCTGCCGCGAGCTCGTCCGTGAGGGACGCAGCGAGGAAGCCGTCGGTGAGGTAATCCTGCCCCGGCTTTGAATTATACTGGATCGATCCATAGACACAGTGATGGTTGGTCGCGACCAGCCCCTGCGGGCTGAGGAACGCGGCCGAGCAGCCGCCGAGCGACACGATCGCGTTGAGCGGCGCGGCCTTCAAATTGCCAAGCACGGCCGGATCAAGCTGCAGCCCCGCGGCGCGAAGCTCATCCGCAATGCCGGCCGTTTGACGCGGAAGCCACATGCCTTCCGTCGCCATTGCGGGCGCGGACAGTGCGGCGGTGCTCGCAAGGAGCACGTAAAGCCTTGTTTTCATTGATTAACCCTCTCCAGAATCGCTTTGTCCCTAACACAAAGCAATCTGAACGCAATGTGACAGCATAACGTCCGCCGCAAGGTGACAATCGCGTCCCGCTCGCTTAGGGGAGCCGGGCCTCGCTTTGGGGGGCGCAGCCTCTCCAGGAGATCCGCCCGCAATGCCGCTCCGCGTCGCCGTCCAGATGGACCCGCTGGAAAGCATCAACATCGCCGGGGATTCCACCTTCGCGATCATGCTGGGCGCGCAGGCACGCGGGCACCGGCTGTTCCACTATTCGGTCGACGCGCTCAGCTACCATCAGGGCCGCGTCTGGACGATGGCGCACCCGGTCACCGTGCGGCGCGAGCCCGGCAATCACTTCACCCTGGGGGAGCCGGAAGTCCTCGATCTCGGCCGTGACACGGATGTAGTGCTGATGCGGCAGGACCCGCCCTTCGACCTCAGCTACATCACCGCCACTCACCTGCTGGAGCGCGTCCAGGGCGAAACCCTGGTGGTCAACGACCCCGCCTCCGTCCGCGACGCGCCGGAGAAGGTTTGGGTGCTCGACTATGCCCGTTTCATGCCGCCGACATGCGTCACTCGCTCCGTCGGGGTCGCGCGCAAGTTCCTGGCCGAGCATGGCGAAATCGTCGTGAAGCCGCTGCACGGCAATGGCGGCAAAGCGATCTTCAAGATCGGCCGCGACGGCGCCAACCTTTCATCGCTGATCGAGGTGTTCAACACGGCGTATCGCGAGCCGCACATGCTGCAGAAATTCCTCCCCGAGATCAGCGAGGGCGACAAACGGATCGTCCTCGTCGATGGCGAGGTGGCCGGCGCCATCAACCGGTTCCCGGGGGAAGGCGAGATCCGCTCCAACCTCGCGGTCGGCGGTTCGGCCGCGAAGACAGAGCTGACGGAAACGGAGCGCGAGATCTGCGCGGCGCTCGCTCCCGAGCTCAAGACGCGCGGCCTGCTATTCGTCGGCATCGACGTGATCGGCGGCAAGTGGCTCACCGAAATCAACGTCACGTCCCCCACCGGGATCGTCGCGATCGACCGCTTCAACGGCACCGACACGCCGAGGATGATCTGGGATGCAATCGAGGCAAAGCTCTAATGGCGGACTGGGTCATCAATCTCATCGAACAGACGCGCTACGTCGGCGTGTTCCTGCTCATGTTCCTGGAAACGGTGTTTCCGCCGGTGCCGTCCGAAGTGATCATGCCGATTGCGGGCCTCGGCGCCTCGCGCGGGCAGATGACGCTCTGGGGAGTGATTGTCGCCGGCACCGCAGGCGCGATGTTCGGCAACTTCTTCTGGTACCTCCTCGCTCGCGTGATCGGCATCAAACGCTTTCGTCCGTTCATCGAGAAGCACGGCCGCTGGCTGACCCTCGACTGGTACGACGTCGAGAAGGCGGAGAAGCTGTTCGGCAAGTTCGGTAGCGTCGTGGTCGGCCTCGGACGTATGCTCCCCACTGTCCGCTCGGTCGTGTCGATCCCGGCCGGCCTCCTCCACATGCGCCTCAAAAGCTTTCTCTTCTGGTCCTCGGTCGGCACCGCCGGATGGAGCTCCGCACTGGCGATTGCCGGCTATGTGCTGGGTCAGCAATTCGAGCAGATCGAAACGATCGTCGGCCCGCTCTCGATGGCGGTGATCGGCCTGATCGTCGTGGCCTATCTTTATCGCCAGCTGACGTGGCGCAAGCGCCACCCGGCCGACGAGACCGCCAGCCCCGAGCAGCCCGAAAGCCGCTGAGCGTCACGCGCGTGGATGCGCGTTCCGGTAGACGTCCATGAGGTGGGCCATGTCGACCGCGGTGTAGATCTGAGTCGACGAGAGGCTCGCATGACCGAGCAGTTCCTGGATCGAGCGCAGATCGGCGCCGCGCCCGAGCAGGTGCGTGGCGAAGCTGTGGCGAAGAGCGTGGGGCGTCGTTCGGTCGGTAAGGCCCAGGCGTACCCGCGCACGGCGCACGACCCGTCGGATCATCTCGCCGTTGAGCGGCCCTCCCCGCGCACCCCGGAACAGCGGCTCGTCCTTACTCATGCCGTACGGGCAGAGCTTGAAATACTGCTCGATGGCTTCGCGAACGGGGCCGAGCAGCGGCACGATCCGTGTCTTGTTGCGCTTCCCGGTCACGGTGAGCGCTTCGCCGAGCGGCAGCGCTGCGCCGGTCAGCCCGAGAGCTTCCGCGACCCGCAGCCCGCTCCCGTAGAGCAGCAGCAGCACAGCCTCGTCTCGAGCCGCGATCCATTCGGCGGAGGCGTCCTCGCCCACTTCTTGGCTGAGCGAGATCGCCTCGGCGGGCGAGACCGGACGCGGAACGCTGCGCGGCTTCTTCGGCGCCCTCACTCGAGGCAGGTTGCCGCTCCTGCCATCCTCACTGGCAGCAAAGGCGAGGAAGCCGCGCACGGCCGACAGTTCGCGGGCCGCCGAGCTGTTTCCGAGCCCCTCGCCACGCCTCACTGCCAGATAGGCCCTGAGATCCGCCGACTCGAGCTTGCCGAGTGCGGCACCATCCACCCGCTCGCCGAGATGCTGGCCAAGGAAGTGGATGAGGCGGTGGGCGGTCGCCACATAAGCGCGCACGGTATGCGCGGAACGGCGGCGGTCATCAGCGAGATGGTCGCGCCACTTGAGAACGGCTGCGCGTGCCGGGTGATCGTTTAGGGGATCAGCCACCGGCCCATGCAGCGCGTCAGCACGCGTCCCAGGAACACCAGCAACTCCGATCCGTGCCGCGTTTCGAAGCCCTGCGCCTCGCGCTGCCCCAGCGCGAGCAGCCCGTTCGGCAGCGGCGCCTCGCTATCCAGGCGGATCAGGGCTTCGGCGCGGATGAGCGTGCAGGCCGGACCGAACATTGGGTGGCCGCGCTTGACGCCGCGCAGCACCACGCCTTCGAACCGCGCGACCGATTTCTGGATGACGCGGGGATCGACGAACTGCAGCCCCGAAGCGTCGGCGCGCATACCCTTGTCACCCGCGCAGAGCGCGAGCGCCACGGCATCGAGGCCGAGTATCTGCGGCCAATCCTGAGTGACGATATGGATGAGGTGATCGAAACCCTCGGCCTCAACCGCCGCAAGCACCGCCTGATGGATCGACGCCACCGCTCCCGAATGACCGCGGGCGAAGGCGATGAGATCCTGGTTCGCTTCCTCCGCAGCGACGCAGCGCGCGCGAAGGCTCGCGACCGCCCGCTCCTCGAAGTTGATCACCGTTCCCATCGCGGGCAGCCTAACCCGAACAAGGTTAAGATGCGATGGCGAAATAATCCGGCTCAGCCGATGCTTTGGCCCGTCTTCCCCCAATCGGCCAGGAACGCCTCGAGCCCGCGATCGGTGAGCGGGTGCTTGAAGAGCTGACGGATGACCGAGGGCGGCGCGGTGATCACGTCGGCGCCGATCTTGGCGCTCTCCAGAACGTGTATCGGATGGCGGATGCTGGCGACCAGGATCTGCGTCTGGAAATCGTAATTGTCGTAGATCATCCGGATGTCGGAAATGATCTCCATCCCGTCGAAACCGATATCGTCATGCCGTCCCACGAAGGGCGAGATGAAGGTCGCTCCCGCCTTGGCCGCGAGCAGCGCCTGGTTGGCGGTGAAGCAGAGGGTGACGTTCACCATCGTGCCGTCGCTTGTCAGCGCCTTGCAGGTTCTGAGGCCGTCGATCGTCAGCGGGACTTTGATGGTCACGTTATCCGCGATCTTCCGAAGAACCTCGGCTTCGCGCATCATTTCCGCATGGTCGGCGGCGACCACCTCCGCCGAGACAGGGCCCGGCACGACGCGGCAGATTTCCTCCACCACCTCCATGAACTTGCGGCCCGATTTGTGGATCAGCGACGGATTGGTGGTGACTCCGTCGAGCAGCCCTGTCTCCGCCAGTTCCCGAATGTCGTTGATGTCGGCGGTGTCGACGAAGAATTTCATGCTTGCGAGTCCTTGTGAGGTGTCCGGGCGCGCTTAGCGCGGTCAACCGCCACCGCGCCATCCTGATCATGCATTGTCTTTTGCGCTCCGAGACTCGATCTAGCCGGCAATGAGCCGCGTCCGCGTAATCCTCCTCAACGCAGCCCTAGGTCCGCTCGACTACCGTTTGCCGCACGGGGCGGCGGCGGAGCCGGGCTCGATCGTGCTCGCGCCCTTGGGACCGCGGCAGATGACGGGTGTCGTCTGGGAGCCGGACCGAGTGCAGACGGAGGAGGTCGGCGACAATCGCCTGCGCCCGCTCCTCCAGGTTTACGACCTTCCGCCTCTCTCCGAGCCGCTTCGACGGCTGATCGACTGGACCTCGAATTATTATCTCGCGCCGCTCGCCTCGGTGCTGCGCATGTCGTTGGCATCGTCGAGCGCGCTCGATGGCGCGCGCACGGTGACCGAATACCGCCCCACCGGTCATGTCCCCGATCGCCTAACGCCCCAGCGCAAGCAGGCGCTCGATCGCATAGACGGGCGGCAGGGGCTGGTGCGTGAGCTTGCCCTCGCGGCCGACGTATCGGACGGAGTCATCCGGGGGCTGGTGAAATCCGGCGCCATCGAGGCGGTGGAAGTCTCGGTCGACGACCCCTTCCCTCGCCCCAATCCGGATCATCATCGGCCGGAATTGGAAGACGCCCAGCGCCAGGCCGCGCGCGAGTTCGTCCTGGCGGTCCAGAATGCCGAATTCGCACCCTTCCTGCTCGACGGGGTAACCGGTTCGGGAAAGACCGAAGTCTATTTCGAGGCCGTGGCCGAAGCGCTCCGCATGGGCAGCCAGACACTCGTCCTGCTCCCGGAGATCGCGCTCACGGAACCGTTCCTGAAGCGCTTCGCCGCCCGCTTCGGATGCGAGCCCGTCGCCTGGCATTCGGGCCTTCGCCAATCCCAGCGCCGCCGCGCCTGGCGCGCCATCGCCACCGGTGATGCCAAGGTCGTCGTCGGCGCCCGATCCTCGCTGTTCCTCCCCTATCGCCAGCTTGGCCTCATCGTCGTCGATGAAGCGCACGAGACCAGCTTCAAGCAGGAGGACGGCGTCCAATATCACGCCCGCGACGTCGCCGTGATGCGCGCCAAGCTCGAGCAGGTGCCCGTCATCCTCGCCTCGGCGACGCCGGCCATCGAGACGCGGCACATGGCCGAAATCGGCGTCTACAAGGAGGTGAAGCTTCCCGACCGCTTCGGGGTCGCCGAGATGCCGGATATCGAGGCGATCGACCTCATCCATGACCCGCCGCCCCGCGGCCGCTGGCTCGCGCCGACCCTGGTGCGCGAGCTGCAGGAGAATCTGGAGCGCCGCGAGCAGAGCCTGCTCTTCCTCAACCGCCGCGGATATGCGCCGCTGACGCTCTGCCGCCATTGCGGCCACCGGTTCCAGTGCCCGAACTGCACTGCCTGGATGGTCGAGCACCGCCTCGTTTCGCGCCTCGCCTGCCACCATTGCGGTCAAATGATGCCGCCGCCCCACGCCTGCCCCGAATGCAAGGAGGAGGACAGCCTCGTCCCAGTCGGCCCTGGCGTCGAGCGCATCGCCGACGAGGTGAAGGCGCTCTTCCCCGACGCGCGGACTGCCATAGTCACGTCCGACACCATCTGGTCGCCGGCGAAAGCGGCCGAGTTCGTCGCGCGCATGGAAGCCGGCGCGATCGACATCGTCGTCGGCACCCAGCTCGTCACCAAGGGATATCACTTCCCGAACCTCACGCTCGTCGGAGTGGTCGATGCCGATCTCGGCCTCTCCGGCGGCGACCTCCGCGCCGCCGAACGCAGCTTCCAGCAGATCAGCCAGGTCTCGGGCCGCGCCGGCCGCGGCGATAAGCCGGGCCGCGTTTTCGTCCAGACACACGAGCCGGGCGCCCCGGTGATCAGCGCGCTGGTCAGCGGCGACGCCGAAGGCTTTTACGACGCCGAAACCGAAGCCCGCCGAGAAGCCGCCATGCCCCCCTTTGGCCGCCTCGCCGGCATCATCGTCTCATCGGAAAATCTCGGCGAAGCCACCGAAACCGCCCGCCTCATCGCCCGCACCGCGCCCACCGTGGAAAACATGGCCGTTTTCGGCCCGGCCCCGGCACCGCTCGCGATGCTGCGCGGCCGCCACCGCCAGCGCCTTCTGGTCCACGCGGCGCGGTCCTTGCCCGTGCAGGACATCATCCGCGATTGGTTGGGCAAGCTCGATTGGCCGCGAGGCGTTCGTGTCGCCGTGGACGTGGACCCGTACAGCTTCCTCTAGACGGCGGGGTCGCTGCGGACGCCGTTCGAGCTGTTCTCGTAATTCGTCTCTTCCGCCGAATAGCTGCAGCCCCGGACCAGCCCGATCCCTCCGACCACAATCACGGCAGCGACTGCGATCACGGGGATCACTCCCCATTGCTGCTTTCGCCGCGGGCCATCATCCGCCATCCGTCTTCCTCCTTTTCAACGAGATCCGAATATGCGGGAACACGCCTTTGTTCCGGACCCGGTCCCCACACGCCTGAACGGATCCAATTCCACGAAGCGCCAACATCGTGTAAGCGGCTGAATTCGCGCGGATCGGGGTGGAAGACGAATGAAGACGATCAGCTTTCTCGCACTGCTGCTCGCGGCATTCGCACCTGCGCCGGCACTCGCCAAATGGCGCGAGGCAAGCTCCACTCACTTCGTCATCTATTCGGAAGAAAGCGCCGACTCCCTCAGGAAATTCGCGGAACGGCTGGAGCGCTACGACTCCGCAATGCGGTTCATCCGCAACCTCCCCGAGTTCGATCCCGGCGCGGCCAACCGGCTGACCATCTATTCGGTGTCGAGCGTCAGCGCCGTGCGCCGACTGCACGGCAAGGGCGGCTCGATGGTCGCCGGGTTCTACATCCCGCGCGCAAGCGGTTCGATCGCAATCGTTCCGCGGCGGGGCATGGGCGCAGGCGAGCACGACATGGACGAAGAAGGCGTCCTGCGCCACGAATATGCCCACCATTTCATGTTCGAAAATTATCCGGTCGCCTTCCCGTCCTGGTATGTCGAAGGCTTCGCCGAGTTCCACGCGACGTCGAAAGTCGAGTCTGACGGTTCCGTGGGACTCGGTCGGCCGGCCCTTCATCGCGGCTACGGCTTGATGACCGGCAATCCGCTCCCGATCGACAGGATGATGGCGCTTGGCGCGCAGCGGCTTGGGCCCGACCAAACCGAAGCGATCTACGGTCGCGGCTGGCTGCTCACCCATTATCTGACCTTCAACGAGAAGCGGCGCCCTCAGCTCGCCCAGTATCTCAAGGCGCTGAACAGCGGCAAATCCGGCATCGAGGCGGCGACCGCCGCGTTCGGCGATCTCAAGGTGCTCCAGCGCGAGGTGGACAAATACCTGCTGCAGAAGCGCATGTCGTATTTGCTGATCCCGGCCTCCAAGCTCAAGGTCGGCCCAATCCAGGTGCGTGAGCTGAGCGCGGGCGAAGACGCGATCATGGAGCTCAAGATCCGCTCCAGGCGCGGCGTGGACGAGAAGGAAGCGGCCGCTTTGTTGCCGCTGATGCGCAGGGCCGCCGCGCCTTTCCCGAACGACCCGGCCGTGCAGGCGACGCTCGCCGAAGCCGAATATGACGCGCGACATTATAAGGAAGCCATCGCTGCCTGCGACAGGGCGCTCGCCGCCAATCCCAAGACGATCGACGCCCTCATCTACAAGGGCCGGGCGACGCAGGCGCTCGCCATGGATGCCGGCGACGGCAAGGCAAAGGGTATCACCGAAGCCCGGAAGCTCTTCGCCGCGGCCAATCGGCTCGATCCCGAAGATCCGGAACCCCTGATCCTCTTCTACAACAGCTACCTGGCGGCGGGCATGACGCCGACCGCAAATTCGGCGACGGGCCTGCAGAGCGCCTTCAACCTGGCTCCGCAGGATCGTGGCCTCAGGATGCTCGTCGCCCGCCAGCACCTCCTCGACGGCAAGGTCAAAGAGGCGCGGGTGGCGCTGAGCCCGATCGCTTTCGACCCGCATTCGGGCGGAATGGGCGAAGCCGCCGCGGCGATCATCGCGAAGCTCGACAGCGGCGGTGCCGCGGCGGCTTTGCAAACCTTCGACGCCGCCAGCGAAAAGCCAACGAAGGACAAGCAGGGCAGCTGATCCGGCTCCCCTGTTGTAGAAGGCAAAGGTCGCGCCTAGCGTTGGCGGCATGGGTCTGAAATCGATGCGCGCCCACGGATTGGCGCTTCTCCTGCTTCCCCTGCTCAGCGGCTGCGCAAGCACCTCCGGATCGTCTCCCGCCAATCCCCAGCTCGCGCGCTGGCGCAGCCAGGCCGAGCGGGTGACCATCACGCGTGACGATTGGGGCATTGCGCACGTCCGGGGACGGACCGACGCCGACGCGGTGTTCGGGATGATCTACGCGCAGGCCGAAGACGACTTCCATCGCGTCGAGACCAACTATCTGACATCACTCGGCCGCACCGCCGAAGCGGAGGGCGAAAAGGCGATCTGGGCGGACCTTCGCGCCCGGCTCTACATGGACCCGGCGGACCTCCAGGACCGCTACGCCGCCAGCCCCGAATGGCTGCGGCGGCTGATGGACTCCTGGGCGGACGGGCTGAACTACTATCTCGCGACCCACCCGGAGGTGAAGCCGCGGGTCATCACGCGCTTCGAGCCGTGGATGGCGCTCTCCTTCACGGAGGGCAGCATCGGCGGCGACATCGAGCGGATCGACCTCGCACAGCTCGAGGCGTTCTACTCCAAACGCGGGACGGCCCTTGCAGGTGTCGAACCGGGCGATCCGGAGCCGCGCGGCTCCAACGGCTTCGCGATCGCGCCTTCGAACAGCGCCACCGGCAAGGCGCTGCTGCTGATCAATCCGCACACCAGCTTCTTCTTCCGCTCCGAGCAGCAGGTGACGAGCGATGAAGGCCTCAACGCTTATGGCGCGGCCACCTGGGGCCAGTTCTTCATCTATCAGGGCTTCAACGAGAATGCCGGCTGGATGCACACGTCGAGCGGCGTCGATGTGGTGGACGAGTTCCTGGAGACGATCGAGCAAGGCAATGGCAGCCTGCGCTACCGCTACGGGAACGAGCTGAGGCCGGTCGTTACCAAGACGGTCACCCTTTCCTTCCGCGCCGCTGACGGCACAATGGCGACCCGCAGCTTCGAGACGTACCACACTCACCACGGCCCGATCGTCCGCGAGGCTGGCGGCAAGTGGGTCGCCTTCGCTATGATGCACAAGCCGATCGAGGCACTGCAGCAATCCTATCTGCGCACGAAGACGCGGGACTTCGCCTCCTTCATGCAGGTGGCCGAGCTCAAGGCGAACTCGTCAAACAACACCATCTTCGCGGACGGCAGGGGCAACATCGCCTACCTCCACCCGCAGTTCATTCCGGTGCGCGACAATCGCTTCGATTATCGAAAGCCCGTGGACGGCAGCGATCCGCGCACCGACTGGCGGGGCCTCCACGCCCTTGCCGAGGCGCCACGCGTGCTCAATCCGCCGAACGGGTGGATCATGAACACCAACAACTGGCCCTATTCGGCGGCTGGACCGTACAGCCCGAAGCAGGCGGCCTTTCCGGGCTACATGGATACGTTCGGCGAGAACCACCGCGGCCTCAACGCGGTGCGCGTGCTGCAGCAGAAGCGGATGCTGACGCTGGAGGGGCTTCGCGACGCTGCCTACGATCCCTTCCAGCCTGCTTTCGCGGAGCTGATACCGGGCCTCGTCCAGGCCTGGGACCGGCTGCCGACCTCCCACGCCATGAAGCGGCGGCTCGAGCGCCCGATCTCCGAGCTGCGGACATGGGACTATCGCTGGAGCGCAGGGTCGGTGCCAACCTCACTCGCGATGTTCTGGGCCGAACCGCTCTACGAGGAAACGCGCAAGGCAGGATTGCCGCTCGGCGCCACCGTATCGAGCATCGGGCGCCTGCCCGAGCGGCGGCGGCTCGAAGCCCTTGCGGCGGCCGTCGAGCGGCTTGAGCGCGAGTTCGGCCGCTGGGACGTGCCCTGGGGCGAGATCAACCGTTTCCAGCGCCTCACGGGCGACATCGTCCACCCCTTCTCCGACGCGGCACCCAGCCTGCCGGTCCCCTTCACCTCGGGCCGCTGGGGTTCGCTCGCCTCGTTCGGAGCAGCACCGCGCAACGGCTCGAAACGCTGGTATGGCACGAGCGGCAACAGCTTCGTCGCGGTGGTCGAATTCGGCCCCCGTGTGCGCGCGCTGGCCGTGAGCGCCGGCGGCGAGAGCGGCCGACCAGGCTCGCCGCACTTCAACGACCAGGCGCAGCGCTACACGACGGCTGACCTTCGCCCCGTCTACTTCTACCCCGACGAGCTCAAGGGCCATATCGAGCGCAGGTACAAGCCGGGCCGCTAGGCCGCCACGTTCGTCGCGGCTCGGTCAGCTCCGTCCGCCTTTGTCGAGCAATGTGTGGGATAGGTCGCGGACCGCAACCGCGGCTCCAGCCCCTCGGATATGCAGCCTCCAGAGCCGAGGAGGGCAGCATGTTGGAAGTCGCATCGCGTATCGATCAGATCAACCGACTGGACCCACGGGCCCGCGGCTACCACATCGTTTATCGTCCCGACGAGGTGAACCACTGCCCCGGTTGCGGCGGCAGCCAGTGGCTGGTGGGACGCTTGCTCGCGGAATGCGCTTTCTGCTCGACTGCCTTGCCGCTGCTGGAGAGCGGGATGAGCGGCACCGGCCTGTTTCGCCGTCACCACCGCGTGGCTAACGGCGGAGAGCAACTCGCCGCCTGAGCCGCTAGAGAACCTGCGCCGCGGCCCAGCCGCTCGCCCAGGCCCACTGGAAATTGTAGCCGCCGAGCCAGCCCGTCACGTCCACGGCCTCACCGATCGCGTAGAGCCCGGAGACGGTCTTCGACTCCATCGTCTGGGAAGAGAGCCCGTCGGTCGAAATGCCGCCTGCCGTCACCTCGGCCTTGGCATAGCCTTCGGTCCCGTTGGGCGTGAATCGCCAGTCGGCGAGCCGCCTCCCCGCTTCTTCCAGCTTGCGGTCCGGCAGGTTGGCGAGCTCGCTCCAGAGGCCGATCCGCTTGGCCAGCGTCTCCGCGAGGCGATCGGGCAAAGCCTCTGAAAGCAGGGTATGGAAATGCGTGCGCGGGCGCGCCCGTTTGGCCTCCACGGCCCAGTTCGGCTCGCGCTCGGGCAGCAGGTCGATCCCGATCTCCTGCCCATGCCGCCAGTACGACGAGACCTGCAGGATTGCCGGCCCGGACAGGCCCTTGTGCGTGAAAAGCGCCGCCTCGCGGAAGCTCGCCTTTCCGGCCTTTACGACAACCTCGGTCGCAACGCCCGACAGCGAGCGAAACAGAACCTCGTCTCCGCCCAACGTCAGCGGGACGAGCGCGGGCCTGGGCTCCACCACCTTCAACCCGAACCTGCGCGCAAGATCGTAGGCGAAGCCGGTGGCGCCCATCTTGGGGATGGATGGACCGCCGGTGGCGATCACCAGGGCAGGCGCGGCCGCGACCTCATCGCCGTAAGTCACGCGAAAGCGGCCGTCGGAATGCTCCACATCGCCGATGGGACGACCCAAGGAGATGCGCACCGCGCCCTTGGCGCACTCCTCCATCAGCATATGGACGATCTGCCGAGCTGAGCCGTCGCAGAAGAGCTGGCCGAGCGTCTTTTCATGCCACGCGATGCGATGCCGATCGACGAGATCGATAAAGTCCTGGGCCGTGTAGCGCCGCAACGCCGACTTCATGAAATGCGGGTTGGCCGAGAGATAGCGGTCGGGAGCGGCATTGACGTTGGTGAAGTTGCAGCGCCCGCCGCCAGAGATCAGAATCTTCTTACCCGCCTGGCCGGCATGGTCGATGACCAGCACGCGCCGACCACGCTGACCGGCAACGCCCGCGCACATCAGCCCCGCGCCGCCGGCGCCGAGGATGATCGCGTCGAATTCGCGCGGCTGGGTCAGCTCCGCTCCTTGGTGGCGGTGAAGCGTAGCGAGGGGTTGCGCTGCTCGTGGAAGCTCAGCTCCCAGAGGTCCTTGGCCATGAACACGGGCGCACCGTCGCGATCCGTAGCAACGGCGCTGCGATGGTTCGCGCTGAAGGCTTTGAGGTCGGCTTCGCTGTCGGACGCGATCCAGCGGGCGGTGTCCCACGGTGAGGGCTCGAAGCGCGCATCGACCTTATACTCGACCTCCAGCCGCGAGATCAGCACGTCGAGCTGAAGCTGGCCGACCACGCCCACGATCCAGTTCGCGCCGATTGAGGGGTAGAAAACCTGCGTCACCCCCTCCTCCGCCATGTCGTCCAGCGCCTTTCGCAGCTGCTTCGTCTTGGTCGGATCGGCGAGCACCACGCGCCGCAGGATTTCGGGCGCGAAGTTCGGCAGCCCCGTAAACCGGATTCCCTCATCCTCCGTCAGCGTATCGCCGACGCGCAGCGTCCCGTGGTTGGGAATACCGATGATGTCGCCCGGAAAGGCCTCGTCGGCGAGTTCGCGATTCTGGGCGAAGAACAGGATCGGGCTGTGCACCGCGATCGACTTGCCGGTCGAAGGCTGCAGCAGCTTCATGCCTCGCTTGAAGCGTCCCGAGCAGAGCCGCATGAAGGCGACGCGGTCGCGGTGCTGCGGGTTCATGTTCGCCTGCACCTTGAACACGAAGCCGGTGACGGCGCTGTGATCCGGGTCGACAGGTCCGGCGGTGGTCGGCTGCGGCAGCGGCGAGGGCGCAATCTCACCGAGCGCCGCGATCAGCTCCTGCACGCCGAATTCCTTCAGCGCCGATCCGAAATAGACCGGCGTCAGATCGCCGCCCAGATAGGCGGCGGAATCGAACTCGGGATAAGCGGCGAGCGCGAGGCTGGCCTCCTCGCGGAGCTTGGCAAGTCCGTCCGCGGATACCGTCTCGGCGAGCTTGGGATCGTCGAGCCCGGTGAACTGCACGCTCTCCCCCTCGAAATGCCCGCTGTCGGTCTTGGCGGGCAGATTGAGCCGGTTCGTCACAAGGTCGTATATGCCTTCGAAGGTGCCGCCCATCCCGACCGGCCAGCTCATCGGCGCGACGTCGAGCGCGAGCACGTCCGCGATCTCGTCTAGCAGCTCGAACGGCTCCTTGCCCTCCCGATCCACCTTGTTGACGAAGGTCATGATCGGCACGTTTCTCAGCCGGCACACCTCGAACAGCTTGCGCGTCTGCGCCTCGATGCCGCGGGCCGCGTCGATCACCATCACCGCGGAATCGACGGCGGTCAGCGTGCGGTAGGTGTCTTCCGAAAAGTCTTCGTGGCCAGGCGTGTCGAGCAGATTGTAGGTCACATCGTCATGCTCGAACGTCATCACCGAGCTGGTGACCGAGATGCCGCGCTGCTGCTCGATCTTCATCCAGTCGGAGCGCGCCCGCCGGTTCGCCCCGCGCGCCTTCACTTCGCCGGCAAGATGGATCGCGCCGCCGAACAGGAGGAGCTTCTCGGTCAGCGTCGTCTTGCCCGCATCGGGGTGCGAGATGATGGCAAAGGTGCGCCGGTCGGGACGGCCGGTCGGTCGGTTCAGCATGTGCGGGGATCCGGAAACTTCAGTTCGGACTCAAGATAGCGAATGGACCCCGAAATTGCGACCCGCCTCCGGACGGGAGCTGAACTGCTCAGGCGGCGCTGGCCGCGGGCAGCCCGGGGAGCTGGATGGCCGGCAAGCACTCGAAACCTGGACGGGCGAAAAGATAGCCTTGAGCATAGCGAACACCCAACGCGCGCAGGGCGTCGAGCTCCCCTTCCGTCTCCACTCCCTCCGCGACCAGCCTGATCCCGAGCTCGCCGCACATTCCGACGATCCCGCCGACGATGATCCGCTTGGGCAGGCTCGCGTCGAGCCTGCGCACCAGTTCCATATCCAGCTTCACCGTATCGGGCTGGAACCGGGCGAGCAGGCCAAGCCCGGCATGACCCGCGCCGAAATCGTCAATCGCGGTGCCGAACCCCATCCGCTGATAGGCGTCGATGATCGACACCAGATGGTCCGGGTCGGTGATCTGCTCATTCTCGGTGAACTCGAAGATCAGGCGATCGCTCGGAAATCCGAGCGCCTTCGCCGTCTTGAGCGTCAGCTGGATGCACGCCACCGGCGAATAGACTGCGTTGGGCAGGAAATTGATCGACAATCGCGCGGACGTGTTCAGGATGCCCGCCTTGGCCGCCGTCTCGATCGCCTTGACGCGGCATTGCTGGTCGAAGGCGTAGCGATTCTCGTCCGTCACCCGGGCAAGCATGTCCGCCGCCGGCTCGCCCGCCGGGCCGCGGATCAGCGCCTCGTACGCATAAGGCTGCATCGTCTGGAGATCGACGATCGGCTGGAACGCCATTGAGAAGCTGAAATCGAGCGACTGCCCGTCGCGGCATCCTGAGCAGGCCATCGCAATCTCTCTTCCGCTACCCTCTACCGCATTTCTAGCCTGCTCCGGTTAAAGGACGCTTTAGCGTAACCCGCCAAGCCGCTGACCTGGATCAGGTTTCGCCACAGGCCAGCGCACCGCTGCCGCGGACGATTGAAAGCCGCTCCCCCATCGAACATAGCGGCCGCGAAGCAGCAGAGGGGCGCGTCTTGAGGGACTATCAACTCATTTCCGGGATCGAGGTCGACGCGCGGCTCCGGTCTTTCCTCGAAGACGAGGCGCTGCCCGGCACCGGGATCGATCCAGCCTCATTCTGGTCCGGCTTCGCCAGGCTGCTGCGCGAGCTCACGCCCGAGAACAAGCGCCTGCTGAGGAAGCGCGAGACGCTGCAAGCCGCGATCGATGCGCGCAACGAGGAACTGAAAGGCCGCGCGCCTGATCCGGCGGAGGAAGCCGCGTTCCTGCGCGAGATCGGCTATCTGGTCGATCCCCCGGCTCCCTTCACAATTGGCACCGGGAATGTCGACCCGGAGATCGCGTCCATCGCGGGGCCGCAACTCGTCGTGCCCGTGAACAATGCACGATACGCCCTCAACGCCCTCAACGCGCGCTGGGGCAGCCTCTACGACGCGCTATACGGCACCGACGCAATGGGCAGCCTCCCAAGCGGCGGCGGCTACGACCCGGAGCGCGGCGCCCGCGTGATCGCCTGGGGCCGCGCCTTCCTCGACGAGATCGCCCCGCTCACCGGCGGCAGCCATGCCGATGTCGCGGGCTACAGGGTCAAAGGCGACGCGCTGGTAACGAGCTGCGGCACCCTGGCCGACCCATCGCTCCTCGCCGGATGGCGGGATGGCTGCATTCTCCTGCGCCGCAACAACCTGCACCTGGAGATCGTCGTCGACCCGCAGCACCGGATCGGCCGCGAAGATCGAGCCGGCGTCGCCGACATCCAGCTGGAAAGCGCCATCACCGCGATCATGGATTGCGAGGATTCCGTCGCCGCGGTCGATGCGGAGGAGAAGATCGGCGTCTATCGCAACTGGCTCGGCCTCATGCGCGGAGACCTTTCCGCGAGCTTCGACAAAGGCGGAAGCCGGATCCAGCGCCGGGCCGCCGAGGACCGGGTCTACCAGGCGCCCGGTGGCGGCACGCTGACGCTGAAGGGCCGCTCGCTCCTCTTCGTCCGCAACGTCGGCCACCTCATGACCAACCCGATGATACGGCTGGACGGCGAGGAGGTCCAGGAGGGTCTCGTCGATGCGGTCGTCACCTCGTTGATCGCCCTGCAAGACCTCAACGGCCGCCGCGCCAACAGCCCGGCCGGATCGATCTACATCGTCAAGCCGAAGATGCACGGGCCCGAGGAAGCGGCCTTCGCCAACCGCCTGTTCGACCGCACCGAAGACCTGCTCGGCCTTCCCCGCCATACGATCAAGATCGGCGTCATGGATGAGGAGCGGCGCACCTCGGTAAATCTGGCTGCCGTGATCGCGGAGGTGCGGGACCGGATCGTCTTCATCAATACCGGCTTCCTCGACCGCACTGGCGACGAAATCCATACCTCGATGCAACTCGGCCCGATGATCCGCAAAGGCGAGATGAAGTGCTCGGCCTGGCTCAAGGCCTATGAGGACAACAATGTCGACGTCGGTCTCGCCTGCGGTTTCCACGGGCGCGCGCAGATCGGCAAGGGCATGTGGGCGATCCCGGACCGCATGGCCGACATGCTGGCGCAGAAGATCGCGCACCCGCAGGCCGGAGCGAACACTGCCTGGGTTCCCTCGCCGACCGCGGCGACGCTTCACGCCATCCACTATCACCGCGTCGATGTCGCCGTTCGCCAGCGCGAACTGGCGGGCCGCCCGCCGGCAAGGCTGCACGAGATCCTGACCATCCCCGTCGCTTCCGGCCGGAACTGGTCGCCCGACGAGGTGCGCGAGGAGCTCGACAACAACGCGCAGGGCATCCTCGGCTATGTGGTGCGCTGGATCGATCAGGGCGTCGGTTGCTCGAAAGTGCCGGACGTCCACGATGTGGGCCTGATGGAGGACCGCGCCACCTGCCGCATCTCTAGCCAGCACATCGCCAACTGGCTCCGCCACGGCATCGTGTCACGATCCGAGGTGGAGGCTTCGCTCGAGCGAATGGCGCGCGTCGTCGACGCGCAGAATGCAGTCGATCCCTTCTATCGCCCCATGGCGCCCGATCCAGCCGCGAGCCTGGCCTTCCAGGCCGCATCCGCCCTGATTTTCGGAGGCGAGCGCCAGCCGTCCGGCTACACGGAGCCGCTGCTCCACGCCCACCGCCTGAAGCTCAAAGCCGCCGCTCAAGAAGCAGGCTGAACCGGCCCCTCCTCGATCCACGCGCGGCCCCGCTCGATCTTCACGGCCTCCAGCTTCGCCATCTCCGCCACATAGCGGTTCGAGCTCCGCGCGGCCCGCTCGAATAGGGCGATCCGCTCGTCGAGGCTTGCCGCCGAGGACGCCTGCGCCTTGAGCCCCATGAACCGCACCCGATCGCTCGGATGGCCGTTAGCGAAGTTTTTGACGAGGTCCTTTCCAGCCTCGCCTCCATAATGCGCTGCAAGCGCCACGAGGGATTCGATCGAGACCCGGTTCAGGATGCCGTGGATGCAGTTCCGCTCGACGTCGAACCGATATTGATCCCGATATTCGTTGCTTCCGGGCAGTCCGAGGATGTTCACCGAGACGGAGCTCTGTTCCGCGGGAAGCTGGATGTGAACGTCCCGGTGCGCCCGGTACAGCATCACCTTGCCCGGCTCGAGGCGCGACTTCTCGACGAACTTTAGATCGACAGGCTCGCCGACATAGCCGTGCACCCCCTCATAATCATATTCGTAATAGTCGCTCCAATAGCCTGAGCCGAGGTAACCGGCCGTCAGGAAAGAGAAGTTGTGGTCGTGGGCGACTCCATAGAAGAACGGGCTGGTCCCGCTGTTGCGGACCAGGCTGTCATCCTCAGCCGGCCAGAAGTTCGCGCGCAGGGCGAATTTGCTCGATCCGCTGTAGAGCATGATCACCTGCGGGGAATATTGGTTCTCCCGGATTTGCTTGGCGCACCGCGCCTTCAGCTCGGCGATGACGAGATCGCCAAGGAATGTCGGGTTGTTCGCCAACTTCTTGAGCGCCGGCCCCCAGGAGGCGAGACAATCCTCGTCCTGGGAGTCGAAGTGTCCGGTCTCCAGCATCTCGATGAGATCGCCGAGCTCGATCCGGTCGCTCGCATCGGTATCAATCACGCGCGGCATTGCAGCGCCTCCTCTTGTTCGTCTTCGAAAAACAGGCTGAGCGTCTGCGTGGCCGCGAAACGCACCTCCGGATGAGGGTCGCCGTCCGCCATGAGACGCAGGTGCGGCAGGGCCCGTTCGGCATCCAGCGCCAGCATCTCGCGCATCACATGCCAGCGTGTATAGAAGTGCGGGCTTTGAAGCTCTTGTGCGAGTTCGGGCATGGCGTCCGCCCTGTTCATGAGCCGAAGCAGCGTAGCCATTGTCTGGGTGCGCGAGCTCGCCTCGTCAGTGCTCACGGCCCCGATATAGCGCAACGTCCGAGAGTCGTAGTCGACGCTCAGCGGCGCCGCGCGAACGTGAAGGATAGCCTGCAGGCAGAGCATGTCCGATTTCACATGCTCGATGACCAGACTCTGGTAACGGCCGTCCATCAGCAGTTGAGCACCATCCTCGATCTGCTGGCGCCCCACGAAACGGCAGCTGCCGGCAACATCCTGACTGAAGTGGCTATCCGATTCCGGCGCCTCCCAGAAGGACAAGGTGGCGCCGCCGGCCTTCAGGAACCGGTAGCTCGTCATGAAGCCGGTGAAGCTGATGGCGGTCTGCCCCTCGGCTGACACCCGCTTGGCGGCGAGCGCATCGGCGCTGACGACGCCGAGACCGATGGTCAGCCCCGCGTCGGCATAGAGCATGTAGCCGGTGTTGATCTCCGTTCTCGTCGCTGTAAGCGGCGGCGAGAAAAACGGATCGGCCGAAGCACCTTCGATCAGGTCGGTCATCAGGACCTCGATGTCGATCACCCGGTCCATGAAGCGATCGGCAGCAGCAAGCACGCCTTCCAAGCTTCTTTGCGGCATCGCCGCGAGGTCCGCACGAAGCTCGGCGAACATCGGGTGCGCCGACCAACGCGCCCTCCAAGCGTCAGCGGCAGCTCTCGACTGAAGCTGCCGGTCGTGGTCCGAGAGCCAGGCGCTCAGTTCGGGACCAATTTTCATAGCATATCTCCCAACGAAAGCGCGGACGGCTCCGCCGCCCGCGCTTTGAACGCCAACTCAGCTCAGCATGTATGCGACGGCCAGCAGGGCGGCGATGCAGACCGGGCCGCCCACCTCCTTGTGCTTCACCGACCCCTGCATTCCGACGCTCGTCTTGAGTTCGGGGATACGGCTGATGTCGATCTTCTTCATGGTGACTGTCCTTCCTCCAGGTTGATGAGGAGGAGGGAGAGGACGTCCTCAGCCGGGCTGAAGCGGTCGATCGCACGTGCATCAGGCGTCGCGGCTGCTTGTCGAAACGGCCGCCGGGCCAGATGGTTACGCCAATCAGGTCGTGTCCAATCCTTCCCCCCGAGCGCTCAAGTCTCGGGGGAGAAAGGAATCAGTCTCGATGCGTTAACTATTCGTTGGAAGCTTGAAGGCTCAGCCGACGGCCATCCCGTCCAGCTGCGCTTCCCGGCGATATTCGCCGCTGAGGACCGCGAGCCGCCGCAGCTCGCCTCGCAAGCGCCGGACGATTTGCACCTGCTGAACGATCAACGTCAGCATGGCCGCCGCCAGTGCCGGCCCGACTAGGCCATCCGTGAATTTGTCAGCCACCGCGTGGCCGAGGCCAAGCAAGCTCCCTCCATGGTCGATGCTGTGGGTGAGCATTCCAAACAGCAGGATCACCAGCGGACTTGCGATCAGGCTCACCAAGGCCCGGTTCAGATCGGTCGTGGCTCGCCGGATCTGCAGATCGAGCAGGTGCGTACGCTCGCTGACTTCCAGAAGATCGATGATCTGCTTCCTCATCAGGTGGCGCTTCCACGTGGACCAGAGGAGCGCCCCCGCGGCCACCAAGCCGATCGCGAGGGTCACCGGAGCGGGCTTCGAAAGGATCGCAAGCAGCACCGCCAAGGCGATCGCACCGCCGAGCCCGAGATCCCAATATTGAAGCAATGTCGCTCGCCAACTCACTCGGCGCGCGAGATCGACCAGCTCTTTTCGCTCATCCCTCTGAGGCTCCTCCGCCCAAAGGCTGGCAAAATCGTCCAGATCGTCGAAGTCGCTGTTCACGACCTTTTCTCCATTATGGATTTAAGCGCCGTCTTGGCGCGTTGGCAGCGGAGCATGGCGGCGTTGGTGGAAATGCCGAGCACCTGCCCCATTTCGGTATAGCTGAAGCCTTCGAAGCAGAGCACGATGGCCTCGCGTTGCGGGAGCGGAAGCAGCTGGATCGACTCGACCAGCTGCCGCTTCAGATCGTTCCTGACGGCGATCTCGTCGGGAAGCATGCCGTTCGCCCGCAGGTCCTCCGGGAGCTCCACCTTGCGCGGCTCGCGGGCGCGGCGGGTGACGTGGGTGATCGCCCGTTTCTGTGCGATGCTGGCAACAAACGTCTTCAGCGAGCTGTCGCCCCGGAAGGAGGGCAGCGCCACCCAGACGGCGAGCATGATGTCCTGTATCAACTCGCGGCGCAGCGCCTCGTCAGCTTCGTAGGAAAGCGCGATGCGCGAGATGAGCCCCGTGCAGCGACTCGTCACGTCTTCGAACAGACGCTCCCTCGCGGGTTCGACTGCAATGGCGATTCTATCTGGCTGCGCTGCCATCGAATTCCCCCCACGCATCTGATAGCCTGGGAACACGCCACCCGAAAGGAGATACGCAGCGGATGGACCGAAGCGCGCAGAATAGCGGCACAATCCAGGTTAGAACAGCGCATCGTTTCGATAGCTCCAATCTGGAGCAATGGCTGGTGCGGAACGTCGAGGATTTCCGCGGTCCGCTCACCGTCGAGCAGTTCAAGGGCGGCCAGTCAAATCCGACCTACAAGCTCGTCACTCCTGCCCGCTCATACGTGCTGAGGCGTAAGCCGCCGGGCAAGCTGCTCCCCGGCGCCCATGCGGTGGAGCGCGAATATCGGGTGATCTCCGCGCTCGGTCGCAAGGGCTTTCCCGTCGCCCAGGGGCTGGGCCTCTGTGAAGACGATAGCGTCATCGGCACCGCCTTTTACGTCATGGAGATGGTCGAAGGCCGCATCTTCTGGGAAGCCGCGCTGCCCGAAATCCAAGCCGCGGAACGACCCGCTTATTTCGATGCGATGAACGACGCCATCGCGGCTCTCCACGGCATCGATCCGCAAGCGATCGGCCTCGGCGACTATGGCAAGCCCGGCGATTACTTCGCCCGCCAGATCGGCCGCTGGTCAAGGCAGTATCTCGGCGATGAGGAGGCCGGCCGCGTTCCTGCGATGGACCGGCTCGTCGAATGGCTTCCCCGCAACGCCCCGCCGGACGGAGGCGACGCCCGCATCATCCACGGCGATTTCCGCTGCGACAACATGATCTTCCACCCCACCGAACCGCGCGTGCTCGCCGTGCTCGATTGGGAGCTGTCGACGCTCGGCCATCCGCTGGCGGACTTTTCCTACCATCTCATGATGTATCGCATGCCCGCCGGAATCACGACCGGCCTGGCGGGGCTGGACCTCCCTGCGCTCAACATTCCTTCGGAAGCCGAATATGTCGGCGCCTATTGCCGGCGCACCGGGCGCGACGGCATTCCGCACCTCGACTTCTACATTGCGTTCAACATGTTCCGGCTGGCGGCGATCGTCCACGGCATCAAAGGCCGCCTGGCGCGGGGCACCGCTTCATCGGCGCATGCTGCCCAGATGGCTGCCAGCCTCGAGCCGCTCGCCGAGCTCGCCTGGAGCCAAGCGGAGCGCGCCGGCCTTGGCTGACGCGCTCCGTGCGCCTTAGTTGGTCGGAAAGCCCCGCTTCTTGAGCAGCGCGTTCACGTCCGGGTCGCGGCCGCGGAACAGCCGGTAGGCCTCGGCGCGGTCGGTCTCGTTCCCCGTCGACAGCAAGGTCGTGCGGAAACGGTCCGCGGTCGCCTTGTCGAACGGATTGCCCGCTTCCTCGAACGCGGCCCAAGTGTCGGCGTCCATAGTCTCCGACCACAGGTAGGAGTAGTAGCCGGCCGAGTAGGCGTCGGACGAGAAGAGGTGGTTGAACTGCGGCAAACGGTGCCGCATCACCAGCTCCTTCGGCATGCCGATCTTCTGCAGCGCCTGGGCTTCGAACGCATTGGGATCCACCACTCCGTCCGGGTCCATGTGCAGCATCATGTCGACCATCGCCGACGACAGATATTCCGCCGTCGCGAAGCCCTGGTTGAAGGTCGAGGCTTTCTCGATCTTCTGGATGAGCGCGGCCGGCATCGGCTGGCCCGTCTTGTAGTGCTTGGCGAAGCGGCTCAGCACCGGCTGGGTCAGCAGCCAATTCTCGTTCACCTGGCTCGGATATTCCACGAAGTCCCGCGGCGTCCCGCCGAAGCTCGGATAGTTGATGTCCGACAGGTAGTAATGGATGGCGTGGCCGAACTCGTGGAACAGGGTCTCGGCATCGTCGAGGCTGATCAGCACGGGCTGCCCCGCCGCGGGCTTCACGAAATTGTTGTTGTTGGACCCGAGCACGATGTCGTCCCCAAGCAGCGCCGCCCGGCTCCGATAGGTCGTCGCCCACGCCCCCGAACGCTTGCCCGTCCGCGCATAATCGTCGCGGTAGAAGACGCCGATCTGCTTGCCCGTGCCGCGCTGCGTCACGCTGTAGGTGCGGATGTCCGGGTTCCACACCGGGACCGTCCCGGTGATCTCCTTGAAGTCGAGCCCGTACAGCTCACCCGCCGCCCAATATGACGCCTCGATGATGTTGTTGAGCTCGAAATAGGGCTTCACCTCCTCCTGGGTGAGGTTGTAGCGCTGCTTGCGCACCTTC
>NZ_CADCWD010000058.1 GCF_902806315.1 uncultured Sphingosinicella sp.
GGCGCCGCCCCAGCAGCCGCTCGGCGGCCCTTCCGCACCTGCCGCAGGAGCAGCTGCAACAGGTCCCGTCGTCCTCACCGCGGTCAGCGACGTCTGGGTGCGGGTCTACAATGCAGACGGTGGTCCTTCCTTGCTGCAACGTCAGATGAAGGCGGGTGAAACCTTCGAAGTGCCCGCAACGGCGGAGCGTCCCCTGATCCGCACCGCGCGCGCCGAGGCCCTGCGCGTGCGGGTGGGCAACAGCGATTTGCCCCGGCTCGCCCCCCCGGGTGCGGTGAGCGGCCTCAGCCTTCGCGCCCAGGATCTGCTCGGCGGCGGCGGACAGGCTGCATCGCCACCTGCGGCACCAACGACACAGGCACCGGCTCCTTTGACCGAATAGAGGCTTAGCCTCTGGCAGCCGCCGCTCCGATCATGTTATGCTTCCCCTTCTAGCGTATCGGGGGATTGTTCATGCGTTTTCAGGCTCTTCTCGCCCTGCTCATGGTCGCAACGGCGATGCCGGCCGCAGCCCAGCCGCAGCCCACCCCGGACAAGCGGATCAAGAAGCTCGAAGACGAAATGCGCGCCGTGCAGCGCAAGGTGTTTCCGGGCGCGGGTCGTCAGGCGATCCTGGAGCCGGAAATCGGCGGTCCGCAAGCGCCCGCTACCCCGGCTGGTGTTCCAGCGGGGAGTGCCGTCGCGGACCTCACGGCTCGCATCGATGCGCTCGAGGCCCAGCTCGCGCGCCTTACCGGTCAGGCCGAGGAGAGCGCGTTCAAGCTTCGTCAGTATGAGCAACAGGTCACCGCGCTGAGGGCCGAAGCCGAGGCTCGCCAGAGCGCTCCTGTGCCGGCTGCAGCGCCGCTCGCTGCCGAGCAGGCGCCGCCGCAGCAAGCCGCGCTCGCCGCCGCGCCTGCGCCGGTCTCCTCCTCCGGCGACCCGGCCGAAGACGCCTACCTCGCCGGCTTCCGCCTGTGGGAGCAGGGTCGTTTCGCTGAGGCGCACAAGACGCTGGAAGCGATGGCAGTCCAACACCCCAACCATCGCCGCGCCAGCTGGGCCCGCAATCTCGCCGGCCGCGCGCTCCTTGACGACGGCAAGGCGACGGCCGCCGCCAAGGCCTTGTTCGCCAATTACGAAGCCGATCCGAAGGGCGAGCGCGCTCCCGACAGCCTCTTCTACCTCGGCGACGCGCTGGTGAAGCTCAAGAAAACCGCGGAAGCCTGCAAAGTGTACGACGAACTGCAGGGGGTCTACGGCTCCAAGCTGAGCGGCACGATCAAGGGCGGACTGCCCAAGGCGCGCGCCGCGGCAGGCTGCCTGTAAGCGGCGAGCAGCCCTGGGGCAGCAGCTCCGGAGCCACTGCAGAGCCGATACAAGTTGCGACCAATCAGGCTGCTCGCTGACGAATCTCTGCGACAAGCACGGCCTATCTCCTCTTCAACGCCGATAAAGGCGTCGAACAGGAGCAAGCACATGAAGAAGATCATTCTCGCAGTCACTGCCACCGCCGCCGCCCTGGTCGGCGTCGCCGGTCCGGCTCAGGCCCAGTCGTGGCAGTCCATCAACCAGCGCCAGGCGAACCTGTATCATCGCATCGACCAGGGCATCCGGACCGGCGCCCTCAACCGTAACGAAGCGATCCGCCTGCGTAGCCGCTTTGCGACGCTGCAACGGCTCGAAAGCCACTACCGGCGCGGCGGCCTCACCTTGAGCGAACGCCGTGACCTCGACCAGCGCTTCACCACGCTGAGCCGGAGCATCCGGGTTCAGAAGCAGGATCGCCAGGTTCGCCGCTAATCCGACCAAGGGGGGCGCTTTCCTTGAAAGCGCCCCCCTTTTTCTTCTCAGAAGATCTTGTCGAGCAGGATCCAGACGCAGCCCAGGCCGGTGATGAGCCCGCCCGCCAGCGTCAGCCTGCCGGCATGCTCGACCAGCCTCGTCTGCGCATCGACGGAAGCGATATATGCCGCAAGCAATCGCTGGGCGAGCGCCGTCGGGTTCTCCTCGATGCCTTCCGTCGAAAACTCCTCCCCGATCAGCACCGCCTTCACGCACAGCCATGACGAGGCTGCGAGCACGGCCATTCCGACCGCGATCACCAGCGCCTCGAGCGGCTGGCTCGGCGCGTCGAGGCTGAGCGGCGCGCCTGGCGAGGCGGTGAGCGGGTTGATGCCGGCGGTGATCAACAGCGCGTCAAAGGCAAGCAGGGCACCGATCCGGATCGAGAGATCGAGGTCCTTATGCTGCGCATATTGCAGGTCGGCGAGGAAGGCCGGATCGGGCGCCCCGCCGCGGATCGCCTGAAAGGCGCGCAGCATGGTGCGCGTGGAAGTTTGGCGGCGGCGCAGCGGCATGCGCGCGCCTTTGCCACGACCGGCGAGATCAGGCGAGGCCGATCTCGCCCCGCACCTTGCACTCGGCGCGCTGCCCCGTGGATCAGGCGTGCTCCGCCTCTTGAACCTCGACCTTCGCCTCGTCGGCCTTCGCAGCAGGCTCGGTGATGATCCACTCGACCGCGGCCTGGGCGTGCAGCGCGGTGGTGTCGTAGACCGGAAGCACGTTGGCCACAGGGTCGACCAGCAGCACCAGTTCGGTGCAGCCCAGGATCACCGCCTGCTGCCGCGCCTGACCCATGACGGTGAGGCAGGTCTTGAGCGTGCGGCCGGAGACTCGCGAAACGTGGCCGCGCACCAGTTCCTCGAAGATGATGCGATCGATTTCCTTGGCGGTGCCGGGATCGGGCACTGAGACGGAGATGCCATGCGCTTCCACCCGCTCGCGCAGGAACGGCTCGGCCATGGTGTGGCGCGTGCCGATGAGGCCGGTGCGCTTGACGCCGTCCCTCACCATCTTGGCGGCGGTCACGTCGGCGATGTGGAGCACCTCGATCCCGACCGCATCGGCGACCTGGTCGTAGAGTTTGTGGGCGGTGTTGCTGCACAGGATCAGGCCCTCCGCCCCCGCATCCTCCAACCGCTTGGCGGAGTCGGTCAGCACCTCGGCAACGGCGTCCCAGTCGCCGATCGTCTGCAAGTGGCTGAACTTCGCAAAATCGAGGCTCTCGATCAGCAGCGGCGGCGATGCCAGCGGGCCTTTCCTCCTGATCACGCCTTTGTTGATCTGCTCGTAATACATGGCGGTCGAGACCCAGCTCATCCCGCCGATCATTCCCAGTTTGCGCACAACCCCACCTCGCTCCGCTTAAGCCCACACCCGATGACTCGGATGCCCCGAGCCTCCAGCCTAACACCCGCTCCCATTGGTTAAAGGCCGCCGGACGAAGTTACCCACCGCTTTTTCGCGGCCGGACAGGGTCACCCCATATTCTTGACGATTTCCTCGACCATCTTCTTGGCATCGGCGAGAAGCATCATCGTGTTGTCCCTGAAGAACAATTCGTTCTCCACCCCGGCATAGCCGGCGCCGCCCATCGAGCGTTTGATGAACAGCACCGTCTTCGCTTTCTCCACATCGAGCACAGGCATGCCATAGATTGGCGACGACTTGTCGGTTTTGGCGGACGGGTTGGTGACATCGTTGGCACCGATCACGAAGGCGACGTCGGAACGGGCGAATTCGGAGTTGATGTCCTCCAGCTCGAACACCTTGTCGTAATCGACATTGGCTTCGGCCAGCAGCACGTTCATGTGGCCGGGCATGCGGCCAGCGACCGGGTGGATCGCATATTTAACGCTGACCCCTTCCCTCTCGAGCAGGTCGCCCATTTCGCGAAGCGCGTGCTGGGCCTGGGCGACGGCCATGCCGTAGCCGGGGACGATGATGACCTGTTCGGCCTGCTTCATCAGGAAAGCCGCATCTTCCGCCGAGCCGCGCTTGTAGGGGCGGTCGAGGGCGGGTCCGCCGGGCCCGGCAATCGCATCGCCGCCGAAGCCGCCAGCGATCACGGAAATGAAGCTGCGGTTCATCGCCCGGCACATGATGTAGCTGAGGATGGCGCCCGAGGAGCCGACGAGCGCGCCGGTGATGATCATGGCGCTGTTGCCGAGCGTGAATCCCATCGCCGCTGCCGCCCATCCGGAATAGCTGTTCAGCATCGACACCACGACCGGCATGTCGGCGCCGCCGATCGGGATGATGAGCAGGAAGCCGATCAGGAAGGAGAGCGCGGTGACGGTCCAGAACACCCAGCCCGACTGGTCGGTGACGAAATAGGCGATGAGGCCGAGAATGGCGGCCAGGATGCCCAGGTTGATGACGTGGCGGCCGGGCAGCATGATCGGCTTGCCGGACATGTTGCCGTTGAGCTTCAGGAACGCGATCACCGATCCGGAAAAGGTGATGGCACCAATCGCCATGCCCAGGCCCATCTCGACCCGGCTGACCTGGAGGATTTCACCGTCGGCTCCGAGGATGCCGAAGGCACCCGGGTTGAGATAGGCGGCCGCCGCAACGAGCACCGCCGCCATGCCGACCAGGCTGTGAAAGGCGGCGACGAGCTGAGGCATCGCCGTCATCGCGATCCGCCGCGCAGTCAGGAACCCGATCGCCGCGCCGATCGCGATCGCGATGACGATCTCCGGCAGGCTGGCGATGTCGTGCATGACGAGGGTCGTCACCACGGCAATAGCCATGCCGATCATGCCCATGCGATTGCCACGCCGCGAGCTTTCCGGGCTGGAGAGCCCGCGCAGCGCGAGAATGAACAAGGCGCCCGCGATCAGATAGGCGAGCGGCACCCAGGCCGGCGTGTCCGCGACCTCGTGCATCAACGCCGCTCCTTCTTCTTATACATTGCCAGCATGCGCTCGGTGACGGCGAACCCGCCGAAGATGTTGACGCTCGCCAGCACCACCGCGATCAGCCCGAGCCACTTGGCGGCGGCGGACCCCGCTTCGGCGGAAGCGATCAGCGCGCCCACGATGATCACCGACGAAATGGCGTTGGTGACCGCCATCAGCGGCGTGTGCAGCGCCGGCGTCACTCCCCAAACCACGAAATAGCCGACGAAGCAGGCCAGCACGAAGATCGACAGGATCGAGATGAAGTCCATCAGCCGGCGCTCCAATAATCCTTGGGATAGAGCCTCAGCTCCAGCATGCGCAGCAGTTGGGCGTGCTGGCGGTGCCAGCGGTCCTCCCTGAAAGTGGGGCAGCCCTCCCGCCCGACGCGCAACGGTCCATGCTCCTGAAGCGCCTCGGGGCCGTAGCGGGTCTCCAGAGCGTTCGCGATCCACGCCTCGCGCGCGCTGAACTGGGTGCGCCACAGATCGTCAACTTCGGCGGGGTTCCGGCCCCAGCAGAGCACGTCCTGCTCGCGAGCAATCTCGCCCGCGGTGCGCATCGCGGAGTATACAGAGAGATCAGGCGCCCGGCTCCAGCCGGTCCCGACCGCAGGCGGCGGCGGCGTGCTTGGCGCGGCGCAGGCGCCGAGCAGCGTGAGCGAGGCGGCGAGCGCCAGCGAAGCGAGCCCCCGGCTTTGCATCAGCGCTTCGCCAGCACCTGTTGCGCCAGCAGCCGCAGAATCGCCTGCGGATCGGCGTTGCGGGAAACCTTGACGCTGATCGGCGTGGCGAGGCTCGAAACCCAGATGTTCAGATCGCTGTCGAGGTCGAGTGTGCCCGCGCTTTCGACCGAGAAGCGCGTGATCGACCGATAGGGTATGCTCTGAACCGAGGTTTTCGATCCGGTCAGCCCCTGCACGTCGACCAGCACAAATCTCAAGTCCGTCAGGAAAGCCGTGTCCCGCACCGCCTTGAATGCAGCAAGCACGCGCTCACCCTCAATCAGGATAGGACCGTAACTGCGCTCGATCTCCGCTGGATCGATCTCATGTGCGCTCAATATGCCCATTTCAGCCTCCTGTTCAGCCGGCCAGCAGCCGCTGGTTCACCACCTGCCCGCCACGTGTCAGGCGGACACCGGCCACGATCTCGTCATCATCCGGCAGCACCGGGCGCTTGGCCTCCTTGTCCCAGAAGGCGGAGAGGAAGTTGTACAGGTTGCGGGCGTAGAGCGCGGAGGAATCGGCGGCGAGCCGGCTTGCGACATTGCGGTGCCCGACGATGCGGACGCCGTGGCGCTCGACCACCGCACCGAGAACCGCGCCCTCGACATTGCCGCCCTGCTCCACCGCAAGGTCCACGATCACGCTGCCCGGCCGCATCGAGGCGATCTGCGCGTCCGAGATCAGCCGCGGCGCCGGCCGGCCCGGTATAAGCGCGGTGGTGATGACAATGTCCTGCTTGGCGATGTGGCTAGAGACGAGCTCGGCCTGGGCAGCCTTATATTCGTCCGACATCTCGGTCGCGTAACCGCCGCTGCCCTCGCCTTCGATGCCGGCGACGTTCTGGACGAAAATCGCTTTCGCACCGAGGCTCTCGATCTGCTCTTTGGTCGCGGCGCGCACGTCGGTGGCCGAGACGATCGCGCCCAGGCGCCGCGCCGTCGCGATCGCCTGGAGGCCGGCAACGCCAACCCCCATGATGAAGACCCGCGCCGCGGCGATCGTGCCGGCCGCCGTCATCATCATCGGAAAGGCGCGGCCATATTCCGCGGCGGCATCAAGCACCGCCTTGTAGCCGCCGAGATTGGCCTGGCTGGAAAGCACGTCCATCGACTGGGCGCGGGTGATGCGCGGCATGAACTCCATCGCCAGCGCCTCGACACCCGCCTGCGCATAGCCGTCGACGCGCTCGCGGTAGCCGAACGGGTTCAGCGCGGCGATGACGAGCGCGCCCGGAGCCAGGCCGTTGAGGCTCGCCGGGTCCGGTCCCTGGACGCCGAACACCGCTTCCGCCCCGCCGAGCACCTGCTCGCGCGGCCCGACCAGCGCTCCGGCGCTCACATAATCCGCATCCGAGATCGAAGCGGCCTCGCCGGCCCCGGTCTCGACCGCCATGCTGGCGCCGAGCGCGATGAATTTCTTGACTGTTTCAGGGGTGGCGGAAACGCGCCGCTCGCCGTCTGCCGTTTCCTTGAGGACCGCGATCTTCACCCCGCGGCCGCTGTCAGGAAGCGATGATGATGACGACGATCGCCGTCACGATGAAGCTGATGATCGTGCCCCACTTCATCATCCACGCGAAGGACGAATAGCTTTTCACATGCGCCTGTACGTCGGCTTGAACTTCGCGGTCGCTCGCCATTCGATCCTCTTATCGTCTCCTGCGACACGTTCCTTATCAAGCGCGCGGGCAGGAGGAAAGCTTGGGAAAGCCTTTTCGGCAACGGCAGACGGGACAAGGCTTGCAAGCTACCTTAAGTGCAATTTTACCGAATGCGGATAATTGCGTGTAGCCAAGCGTAAAGGGGCAAGCATGCGGCCTGAAGCCACCCGTTGTCTGTTGTTGATCGACGATGAACCCGCGCAGCGCCGGCTGATCACGGCCATCGGTGCGCGTGCGGGCTGGTGGGTGATGGGCGCGCCGGACGTGGATTCCGCCGCCAAGCTGCTTCAGGGCGAGCAAGGCGAGGACGTCGACGCGATCCTGCTCGACCATTGGCTGCCCGGCCCCGCCGGCACTGAAGTGATCGAGCAGATCCGCGCGCTTCGCCCGGATCTGCCGCTGCTGATCCTCACCGCCCAGACTTCCGTCGCCGTCGCCGTCGAGGCGATGCGGGCCGGCGCCAACGACTTCCTCGTCAAGCCGCTCGCGCCCGACAGGCTGCTGGCGGCGCTCAATTCGGCCACGGACCGCCGCAAGGCGACAGGCGAACTCCGCCCCCTCTCCGAAAAGATCTCCAAGCCGCTCGCCTTTGACGAGATTGTCGGCTCCGCGCCCGAATTCCGCACTGCGCTCGCCATCGCCGCCAAGGCCGCACGGGCGCGCGTGTCAGTGCTGGTCGAGGGTGAAAGCGGGACTGGCAAGGAAGTCATCGCGCAGGCGATCCACACCGCCTCCCCACGCGGCAAGAAGCCGATGATCACGGTGAATTGCGGCGCGATCCCCGAAAATCTCGTCGATTCGGTGCTGTTCGGCCACGAAAAGGGCGCGTTCACCGGCGCGTTCGATCGCCATATCGGCCGCTTCGAGGATGCCGACGGTTCGACCCTGTTCCTCGACGAGGTCGGCGAGCTGCCGCTCGATACGCAGGTCAAGCTGCTGCGGGCGATCGAAACCGGCGAGATCCAGCGGGTCGGCAGCCGCATCGTCCAGACGGTCGACGTCCGCGTCATCGCCGCCACGAACCGCCGCCTGATCGACGAGGTCGCCAAGGGCACCTTCCGCGAGGATCTCTTCTACCGTCTCAACGTCGTCCACACTCAGATCCCGCCGCTTCGCGCCCGCGCGAGCGATATCCCGCCGCTGGCGCGGCACCTCCTCGGCCGCATCGCCGAGCAGCCAGGCATGCGGCACCTCTCGATCACCGACGACGCGCTTGCTGTGCTGATGGCTTATGGCTGGCCGGGCAATGTCCGCCAGCTGCAGAACGCGCTCTTCCGGGCCGCCGTCCTGTGCGAGGGCAATGCGCTCACCGCCGCCGATTTCCCGCAGATCCGGCAGGAATCGACCTTCTCCAAGCGCGCCGACGATTACCATGCCAAGCCGCTCAACGGTGCGTCCAACACGGCCGCGCTCTCGGCTGGAGGCGGCATCACCTTGTTCGAGTCGGACGGAAACATGCGCACGCTGGACGAGATCGAAGCGGACGTGATCCGCCTCGCCATCGGCCATTATCGCGGCCGCATGACGGAGGTCGCCCGCCGTCTCGGCATCGGGCGCTCGACCCTCTACCGCAAGCTCGGCGAACTCGGGATCGGCGACGCGGCCTGAGGCCGCCCGATACCGGCCTCTTTACTGCGCTCTACTCGCAGCCCGCTTTGCCTCCACTTGCGCCGTAACGCGCGCGGAAGCCGGACGCGAAGGCCGCCAGCCTGCTCTCTTCGATTGCGGTACGAAGCCCCTGCATGAGCTGCTGGTAGAAGTGGATGTTGTGCTCGGTCATAAGCATCGCGCCCAGTATCTCACCCGAGCGGATGAGGTGGTGAAGATAGGCGCGGCTCCAGGTGGCGCAGACCGGGCAGGTGCAGCCGGGGTCCAGCGGGCCCTGATCCTCGTTGAACCTGGCATTCTTGAGGTTGATCGGTCCCGCCGAGGTGAAAGCCTGGCCCGTCCGCCCTGACCGCGTCGGAAGCACGCAGTCGAACATGTCGATGCCCCGTTCGACCGCGCCGACGATGTCGTCGGGCTTGCCCACGCCCATCAGATAGCGTGGCCGGTCCTCGGGAAGCATCGGAGCTGCGAAATCGAGCACGCGGAAAGTCTCAGCTTGGCCTTCGCCGACTGCCAGCCCTCCGACCGCATAGCCGTCGAAGCGGATGTCGATCAGCTTTCCGGCTGAGATGCCGCGCAGCTCCTGGTCGAGCGCGCCCTGCTGAATGCCGAACTGCGCCGCCACTTGCGCATGATCGCCGCCGGCAAGGAATGCGTCGCGAGAGCGGCGGGCCCAGCGCATCGAGCGCTCCATGGCCTCCGCCTGCACGTCGCGGGTCGAGGTCGTCGGGACAAGCTCATCGAAAGCCATAACGATGTCGGAGCCGAGCAGGCGCTGTATCTCGGTCGAGCGCTCCGGACTGATCATGTGTTTGGTGCCGTCGAGGTGCGAAGCAAAGGAGACCCCCTCCTCACTTCGCTTGGTGAGCTCGGACAAGCTCATCACCTGGTAACCGCCGCTGTCGGTGAGGATCGGCCGGTCCCAACCCATGAACCTGTGCAACCCCCCGAGCCGAGCGACGCGCTCCGCGCCAGGCCGGAGCATCAGATGATAGGTGTTGCCAAGGATGATGTCGGCGCCCGCCGCGCGCACGTCCGAAGGCTTCATCGCCTTCACCGTCGCTGCGGTGCCGACCGGCATGAAGGCGGGCGTGCGGATGTCGCCGCGCTTCATCGAGATCAGGCCGGTGCGGGCGCGGCCGTCTGTGGCTGAAACCTGGAACGAGAAGCGGGGACGCTCGGACATGCGGCCGCTCCCTATCGGCTAGGCTGGCAGAAGCAAACTCGCATCGCCGTAGGAGTAGAAGCGGTAGCCCTCCCGGATCGCATGAGCATAGGCCGCCTGCATCGGCTCGCGCCCCATCAGTGCGGAGACCAGCATGAACAAGGTCGAGCGGGGGAGGTGGAAGTTGGTGAGCAGGCCATCCACCGCGCGAAAACGATAGCCGGGCGTGATGAAGATGGCGGTGTCGCCTTCGAAGGGCTGGATCGTGCCGCTCTCGTCCGCGGCGCTCTCCAGGAGTCGCAAGGACGTCGTGCCGACGGGGATGATGCGGCCGCCGTTCGCCCGCACCGCATTCAGGCGTTCGGCGGTGGCAGCGTCGATGCGGCCCGACTCGCTGTGCATGCGGTGCTCGTCGGTATCCTCCACCTTGACCGGAACGAAGGTGCCCGCGCCCACGTGCAATGTCAGCGTCTCGTGAGCGACACCCGCCGCGCGGAGGCTTTCCATCAGCTCAGGCGTGAAATGCAGCGCGGCGGTGGGCGCGGCGACGGCGCCTTTCTTCGTCGCGAACATCGTCTGGTAGTCGCTCGCATCCTGCTCGTCGGCGGCGCGCTTGCCGGCAATATAGGGAGGAAGCGGCATGCGTCCCGCCCGTTCCAGAAGGAGCTCGACAGGCTCATCGCCCGCGAACGTGAGGAGCATGCTTCCATCCTCGGCGCGTTCGCTCGCGCGCGCAGCAACACCGCTGCCGAAGTCGATCAAGTCGCCGTCGCGGACTCGCTTGGCGTTGCGGATGAAGCCCCGCCAGGCGCGCAGGGCCTCTCGCTTGTGAAGCGTAGCGCCGATCCTGGCGTCTCCACGCCTCCCCTCCAACTGCGCCGGGATGACACGCGTGTCGTTGAAGACGAGCGTGTCGCCCGCACGGAGCAAGCTCGGAAGATCGGAGACGAGGCGGTCCGACAGCCGTTCTCCATGAACCAGCAGCAGACGCGCGCTATCGCGCGGGACTGCCGGCCTCAGCGCAATGCGTTCGCTCGGCAGCTCAAAGTCGAACAGGTCGACGCGCACGGCGCCGGCTTATTGCTGGGTCGGAGCAGTCCCGGCCGGGGCGGTGCCGATAGACGCCGCCACCGGAGCGGACTGGCGCTGCATCATCGCAGCCACTTCGGCAGGGCCCGGCGGCGCGACATTATCGGCGCCGATCGAGGCGCGCAGCACGCGCGAGGGAGATGCGGGCGGCTCGCCCCGCTCGATCGCGTCCACATATTGCATGCCGCTGACAACCCGGCCGAACACGCTGTACTTTGAGTCCAGCGAGAAGCGCGGCGAAAAGACGATGAAGAACTGGCTGTTCGCGCTGTTTGGCTCGCCCGCGCGGGCAGCCGAGACGGCGCCACGCACGTGCGGGAGCGTATTGAACTCGGCCGCCAGGTCGGGAAGGGGCGAGCCGCCGGTGCCGGTTGCCGTCGGGTCCCCGGTCTGGGCCATGAAGCCCTCGATCACCCGGTGAAAGACGACGCCATTGTAGAAGCCCTGCCGCGCGAGCGTCTTGATACGCTCCACGTGAGCGGGAGCCACATCCGGACGGAGCTGGATGCTGACTCGACCGCCGGTGGAGAGATCGAGGTGTAGGGTGTTCTCGGGATCGAGCGCCGGCACCTCCAACGGCGCCGTCTTGACGACGGGCGTGGCTGGCTCCGCAGGAGTGGCTTGTGTCGTCTGCGCGCCGACCGAGCTTGCGAGCAGCGCCCCCGCGCCGAGGGCGAACAAAGATTTCAGACGCATAGGACCCCTACCCAGAATTCTAGAATGTTAACGAATATAACCCGGTCGGGAGCTAAAGCCCAGAGGCTGAACGCTTCATGAGCCTTTGCGGCCGATCTGGTCGACGCGGCGGCGGACATCCTCCGCCACGGCAGCCGACACGAACTTCTGAATCTCGCCCCCGTAGATCGCGATCTCCTTCACGAGCCGCGAGGCGATCGGCTGGAGCGAAACGTCGGCCATCAGGAAGACCGTTTCGATGCGGTCGTTGAGCTGCTGGTTCATGCCGGCCATCTGATATTCGTATTCGAAATCCGCGACGGCCCTCAGGCCGCGGATGATGATCGAAGCGCTCTCGCGAGTGGCGAAGTCCATCAGCAGCGAATCGAAGCTGACGACCATGATGTCGCCCGAAAGCCCTTCGATCTCCCGCCGAACCATAGCCATGCGTTCGTCGACGCTGAACATGGGCGACTTGGAGGGATTGGTGGTGACGCCGATGACCAGCCGGTCGACAAGCTTCGCGCCGCGGCGGATGATGTCCATGTGGCCGAGGGTGACGGGATCGAAGGTGCCGGGGTAAACGCCTGTGCGCAGGGCTGCCTCCTGTCAGTGATCGCGTTCAACGGCGAAGCGGGCGACCGCGCGCAGCAAATCCGCTTCGGCTCCGAAGCTGTGGAGATGCTGGATGGCTTGGTCGACGAGCAGGTTGGCCTGCTGCCTCGCGCGGTCGGCGCCGAGAAGCGACACGAAGGTCTCCTTGCCCTTGCCCACATCCTTGCCGACGCGCTTGCCGGTCTTTGCCTCCTCGCCCTCTGCATCGAGAAGGTCGTCGGCGATCTGAAACGCCAGCCCCACATCGCGGGCATAGCCGCGCAAGGGTCTGCGGCCATCTGCGTGAATGCGGCCCATGATGCCGCCAGCCTCCAGGCAAAAGCCGATGAGTGCGCCGGTCTTGAGCTGCTGCAGACGTGTTACGGCCGAAAGATCGAGCGAGGTCCGCTCCGCCATCAGGTCCATCATCTGGCCTCCGGCCATGCCCGAAGGACCGGAGGCGCGGGCCAGCTCCGCGATCAGCTCTGCGCGAACGAACGGATCCTCATGCGTCGCCTCGTCCGCCAGCACTTCGAAGGCGAGCGCGTGGAGCGAATCTCCCGCCAGCACGGCCGTGCATTCGTCGAACGCCTTGTGGAGCGTGGGCTTGCCACGGCGAAGGTCGTCGTCGTCCATGCAAGGTAGATCGTCATGAACGAGCGAATAAACGTGGATGCACTCGACCGCGAGCCCGACCCGCAACGCACGCACGCGATCGACGTGGAAGAGCGAGCAGGCCGCGACAACGAGCAAGGGCCGCATGCGCTTCCCGCCGCCGATCGAGGCGTACCGCATCGCCTCGTAGAGCTGCGCGCGCGGATCGGGCGGGACCGGCAGGAGCGCATCGAACAGCGCGTCGACCTCGCTCGCAATCTGCTCGAGCGCCGCGGTCAGCCTGATTGACGCGCCGCCGTCCACGCGGTCAGCCTGCGTCAAAGGGCGCCGTGCCGCTCGGGCTCCCGTCGCGGCCGAACTGGATGCGCTCGATCCGCGCTTGCGCCGCCTGCAGCCGCGCCTCGCATTGCTGCTTCAGCCGGTCGCCCTCGGAGTAGAGGTCGATCGACTCATCGAGCGAGGCTTCGCCGCTCTCAAGCTTGCGCACGATCTCCTCCAGCCGCTTCAGGGCCGCTTCGAAGGAGAGCTGCTGGATGGCATCCGCCTGATCTGACATGAGCCAAGCTTTGGCGGCGGCAGGTGCGAGGGTCAAGCCGAGCCGGCTTGGCTGAACCAGTGAACGCCATCGCGAACATCGCGCGCGGCCCTTCCCGTCACTTCAAGGTGCCTCAGATGCGCCATGGCTTCGCCGGTTGCCAGACCAAGGCTGTTGTCGTCGATCTTGCGGCCGAACAGGACGGGGAAGCAGTCCACGGCCCGTTGCGGCTCGGCGAGGCGCTCGTGGAGCGCGTCGAGCCGGTCCCGGTGCCCCGCATCCAGCGCATCCAGGCGCGCGTGAAGGCCGGTGAAGGGATCGCCATGCGAAGGAAGCACGAGCAGCGTGTCGGGCAAAGTGCGAAGCTTCGCGATCGAGGAGAGCCAGTCGCCGAGCGGGTCGCCTTCGGGTTCGCTAAGGCTGAGCGATATGTTCGAGGTGATACGCGGCAGCACCTGATCGCCCGCGATCATCAGGCCGCCCGCTTCATCGATCAGGCAGGCATGTTCGGGCGAGTGGCCGTTGCCAGTGAATATCCGCCACGAACGATCGCCGATCCGGAGCACGTCGCCTTCACGGATGCGGACGAAGCTCACGGGCACCGGACTCACCATGGCGAAGAATCGCCCCCAGCCCTTCGCCCGTTCGGCCTCGATCCGCTCCTCGGGCCAGCCGGCCGCGCGCCAATAGGCGACGGCCTCGGCGGGCGGCGCCTCGCGAACGTCCGCGGTCAGCATCCGGGCGAACAGCCATTCCTCGCGAGTCATCAGCAGCGGCGACGCGAACCGGGAAGTGAGCCAGCCGGCCAGGCCCAAATGGTCGGGGTGAAAATGCGTAACGATGACGCGGCTGATGCGGCGTCCGGCCAGCGCAGTGGCGAGCAGGGTGTCCCATGCTTCCCTGCACGGCGGGATGTCGAGGCCCGTGTCCACGACCGCCCCGTCCTGACCGTCGTCGAGCAGCCAGACGTTCACATGCTTGAGCGAACCCGGGACCGGCAGGCGAGCCCAGCCGATGCCGGGCGCGACCTCGATCCGCTCGCCCGCTTCAGGCGCGCGGCGGCCGAACGGGTAGGTCAGGCCCTTATGGGCATAAGGCTGATCGGCACTCCCCTCCTCCTCACGAGGGGAGGAGCCACGGGGAGTGCTGCGATCCAAATCAGCTCTTGAAGGGATCGACAAAGCCGCGGTCGACCGGCACGGGCTCGCCCGACGCGCCTGCCAACTCGGTGGCATGAGCGGCTTCGGCCTGGCGGGCGGCGGCCTCGCGCTGGGCACGCAGTTCCTCGATCAGCGCCTCGCGATCGCCGGCGAAGCGCGTGTCCTGCGGCGCTTCGATGCCCGCCGCCTTGGCCGCCTTGGCGACGAGCGCGTCCAGCTCGCGCTGCGAACAGAGGCCGAGCGTGACCGGGTCCTTGGGCTGGATGTTGGCGATGTTCCAATGGCTGCGGTCGCGGATTGCGGCGATGGTGGTGCGCGTGGTGCCGATCAGCTTGCCGATCTGCCCGTCGGAAATCTCCGGGTGATTGCGGATGATCCAGGCGATGCCGTCCGGCTTGTCCTGGCGCTTGGAAACCGGCGTGTAGCGCGGCCCCTTGGTGCGGCGCACCTGGTCCGGCTCCTTGAACATGTGCAGCCGATAGTCGGGATCGTCCTGGCCGCGGTTGATCTCCTCCTGCGTCAGCTCGCCGGCGCGGATCGGGTCGCGACCGGTCAGCTTGGTCGCGGCAGTATCGTCGGCGATCGCCTGCACTTCGAGGATGTGGAGCCCGCAAAAGGCGGCGATCTGCTCGAAGGTGAGCGAGCTGTTGTCGACCAGCCAGGATGCTGTGGCGTGGGGCATGAGCGGCTGGGCCACTGTGGCGTCTCCAGATAAAATAAGGGCCGCCCCTTACCGGAGCGGCCGAAGCGTGTTGGCGATGTAAGCCGCAGTGGCGGTGGAGGCAAGATCGAAACGGTCAGGCGGCGGCGCGCCGCTCGACAGGCGAGAGCGCGGACAAGAACTGGCGCGCACTTTCGGCCCAGCTGAAGCTGCGGGCATAAAGCGAGCAGGCCTGGCGGTCGCATTCCAGAGCGCGGGCGATCGCCCAATCGAGGTCCGGATCCATCGCGCCGACGCGATCGCGAAGCACATCGACCGGCCCCGGCACCGGATAAGCGGCCACCGGAGTCCCGCAGGCCAGGGCCTCGATCATGACCAGGCCGAAAGTATCGGTGCGGCTTGGGAATACGAACACGTCTGCACCTACGTAAGCCGAGGCGAGTTCAGCCCCATGGAGCGGACCAAGAAAGAGCGCCTCGGGGTAGATTTTCTCCAGCCGGGAAAGCTCCGGCCCACTCCCGACCACCACTTTCGTGCCTTGGGCAGCAGTGCGCAAAAAGGCCTCGATATTCTTCTCGACCGCGACGCGTCCGACATAAAGTTGGATCGGGCGCGGCAGGGACGCAAACGCTGGATGCGGCGCCGCATCGGGCGAAAAGCAGCCCAGATCCACTCCCCTGCCCCAGTGTCGGGTGCGGCTGATGCCGTGCGCTTTCAGCGTCCGCTCCATGGTCGGCGTTGATACCAGCACCGCCTCGGCGGGCCCATGAAACCAGCGGATGTAGCGCCAGAACCAGCTTGCCGGCAGCCGTGTGCGCTTGGCGACATAGTCGGGAAACTGCGTGTGATAGGCGGTGGTGAAGGGGAAGCGGCGCTTAAGGCACCAGGCGCGTGCAGCGAGACCCAGCGGCCCTTCGGTCGATATGTGGATCGCGTCCGGCGCCGCGGCCTCGATCCGTCCGCCAACCGCGCGGCCAACCGCCAGAGCCAGACGGATTTCCGGGTAAGTCGGGCATGGCAATGAAGCGAACCGATCGGGCGAGATCAGCTGCACTTCGTGCCCCATCTTCCCAAGTTCGGCATGCACCGCCTGCAGCGTGCGCACAACGCCGTTGACCTGTGGAGCCCAGGCGTCCGTGACGATCAGGATGTGCATCAGGCGGCGGCCTGCAGCACGGCATCTTCGGGCGACCGCGCCGCGATCTCGTCGGCCCAGTGGAGGATCTCCATCCGGCCGTCGAAATGCTCGACTAGCGCCGTGCAGCCCTCCACCCAATCGCCGTCATTATAGTAAGTGATGTCGCCATATTGGCGGACCTCCGCGGTGTGGATGTGCCCGCACACCACGCCGGAAACATTCTTCACCCGCGCTTCGTGCGCCACCGCATCCTCAAAGCGGGAGATGAACTCGACCGCGTTCTTCACCTTGTGCTTCGCGTGCTTGGACAAAGACCAATATGGCAGGTTGAAGCGGCGGCGGACGGCGTTCACCACCACGTTCAGCTTCATCAAAAAGCCGTATGCCGCGTCCCCTGCGAAGGCGAGCCACTTGTGCGCCCTCACTACCGTGTCGAACTCGTCGCCGTGGAGCACAAGCAGGCGTCGTCCATCGGCGGTGGTGTGGATCGCCTTGTTGCGGATCTGCACGCCGCCGAAGTTCATGCCGGCGAACTGACGAAACATCTCGTCGTGATTTCCGGGGATGTAGACCACCTCGGTGCCGCGCTTGGCGCGCTTCATCAGGCGGCGGACGATCGCATTGTGACGCTCGGGCCAATAATAGCGCTTCTTCATCCGCCAACCGTCGATGATGTCGCCGACGAGGTAGAGCGTCTCGCTGTCGACATGGTCGAGGAAATCGATCAGCAGCCGGTCGTTGCAGCCGCGCGTTCCGAGATGCACGTCCGAAATCCAGATGGTTCGGTAGCGGCGTCTCGGGCTCCCTGACGGCCCGACGCTCTTGTCGAGTTTCGAAATGCTTTTCTGGACCTTCGCAAGGTCCGCAGAGTCCTGGATTATCTGACCTTCGATACGCGACTGGACCGTCATCTGCTGTCTCCCCTGATGGGTTCGACCGACAGTGTATCGCGTGGCTAGGTGACAGTTCGAATCCGCCAGGCGTGACAGTTCGGTGACGGCGGGAAGTCGCCTCATGCTGCCGCTCCACTGGAAAACCTGGGAGCTGGTGGAGACTGGTCCGGCAGAGGCCACACCGCGCCGTATAGAGGATGAAACGTCGTTGCCGCGCCTGCGTTGGCCCCTTCGAACAAGACAGGATGCAGATCATGAACCAGGAGCACGACCAGGCGACCCGCGACGCGAGCGGCAAGGACGCGAACGGAGGCGGCGGCACGATGCGCGGCGGGGTCAAGGACGATCTCGAGGGCGGTACGACAGGCGCAACGAGCATGACCGGCGGCGACCGTGCCGATGCGGCTACCGGTCAGAGCAGGGGGCTAAGCGACGCCTCGCCGGCGGGAAGGGCCAGCCCGGCGGGAGACGATATGCGACCGCTGGATGTGGGCAGTGTCGGCGGCAGCCCGGTCGGAGAGAGCGGCGGTGGCGCGCCGACGGGTCCAGGGGGTCAGGGCTCCTTCGCCTCGGGAACCTACAACGAGCGCGGCAACGTCACGGGGCCGGACAGCCCAGCCGGTGAGGCCGTGAGCCAAGCGGGTGGCAAGGGCCAGGGCGACGATCTCGCCAATCGACTCGGCGGCGGCGAAAATGCCCGCACTGGCCTCACAGGCGCCGGAGCGGCGAGCGGCGATATGGATGCGGATCGCAGCGAGGCAACTGGCGCTTCGGTTCGGAATGCGGCCGGAGCGGGCGGGCCCGATGCGGGCAGCCCCGGCGGGATGGGCGGAGTCCGTGCTCAAGGCGGCACCGGCACCGGCCGGCCACCCGGAGGCGTCAGCCCCCTGCAGAACGAGAGTGGTGGCGACTGAAGTCGGTAGGTTTGGTAGCCGCCCCCTCCCAGCAGAGCCCCCCTAACAGGAACAAAAAAGGGCGGCCGAAGCCGCCCTTTTCGTTTCAAGAGAACGAGCGCTTAGAAGTTGCCGTACGCTTCGTTGCCGACGAAGCCCATGGCTTCGACATTGGCACGCTTGGTGATCGCAAGCACGTTGTCGACCACTTCGTAGCGGGCTTCCGGATGCGGCTGGAGATGGAGTTCCGGAACCGGAGTCAGTGTCTGCGTGATATCCAGATACTGGCGCAGCTGGACCTCGTTCACGGCCGTTCCATTCCAGAGAACGGTGCCAGCCGGCTCGATCACGATCTTGTTCTTCACAGGATCGATGGGCGGCGGCGTGTTGGTCTGGCTATCGACCGGGAGGTCGAGCTTCACCGCGTGGGTCTGGATGGGGATCGTGATGATGAACATGATGAGCAGCACCAGCATGACGTCGATCAGCGGCGTCGTGTTGATGTCCATCATCGGTTCGCCTTCGGCGCCACCAGTTGACATTGCCATGGCGTGTTACTCCTAAAACTTAGAGGCGAGTGACGGAGCCGCCGGGTGCCGGCTCCGAGATGAAGCCGACGCGGCTGAAGCCCGCGCGCTGCATCGTGAAGACGGCGCCGCCGATGCACTTATACGGCGTGTTCACGTCGCCGCGAATATGCGCCTCCGGCAGTTCGGTGACATTGGCCGGACCGCCCTGTTTCTCGATCTCGGCCTTGAGCTTCTCGACCGCACGGTCGAGCAATTGCTGCGAGTTCATCCGCGTCAGGCCCCAATAGACTTCGCAGCCGCCCGCGCCGTCCGCCCGAACTGAGAGGTTCACGTTCTCAGGCTTGGTCGTGGTCGGCTCGAACCTCACCTTGGGCAAGTTCACGGGCACCGTCTGCAGAACCACGGGCACGGTGATCAGGAAGATGATGAGAAGCACCAGCATGACGTCGACGAGCGGCGTCGTGTTGATGTCCGACATCGGAGTTTCTTCGCCGTCTCCGCCCGAGGGGCCGGTACTCATCGCCATGATCTGTTAGTCCTGTTCCAGTCTGTTCCGGGACGCTTGAGGCGCCTGCATCTCCGCCGGAGCCGAAGCTCCGGCGGAAACGCTGCTTACATCTTGTTGGCGCTGGCGGTGGTGGTGCCGGTGGCGCTTCCGGTCGACGTGGTGCCGGCCTTGGTGGTCGTGCCTGTCGGGGTCGTTGCGCCGCCGCGGGCCGCAGTGGCCGGACGAACCGAACCGCCCGACATCATGTAGCCATGCACGTCGTTGGTGAAGCGGGCGAGCTCCTCGAGCACCGACTTGTTGCGGCGCATCAGCCAGTTGTAAGCCATCACGGCCGGAACCGCCACGGCGAGGCCGAGCGCGGTCATGATGAGCGCCTCGCCCACCGGGCCGGCGACGGCGTCGATCGACGCCTGACCGGACGCACCGATCTTGATCAGCGCGCGGTAGATGCCGATCACGGTGCCGAACAGGCCGACGAACGGAGCGGTCGAGCCGACCGTGGCGGGCAGCGCAAGGCCGGTCGACAGCTTGGACGCGATCGCGCCCTGGCTGCGAGCGAGCGAGCCCATCATCCAGTCATGCTGGTCGATCGGATCGGTAAGCTTGTCGTGCTGTTCCTGAGCGATGATCGCATCGTCGACGATCTGGCGGTAGGCGCTGTTCTTCTCGAGCTTGTTGGCGCCTTCGCGCAGGTTCGCCGCCTGCCAGAAGCTGGTGCGCGCCTTGCGGCCCTGGTTTATGATCTTCTGCTGCTCGAACAGCTTCACGAACAGGATGTACCAGGATGCGGCCGACATGATCACGAGGATGCCGAAGGTCGCGTAGGCGATGGTTCCGCCCTGCTCGAGTGCGGCCATAAGGCCATAGGGGTTTTCACCGCCTGCTGCTGGTGCTGCCATGATATTTTCTTCCTCTCAGTCTGACTGGGTTTGCCTGTGAATGCGGGCTGATACTTAGTCTGCGGGCAGCCGCCACGTGATGCGTGCGCTGGTTGAGTCGGAGGTCGGCTGGCCGTTGCTGTCCTGGGCCGGCGTAAACCTCGCGCGGGACCTCATGATCCTGCAGGTTGCGCTATCGAGTGCGCTGGAGCCGCTCGACGACGTGATCGTGCAGTTCGTCACCCTGCCATTGGGGCCGATCTCCAGCCGGAACCCGGTCGTGCCCTGCTCCTCCGAACGAATGGCGGAATCCGGATAGTCGGCGTCCGACACGTAGGAAGCGAGATTGGCGCGGGCGCGGGCCGGTTCCACCTTCTGCGCCGGGGGCGGAGGAGGCGGTGGCGGTGGAGGCGGAGGCGCCGGCGGCGCGGGCGGGGCCGGAGGAGCCGTGTACGTGATCGGCGCGGGCGGCGATTCACGGACTGTCTGGATCACCGGACTCGGCGTGTTGACCCGCACGATCGGCGGCGGCGACACTACGGGCGGCGGCTGGACCGGCTGGACGTCGGGCGGCGGGGGCGGCGGCTCCTCCTCTGGGGGCGGCGGCTCCTCGACCACGTCGAAGGTTTTAAGATCCTCGGCTGCCTTCTTGATGACGTTATATGCCAAGCCAGTGACGAACGCGTAGCCGAGAAGAGCATGCAGCAGGGCGACGATGACGATCGCCGCGATGCGCCCGTTGCTCATTCCTTGATCAGCATATGCCATTGATCAGCCACACTCCCTCTCTCGAGTTATTGCCGTAGCGGCCAGACAGACAACGCAGTCGAACCATTACGGGTCCATCGATGTTTCAACATCACATGGATTAGGGGTGCGTCTCTATCGCGCACCTATTTTCGACGCAATGCTCCTGTTGAAATGGGAAGCCCCGTCCACAAACGGCTGGAATCCGCCGAAAACGTGGCTAATCATGGGTAAACAACCGGTTTTGGGGGCGTAACGAAATGTTTGTACGCGTAAAGATGAAGCGCTTTGGGGCCGCCGCAGCGGCGCTTGCGGCCCTTGCTTCGTCGGCTCCTGCCGAATCGCAGAACGCTCCGGTCCCGGCTCCGATGCTCAGCTATGCAGACCTTGCCGACCTCGCCCTCCCCGCGCCGGTCGTCGCTCATGTTCGCGTGATAGACGCGGCGCGACTGAAGCCGGCGGATGCGCCGGGCATCGGTGCCGGGCGCACGCGCCTCTATGTCCAGGCGGAAGTGGTGTCGCTGATCCGCAGCCCGGGCGGCCTTTCCTCTCGGGTCGGCTATCTCGTCGACCTTCCCAACGAAGCCGGCCGTCCGCCCAAGCTGCGCAAAGGCAGCGAGCATATCCTCTTCGCCCAGCCGGTGCCCGGTCGCGCCGCGGAGCTTCGCCTCATCGGCCCCAACGGGCACCTCGCATTCGCCGCGGCGGACGCCGATCGCCTGCGTGTCATCTTGCGCGAGGCCGCCGCTCCCGCCGCGGCACCCAAGATCGTCGGGATCGGCAAGGCCTTTCACGTGCCCGGCTCGTTGCCGGGCGAAAGCGAGACGCAGATCTTCCTGCTCACGGCGGACAATCGCCCAGTCTCGCTGAGTGTGGTGCGCAGGCCCCGGGAGACGCCGAAATGGGCCGTGGCGCTGACCGAGATCGTTGATGAGGCGGCGGGTCCCCCCAAGCGCGAGAGCCTGCTCTGGTATCGCCTCGCCTGCTCGTTGCCGCGCGCGCTTCCGCGCCAGAGCATCGCGGACGCGGAGCCGGATCAGGCGAGCGCGATCAGCTCGGACTATCGAGTGGTGCTGGAAGGACTTGGATCCTGCCCCCGGACTCGCTCTGCGGCCTAGAAGGAAGCGAGATCGACCCCCACTCCCGCGCAGTCGGGATAGATATCGGGCTTGCGGCTGCGCACGCGGAGTGCAGTGACGCCCCGGCGAGCGGCAACGAGGTCGTAAATCTCGCGCACGAGCGTCTCCTGCAGGTTGAAGCGCCGGCTCCCCGCCAGAGCGCCGATTTCCGTGCGCATGAAATCGTAATTCCATGCGGCCGTCTCATCATCTTCGGCGGCGAAGGAGGCTTCGTCGACCCAGACTTCGACGGTGATCAGCAGCCGCTGGGGGTTGCCGACTTCGAATTCGTGGAACCCGATGTCGACCGGCAGCGAATAATCTTCCAGCACGATCTTGCGGGTCTTGGGGGCGAGCCGGTCCGGCACGAGACCATCGAGTTTCGGCATGTGGTTCATGAACTTGGCTCCAGGAATTGAACGTCTCGTTCGAGCCCGAGGAAACGCTGGCCGCCATCCAGGGTGATGGTCTGGCCGGTGATGGTTGGCGTATCGATGAGAAAGCGGAGCGCGGCGACGATCTGCGCGACATCGACTCCGCGCCGTAGCGCGTTCAGCCTGTGCACGGCTTCGAAATTCTCGCGGCTCTGCGGCCCTGAGACCAAGGTAACCGACGGTGCGATGCCGCACACACGGATGCCGCGCTCGGCAAAGGCGCGGGCGGTGAGCTCGGTCAGTCCCGCCAATCCCATCTTGGAGATCGTGTAGGTGAAGTAATCGGGATTGGGGTGACAAAGCTTGGCGTCGAGAAGGTTGACGATCAACCCGCCTGCCTCGCCGACCTGTTTGGCAAAGGCCTGCGAAAGCAAGGCGGGCGCTCTCAAATTGATGTCCATGTGCGCCTGCCACCCGGCCAGGTCGAACTCCAGCGCCTCGTCAAAGTTGAAGCGGGAGGCGTTGTTGACCAGCAGCCGCAACGGCGGGAGCCCGTCCAGCCCTGAGAAGATCCTCTCCGCCGCGTCCGGCTCCTCGAGAGCCGCCTGGACCACCGAGGCGTTGCCGAGTTCGTCCGCGAGCGCCCTCGCCTCTTCCAGCGACCGGTTGCAGTGGATGAGGAGGTGCCAACCGTCGGCGGCGAGTGCGCGCGCGATTTCGGCCCCGATGCGCTTTGCACCGCCGGTGACGATCGCCGTCCGCGGCCCATGACATTCCGCTGCCATGGCCGCGCCGGATAGGAGCGGGAAAGCAGCGCGGCAAGCTTTGCGCTCTTCGCACCGATCCCCTACCTGAAAGCGCATGCCGATGCCGGAGCCCCCGCAAGATCTCAGCAGCCTCTCGCTGGCCGAGGTCGCTCGCCTCGCAGCCGAGCGCAAGCTGCCGCCGGTCGAGAGCTGGAATCCCAGCCATTGCGGCGCCAGCGACATGCGCATCGCCCGCGACGGCACCTGGTTCCACCAGGGGAGCCCGATCGGTCGCCAGGCGATGGTGCGCCTTTTCTCCACCATTCTGAGGCGTGAGCCGGACGGCAGCTACGTGCTCGTCACGCCGGCCGAGAAGCTCGACATCGAAGTGGAGGATGCGCCCTTCGTCGCCGTCGAGCTCAAAACCGACGGAGAAGGTCGCGAGCGCTCCCTCGCCTTCCGCCTCAATACCGGCGACCTGGTGGTCGCGGGCCCCGATCACCCGCTGCGCCTGGCGAGCGCCGAGGACGGTCCCCAGCCCTATGTCGAAGTTCGCAAGGGCCTGGACGCACTGATCGCCCGGCCCGTTTATTACGAGCTCGCCAATCTGGCTCTCTCGGAAGATGCGGAGCCGCCCGGTCTCTGGAGCGCGGGTGTCTTCTTCCCGCTGGAGCCGAACGGATGAGCCTCGCCGCCATGCTCCGCGAGGCGCTCGACCTCGGCCGCCGCGGCTCGCCGGACCTGCTTGCGGGGGATGTGGTCGACCCCGTCCTCGATCCTGAGCAGCCGATCACCCCGGCTGCGGTGTTGGTGCCCGTGGTGGAGCGCTCCGAGCCGACGGTGATCCTGACCCTTCGCACCGACACCGTTCGCAGTCACGCCGGCCAGATCGCCTTTCCGGGCGGCCGGATCGATCCGGGGGACCGCGACGCCGTGGCCGCCGCTCTCCGCGAGGCGGAGGAGGAGATCGGGCTTCCGCGCAACTGCGTGGACGTGATCGGCACTGCCGACCGATATCGCACCGTCACCGGCTATGAAGTCACTCCCGTCCTTGGCGTGGTTCCGCCCGACCTGCCGCTCGATCCTCAGCCGACCGAAGTCGCGGCCATTTTCGAGGCGCCGTTGCGCTACCTCCTCGATCCCACCCACCATCTCGTCCGCACTGTCGAGTGGCGCGGGCGTGAGCGCAGCTATTATGAGATCGAGTATGAGGGGCGCCGCATCTGGGGGGCGACCGCGGCGATGATCGTCAATCTCAGCCGCAGGCTCGCGCTCGTCTCATGAAGCTTCCTCAGGCCCCGTGGCGCGCCCGCACGGGCATGCGTCAGCTCCTCGATGCGCTCGGCGCCGCGTCGGGCGACACCCGCTATGTGGGCGGAGCGATCCGCGACACCTTGCTCGAGGTCGATGTCAGTGACGTCGACCTCGCGACGCGGCTTGCACCCGAGACCGTGATGGAGCGGCTCAAAGCTGCCCGCATCAAGGCCGTCCCCACCGGCCTCGCGCACGGCACCGTCACCGCTGTGATCGGCGGCGCGCCCGTGGAAGTGACCACCCTGCGCCGCGACGTCTCCACCGACGGCCGCCGCGCGACGATCGCTTACACCGACGACTGGCAGGAGGATGCTGCGCGGCGGGATTTCACGATCAACGCTCTCTACGCCGATCCCATTGAGGGCGAGGTCTTCGACTTCTTCGGCGGCCTTGCCGACCTCGAAGCGCGCCGGGTCCGCTTCATCGGCGATCCGCTCACCCGCATCGCCGAGGATCATCTGCGGATACTGCGCTTCTTCCGATTCCACGCGCGCTTAGGTGCCGGCGATCCCGATCGGGCGGCGCTCGAGGCCTGCACTGCGCGCGCGAACGACCTGATGGCGCTGTCGCGGGAGCGCATCGCCGACGAGCTTTTGAAGCTGCTCGGAATTCCGGATCCGACGCCGACGGTCAAGCTCATGGTCGAGCGCGGCATCCTGAAGCCGGTGCTGCCGGAGATCGGCATCGAGAGCATTAGCAGGTTGAAGGCGCTCGTTCGGCGTGAAGCGGCCGCGGGAACTGCTTCCGAACCGCTTCGGCGGCTGGCGGCGCTTCTGCCGGCCGACCCGCAACTCGCCGCCACGCTGTCGGCTCGGCTGCGCCTCTCCAACCGGGCGACCAAGAGGATCGTCTCGGCGGCTGATCGGAAGCCGGGAGACGGCGCAGAGCCGAAGGCCCTCGCCTACCGGGTCGGGGTCGAGGAGGCCATCGATCGGCTGCTCCTCTCGGACGAGGATGAAGCAGGCCTGGAAGAAAAGGTCCGCAGCCTGGCGGGCTACACACGGCCGCCTTTACCCGTTTCGGGGGGGGACCTTATCCAGATGGGGCTGAGTGCCGGGCCAATCGTGGCGAAGACGCTTCAGGCGATCGAGCGCGAGTGGATCGAGGGCGGCTTTGCACTCGACAACGAAGGGGTGCGGCAACTCGCGCGCACCCGGGTCGATCAGGCGTTGCGCGCCAGCCAGTAGTCGAGCGCGGCCTGCGGTTCGAGCGGCCGCGCAAAATAATAGCCTTGGCCATGGGTGCAGCCGAGTTCGGTCAGAGCCTTGGCAAGCTCCTCCGACTCGATCCCCTCTGCCGTGGTCGCAAGACCGAGCGCTTCAGCGAGTGAAAGGATCGCCCGCACGATCGCGACCGAGTCGCCGTCGCCCAGCATGCCGGCCACGAAGCTGCGGTCGATCTTGAGCGTATCAATGGGCAGCCGCTGGAGGTAGGAAAGCGAAGTATAGCCGGTGCCGAAATCGTCCATCGCGACCTTGGCATCGAGGCCTTTCAGCGCCTCCAGCACCTTGGTCGCTCGCTGAGGATCCTGGATAATTGCGCTTTCGGTCAGCTCCAGCGTGAGCCGGCTTCCTGCAATGCCGCTTGAACTCAGCGCACCCGACACGGCCGCCGCGACGTCGTCGCGGGCGATCTGAATCGCCGACAGATTGACCCCGACATAGAGCGGCAGGATCTTGCCCGCCTTCCTGTCCCAGTCAGCCAGCGTCCGCGCGGCGGAATCGAGCGCCCAGCGGCCCAGCGAGAGGATCAGTCCCGATTCCTCCGCCACCGGGATGAACTCGGTGGGCGAAATCTGACCGCGATCCTCATGCTCCCACCGAGCCAAGGCTTCGAAGCCGGACACCTGCCCCGTCGGAAGATCGATCAGCGGCTGGTAGGCGAGTGTCAGCTGGTCGCCTTCGATGGCGCGGCGCAACTCGGTTTCGATGCTGAAGCGGTGGCGGGCGGCCTTGGCCTGGTTGGCTTCATAAACTTCGCTGCGGCCGGACAGCTTGGAGCGCTTGAGCGCGAACTGGGCGTTGCGAAGGACCTCCTCCGCCAATTCGACATTGCCGGTGAGCAATGCGCACCCGACCGAGCAGTCGACCCTGATCTCCAGCTCCGACAGGCGAAAGGGAGTGGTGAGCACGGTGCGGACTCGCTCGCCGAGCTCCAGTGCGTCCGGGAGGCCGTTGTCGAGCCGCATCAGGATGCCGAACTCGTCGCCGCCGGTGCGGGCGAGGACATCGCCGGCGCGGAGCGCGGAGAAGAGGCGCCGGGCGAAGCTGATCAGCAGCTCGTCTCCGGCCATCGCGCCGACGCATTCGTTGACGCGGCTGAACCGAGTCATGTCGACGACCACGACCGAGTAGCTGCCTTCCTTGAAATTGGGGTGCTGCAGGATCTCTTCGACCCGCTCGTTAAAGGCCAAGCGGTTGGGAAGCCCGGTGAGACTGTCGCGCAGCATCTCGGCGCGCAGGCTCCGCTCGGTGTCGACCTGGGCGGTCTTGTCGATCAAGGAGATGAGGCAGCGGCGGGTCGAGGTCGCGCCGGAGCTGAGACGGGCAAGCCGGACGATGAAATGGCGGCCGCCGATCACCTGGCCGTCGCCGGCCTCGAACTGGAGAACGGGTTCCGATCCGTCGGTGAGGAAGTCGCGGAGCGCGAGGCCGATGGGGCCGCGCTGCAGCGCGTCGATCTGGTCCGTCGGGCAGCCGCCCAGACGCTCGTCGCATCGAGCAAGGCTGCGGAAATGATCGTTGGCACGCTCGATCTGGAGGATGCCCTTCGCGCCCTCGCAGACCACCGCGGCGGCGATGGGGAGAGCGTCGAGATATTCCTGCTGCCCGCCCTGCTTTTCCTCTGGCGAGACGGCCACGCGTAAAGGCTTCGCGACCCGCGGCGGGGCAGCGGCAGGATCCGGCGCTTTTCGGCGCCGGGGCGTGGATGCAGCCTGCATAAGGTGCAGGTGTAAAGGCAGTCGGTTAATTCTCCCTTTCCGCTACGTCACCAAAGGTTAACGCCAGCGACGGGCTTTTTCAGAACTTGTTGTCGCGCGGGAAGCCGACCGGCGGCATGCGGCCGGCCGCGCCGCGCGCGGTGCGCCAGGCCGAGAGGTCGGGTTCCGATCGGGTGCGGCCGGTGGCCCCGCCCATGCTCCAGCTCAGTCCTTCCGCGAACTTGAAAGTCTTAACGTCCGAGAGGCCTCCGTCCCGGTAGCGCTGGAGGGCGACCCCCTGGCCGCGGCCCATCTCCGGAAGCTCGGTCAGCGGAAAGACGACCATCTTCCGATTGTCCCCGATCACCGCGATGTAATCGTCCTCCGGGCCGATCGGCTTGACGAAGGCAAGCTTGGCGCCCGCTTTGAGGTTCACGACCTGCCGGCCCTTGCGCGTTTCCGCGATGGCGCCGCGCGCCGAGGTGACGAAACCGCGGCCGTCGCTGGAGGTCAGCAGCAATTTGACGCCGGCGGTGGCGGGCAACAACGCCACGAAATTGCCCTCCCCTTCGACATCGACCATCAGCCGCACCGGCTCCCCGAAACCGCGTCCCCCCGGCAACTTGTCGGCCGCCAGCGTGAAAAAGCGTCCGTTCTGTGCGGCGAGCAGCAGCTTGTCGGTCGTCTGCGCGTGGAAAGCGAAGGCCGGGCCGTCGCCTTCCTTGAACTTCATCGCCTCGGGATTGGCGAGGTCGACATGACCCTTCATGGCGCGGATCCAGCCGCGCTGGGACATGATCACGGTGATCGGCTCGCGTTCGATCATGGCTTCGAGCGGAATGTCGCGCGCAGGCCCCGCCTCCTCGATCAGCGTGCGGCGCGCGCCGATCTCGGTGTTCTCGGCATAGCGCTTCCTGAGGTCCGCGAGGTCCTTCTTGAGCCGCGTGCGCTGGCGCGCGGGGCTTTCGATCAATTGCTGCAGCCCCGCGCGCTCCGCCTGAAGCGTGTCGCGTTCGCCGCGGATCTGCATCTCCTCCAGCTTGCGCAATGAGCGGAGGCGCATGTTGAGGATCGCCTCGGTCTGGCGATCGGTGAGGCCGAACTCGGCCATCATGACGGGCTTGGGCTCGTCCTCGGTCCGGATGATCTCGATCACCCGGTCGAGGTTCAAATAGGCGATCAGATAGCCTTCGAGCAGCTCGACCCGGTCCTCGATCTTCTGCACGCGGAACGTCGCGCGGCGGACCAGCACTTCGAACTGGTGGGCGAGCCAGGCGGTGAGCACGTCCTTGAGGCTCATCACGCGCGGCGTGCGACTGGCATCGAGCACGTTCAAGTTGAGCGGGATCCGGACTTCCAGATCGGTCAGCCGGAACAGGCTGTCCATCAGCACGCCCGGATCGACCGAGCGGCTCCTGGGCTCCAGCACGATGCGGATAGCCTCGTCGGATTCGTCGCGCACATCCTCCAGGATCGGCAGCTTCTTCTCGGCGATGAGGGCGGCGATCTGCTCGATCAGCTTGCCCTTGGGCACCTGGAACGGGATCTCCGTCACCACCAGCGACCAAGTGCCGCGCCCAAGATCCTCCTGGCTCCAGCGCGCCCGCACGCGGAAGCTGCCCCGCCCCGTCCGATACGCGCCGGCGATCGCCTCGGCGCTATCGACGATCACGCCTCCGGTCGGGAAGTCCGGGCCGGCGACGAAATCCATCAACGCCGAATCCTCGGCCTTGGGATCGTCGATCAGGTGGGTCGCGGCATCGATCAGCTCGGCGGCGTTGTGGGGCGGGATCGAGGTCGCCATTCCGACCGCGATGCCGCTGGCGCCGTTGGCGAGGAGGTTGGGGAACAGGCCCGGGAAAACTTCCGGCTCTTCCTCTTCGCCATTGTAAGTAGGGCGATAGTCGACCGTGCCTTCGTCGAGGCCGGCCATCAGCTCGATCGCCGTCTGGGTCAGTCGCGCTTCGGTGTAGCGGTAGGCCGCCGCATTATCGCCGTCGACATTGCCGAAATTACCCTGCCCGTCGACCAGCGGGTAGCGCAGCGAGAAGGTCTGGGCGAGGCGAACCATCGCATCGTACACCGACTGGTCGCCGTGCGGATGATATTTGCCGATCGTGTCGCCGACGACGCGCGCGCATTTCTTGTAACCAGAAGCCGGATCCAGCCGAAGCAGCCGCATCGCCCAGAGCAGCCGGCGATGCACGGGCTTCAGGCCGTCGCGCACATCCGGCAGCGAACGCGCCGTGATCGTGGAAAGCGCATAGACGAGGTAGCGCTGCGACAGCGCCTCATCGAACGGCGTGTCGATCAGCGCGTCAGGCGAATCGCCGAGATCAGACATGAAGCGAGACCGAGGCGGCGGCCTCGAAGTTCATGAAGTTCACGCACTTCGGCACAAAAAATCCTTTGTCTTCAGCCCCCGCTTTGCCTGCCGCGATTGCCGCTGAATCGGACACCCCCACGTCGCTGAGCCGCCCGCACAGTGGCACAGCGGCGGCGCTGTAGGAAAGCGCGGAGTTGGGAACGAGGAGCTCAGCTTTGCGTTTGTCTACTAATAAGGTAGAGTAACAACTCACACCGAGGAGGATGCCCATGCGAAAGTTGCTTCCCCTCACCGCTCTGGTCGCGCTTTCCGCCTGCGGAGGCGGCAGCGACGGACGAGGCGGCCACGGATCGGGCCGCTCCGGCCAGGACCAGAATGCTAGCGCCGAAATGCACGACAGCGCTGCGACCGAGGCCCGCGGGCGTGCCTCCTCAGGGCCAAGCGTCGGCGTCAGCGCGGCGCCCGGCGTCGCCTTCGATTATCGCTACGCATTCCGCCTGCCGTCCGAACGAATATCCGCCGTCCAAGAGCAGCATGCGCAGGCCTGCGAGAAGCTCGGACTGACGCGCTGTCGCATCATCGGCTTCCGTTACCGTCTGATCCGGGACGACGAGATCGAGGCGATGCTCGCCTTCAAGCTCGATCCTGCGATCGCGCGGCAGTTCGGCAAATCGGGCGCGGAGGTCGTGGACCGTTCCGAAGGGATGCTGGTCGACGCCGAGATCAACGGCACGGATGCGGGCACTGCGATCGCGCAGGCCAACCGCACCGAGGCCGAGCTCAACGAGGAACTCCAGCAGGTCGAGCGCCAGCTCGCCCGCGGCGGCATCCCCGCTTACGAGCGTGCACGCCTCCAGTCGGAAGCTCAGATGCTCCGTCAGCAGATCCGCTCCAACCGGGCCGGACGGACGGCCAACCAGGAAACGCTCGCGACCACACCGATGGCATTCCACTACGGCTCGGGTGAACTGATTCCCGGCTTCGACACCCGGTCGCCAATCCGCGCCGCGCTGGAGCAATCGTGGGACAATCTGATCGCGGGCGTCGCGACTTTGCTGCTGATCCTCATCACGCTTCTGCCCTGGGCGGCGCTCGCGCTGCTCGGCTGGTGGGCGGCGCGCAGGCTGCGGCCGCGAATCGAGCAGTTCGGCCTCAGGCCGCAGCCGGCGCCCATGGAGAGCTGATACGCGAAGGAGCGACCTCGGCGAGCAGCCACTCGCCGGGGCGCTTATCTGGCCGAGCCTAACCGCGTCCAGCTCGGCGCGCCCCTGGCGGCGGTCCCGCACGGCCGGCCGACCGATCCCCAATAGGCTCCCGGGCTTTTCGCTTTGCTCGGGAGCCTGTCGCGGTTTAGCTGCGGCATGACCATCACCTTCGCTGGCCGGCTTGCCCTCGGCTCCTGCTTGGCGCTAGCCGCCTGCTCCGTGACCACGCCCGCCCCCAGCCCGGCGCCCGCCCCGCTAGGGACCGCCGCTCCCGCAGCTTTGATGAAGTGGCCGGACCTGCTCGAGCGGCCGCGCCCGGAACCCAGCGCCACCATCGAATATGGCGACAAGGGGATGCAGCGGGTCGACCTCTGGCTGCCGGCCGGCAAGGGCCCGCACCCGACCGTGCTGATGGTCCATGGCGGCTGCTGGCAGACCGACATCGCCGACCGCCGCATCATGAACTGGATCGCCGACGACCTGCGCAAGCGCGGCATTGCCGTGTGGAACATCGATTATCGGGGCGTCGACCGCGAGGGTGGCGGCTATCCCGGCACATTCGCCGACGCGGCTGCGGCGGCCGATGCGCTTCGGACCCATGCACCCAAATACAATCTCGACATTTCGCCGCTGGTGGCGACCGGCCATTCGGCAGGCGGGCATCTCGCGCTGTGGCTGGCGGCGCGGCCCGCGGCGAAGGCGAGCGCGTCCAATCCGCTGATCCCGCGCGGGAGCCCGCTTCTCTCGTCGGACCCATTGAAGATCGACACTGTTGTGAGCCTCGGCGGTCTCCCGGACCTTGAAGTCGCAGCCACGCCGCCGGGAAGCGGCTGCGGCACCGAGATCATCGAGAAGCTGGTCGGACCACCCACGCTCAGCAGCCGCAACGTCTATGCAGACACCTCTGTCCCGCGCCTCGCGCCGTTGGGCATCAAGCAGGTGCTGATCAACGGCCAGCAGGACCGGATCATCCCGACCGCCTACGCTACCGACTACGAGCGCAAGATGCGGGCGGCGGGTGACGACGTTCGTGTGCGGATGATCGACAACACCGGGCATGTCGAGCTGATCGCGCCCGAAACGGCGGCTTGGGCGGCGACGGTTGAGGAGATCGAGCGGGCGCTGGGACGGCGTCGGTGACGTTGGACGAGGCCCGCACGCTCGACGCGGCCGATCCGCTGCGCGCCTTTCGCGACCGCTTCCACATTCCCGAGGGTTTGATCTACCTGGACGGCAACTCGCTGGGGGCGCTTCCAATAGCGACGGCGGCTCGGCAGCAGGAGGTGGTGGCGAGCGAATGGGGCACCTCGCTCATCCGCAGCTGGAACGAGCATGGCTGGATCGAAGCGCCACAGCGGATCGGCGCCAGGATCGCGCCGCTGATCGGCGCGAAGCCGCACGAGGTGATCGTCGCCGATTCGGTGACGGTGAACATTTTCAAGCTACTGACCGCGGCGGCCGCGCTCGCGCCGGAGCGCAAGACCATCCTTTCCGAGGCCGGTAACTTCCACACCGACCTCCATGTCGCGAGCGGCGCGGCCGACCTGCTCGGCATGGAACTGCGCATCGCCGAGCGGACCGAGCTGAACGCGGCGATCGGCCCGGACACCAACCTCCTCCTCCTCACCCACGTCCACTACAAGGCCGGCTTCCGCTTCGACATGGCCGAGGTCACCGCCCGCGCAAAGGCGGCGGGAGCGACGACGCTCTGGGACCTCAGCCACAGCGTCGGCGCGGTTCCGCTCCACCTCAACCGCGACGGAGCGGAACTCGCGGTCGGCTGCGGCTACAAATATCTGAACGGCGGCCCCGGCGCTCCCGCCTTTCTCTACGTCGCCGAGCATCTCCAGGAGCGACTGCGGCCCGCCCTTCGCGGCTGGATGGGGCACGCGGCGCCCTTCGCCTTTACCGACGATTACGAGCCCGCGCCCGGCGTCTCGCGCTTCCTCGCCGGAACGCCGCCGATGCTCAGCCTGCTTGCGCTGGAGAGCGGCGTCCAAAGTTTCGACGGAGCCGACATGGACGCGGTGTGGGCGAAGTCGATCGCCCTCTTCGACCTCTTCGCGCGCCTGGCGGAAGGAAGCTGCCCCGAGCTCGACTGCATCTCCCCGCGCGATCCGGAGCGGCGCGGCAGCCACATCAGCTTCCGCCATCCCCACGCGTTCGAGATCTGCCAGGCGCTGATCGCCGCCGATGTCATCGGCGACTTTCGCGCCCCCGACGTGATCCGCTTCGGCCTCACCCCGCTTTACCTCGGCTACGAGGACATCGTGCAGGCGGTGGAACGCATGGCCGACATCCTCGACAGCGGACGCTGGCGCGAGCCGCGTTTCGCAGTGCGCGGCAAGGTGACGTGATCGGCGGCAAGTCACAGTAATCCGCTCGCATTGCGCAGCCTAGCGGCCTCGGTTATAGGCCGCACCACGCCCCGCACGCGCGTTTCGAAGCGAACGCTGCTCGCGGGGCGAAGTCGTTTTTTCGCCGGAGACTCGCCCCATGTCCCGCCGCCGCCAGATCTACGAAGGCAAGGCCAAGATCCTCTATGAGGGCCCCGAACCCGGCACCTTGATCCAATATTTCAAGGACGATGCCACCGCGTTCAACGCGCAGAAAAAGGGCACGATTTCCGGCAAGGGCGTGCTCAACAATCGCATTTCCGAGTATATTTTCACCCTGCTCGGCCAGATCGGCATTCCGACCCACTTCATCCGTCGCCTCAACATGCGCGAGCAGCTGATCCGGCAGGTCGAGATCGTGCCGATCGAAGTGGTGGTCCGCAATGTTGCCGCGGGCTCGCTGTCGAAGCGGCTCGGCATCGAGGAGGGTACGCAGCTCCCCCGCACGATCATCGAATATTATTACAAGGATGACGCGCTCGGCGACCCGATGATCGCGGACGAGCATATCGCCTGTTTCGGCTGGGCGAGCCAGGAGGAGATGAACGACATCGCCGACATGGCGGTGCGCGTGAACGACTTCATGGCCGGCCTGTTCGCGGGCATCGGCATCCGCCTGATCGACTTCAAGCTCGAATTCGGCCGGATCTGGGAGAATGAATATTCCCGGATCATCCTCGCCGACGAGATCAGCCCCGATGGCTGCCGTCTGTGGGACATGAAGTCGGGCGACAAGCTCGATAAGGACCGCTTCCGCCTCGATCTCGGCGGCGAAGCCGAAGCCTATCAGGACATCGCCCGCCGCCTGGGCCTGCTCCCGGAAGGCGAGGCCAACATGGTCCTCGACCTCGACAAGCACCGCAAGAAGCGCGGGAAGTAGGTCTTCCCCAGCTTTCGCCGGGAGGAATAAAAAAGGCCCGCCGATCCTTGGGACCGGCGGGCCTTTTCCTCTCCTATATCTGATTTACTTGGCGGGCTCGCTCGGGCCGCCCATCGCGACGCGGACGGCGGCGGCGGCGCGGCGCTGGACGGCGAGCAGATAATCGCCCGCTTCCATGAACGGCACCGGGTTCACGGCCTTGCCGTCGATCCGAACTTCATAGTGGAGGTGGCTGCCGGTCGAGCGGCCGGTGGAGCCCATATAGCCGATGAGGTCGCCGCGCTTCACGCGCTGGCCCGCACGGACGATGGAGCGGGTGAGGTGGCCGTAGCGGGTCTGGATGCCGCGGCCGTGGGTGAGTTCGATGAGGTTGCCGTAGCCGTTCGCCCATTCGGAACGGCCAACGATCGCGTCGGCGGTGGCATAGATGGCGGTGCCGATCGGACCGGCAAGGTCGATGCCGGCGTGCATCGCGGCGCGGCCGCGGAACGGATCGGAGCGGACGCCGTAGCCCGAGGTGAGCGCGGTGCCCTTGACCGGCTGCGCCGACGGGATGGCGACGCTCGCCTGCGGCTTCTCCATCTGCTTCATGTTCATGAACAGCTGCTTGAAGTTCGGCGCCGGCGTGGAAAGCGGCCTCACCGCCTCGAAGGGGCCGCCCTGTCCGGCTTGCGCCAAGGCCGGCTCAGCTGCCGCCAGCGACAGCAAAGCGACCAGCGCCGCGCGGAAAAAACCCACTGGCTTCAAAAAGCTACGGAACTTTCTGCGAGCCGGCACATTGTTCGCATTAACCAATAAAGTCATCGCAATCCCCGATCGACCTGACGGTCGGCTCGGCCACGCGCACACGCAGCCTTAGTTACGCAACAAGGGCTTCTTCGGCCCGGTTTAATCCGTCAGGAAGCTGCCCACCCCGTGACGTGAGCCCAGACTGTTAAAGTACCCTTGCCGGGGCAAGCCCTTCATAGAAATCGCGGGACAGACCGGCTTGGTCGCGCGCCGAGTTGTTGAAAGGCGGCTTCAAAGCCCCCATGCAGTGACGGCTAACGAGCGCCCGCCATTGGTTAACAGGTGAAAACCCACGCGATTCTGCGATTTTCGTAAACCATGTTGTTCCGGGCGCGACATGACGAATCTCGTCGCGATAGATGCGATCGAGAACGGCGGCGGAACGATGATCGCCCGCCGCTTCGAACCGGCCGACCGTCGCCGGGGTGACGTCGAGCCCCCTCGCCTCCAGCACCATCGGCACGACGGCAAGCCGGGCGAGCACGTCGCCCGCCGTATTTTCCGCAGCCTCCCACAGACCATCATGCGCGGGCATCGCCCCATATGACGAGCCGAGAGCGCGTAGCCGGCGGTCGAGCAGCGCGAAATGCATCGCCTCGTCGGCGCCAACGCCGAACCAGTCGGTGACGAAGGACGGCGAAAAGTCGGCGCCGAACCGCCCGGCTATGTCAAACGCCAGGTCGATTGCGCCGAACTCGATGTGAGCAAGGGCGTGGAGGAGCGCGATCCGGCCACGCTCGGAGCCGCCCTTCCCGCGCTTCGGCATCTTCCCCGGAGGCAGCAGCTCAGGGCGCGGCGGACGGGCCGGGCGCTCCGGCATGAGCACGTCGAAGCGATGCGCCAGCCGCCCGGACCGCCAGCCACGAGCCGCCGCACGGGCAGCCTTCACCTTGGCGTCAGGGTCGGCTGCCAGGAGCACGACGCGCGCGGCTTCGGCAACCGACGTCATCGAAAACGCACCGGAACCTGCTTCAGCCTGCATCCGCTCGCGCTAACGCCTTCACAATGCCTCCCGCAACTTGCTCCACACGGCTTGCGTTCGCATCGGACATGCCTCGCCCCCTGACCTTACCCTTGGGCCTGCAGAGCCTCGTCGAGAGGATTGCAACCACCGTCCTCCAGCCTTCCGGCTCTTCAGCCGTCGATTTCACGCGGCCCACTGGCGAACCTGCGCTGGCCGGCCCGGACTCGATATCCTGGCAGGTATTCCGCAATCCGGTGTCGCTCTTCATCGGCGGAGTTGCTGCTGTGATCCTCGAGCTTGGCGAGCCGCGGGTTCGCAGCGGCGTGTGGGAGCATAGCAGCTTCCGTACCGACCCGGTCGACCGCCTCAAGCGCACCGGTCTCGCTGCCATGCTGACCGTATACGGCGCCCGCAGCGAGGCGGAGAAGATGATCGCCGGCGTCCGCCGCGCCCACGACCGGGTCAGCGGAGTGACGCCTACCGGCCAGGCTTACCGGGCCAATGATCCGGAGCTGCTGAGCTGGGTGCAGGCGACCGCGCAGTTCGGCTTCCTAGAGGCCTATACGCGCTACGTGCGGCCGCTTCCTCGGGCCGATCGCGACCGTTTCCATGCGGAAGGTCGTCCTGCGGCCCTGCTCTACGGCTCCGTCGACACGCCGGCCTCCGAAGCCGAGTTGCGCTCTCTCTTCGCCGCAGTCGCGCCGCGGCTCGAAGGTTCGCCGGTGATCATGGAGTTCCTGGAGTTGATGCGCACGGCGCCTTTAGTTCCGGCCGCGCTCCGTCCCGTTCAGCGCTTGCTGGTGAGGGGCGCCATCGCCCTCGTTCCCGATGGCCTGCGCCCGCAGCTCGATCTCGGCGCTCGGTGGAACCTGCGGTTCGGCGAAGAGGCGCTGATCCGCAGCCTGGCGCGCCTCGCCGACAGAATTCGCCTGGATTCAAGCCCGGCCGCGCAGGCGTGCGTGCGGATGGCACTTGCCCCCGACTATCTGCACCGCGCCGGGCGCTAGAATTCGTGCCAGGCGCCGGGCTTGATCCGGTGCTCGCCCCAGCGGAAGCCGTCACCGACGCCAAACTGGCCTTCCGCGTGAATGCGCACCGCCAACAGGCTGCCATAGCCATGCGGCTGCTGGCGCGGGTTGATCCACCAGCCTGCGCTTGCGTCCCACAGCTTCACCTCGTCCTCGCCGGTGAGCAAGGCGACGCCTTCGTGGTAGATCACTCCGTCGTCGATCCAGTGGCACGAGACGTCGTCTTCCGACCACTTCTTCTGCCACTGCTCGGTCGCGTCCGGGCTATATTGCTGGACGAATTGCGCGGGATAGCTGGTCACCCCCCGCGCCCTGAAGGCCTCGTGCGCGATCGCCGCGTGAGCGCCGCAGTCGAGCGTGTCGCGCTCCACCGCATCACACCAGTGGATCGGCCAGGCGGTCGGGCCCCATTTATACTTCTGCCGCATCCAGCGGGGACCGCTCAGCAGGTCGCCGCCGTTCAGCTGGGCGAAGTCCATGGCCAGCAGCCATTCGCGCGCAATGTCGCAGCAGGCTTCGCCATGATGGGAGAGGGTGGAGAACGGAAAATGCTGCCATTTCGCGCTGCAAGAGCGCCGCTCGGCCTCACGCTCGATCAGATCCTGGCGCTTTTCAGCCCCGGCCAAATACATAGGACATGCTCCTGTCGTAACCGCCGGCGTCGCAGAAGATCAGAAGGTCGCCGGCGCGAGTCCCTTCCGGGAGTTGGACATTGGCCGCGACGATGTCGTGCTCCATGCAGAGCCGGCCCATCAGGTGGGTCTTGCCGCGTTTGAGCGGCTGCCATTCACCGGTCTCGCCGCATTGGCGCAGCATGCGGTGCGGGTAGAAGAAATACATGGGCAGCTCGGCGATCGATCCGTCCACGACGGCTTCGACATAATCGTCCTCATGCTCCTGGATTTCGAGCACCCGCATCGCCAGCGCCATGGAGGGCTGGGCCATCGCCTTGCCGGGCTCCGACGCGATCTGGCGCACGTTCGGAAGCACCGCGCGGGCCGTCTCGACCGCCTTTGCGAACTTGTCCTCGTCGCCGTCATGCACGTCGTCGGGGAACCAGCCGCCGCCCATGTCGAGCATCTCGATGTCGCGCTCCGTGAGCTTCTCGATCGCACGGCACCATTTCAGGATCGATTCGAACAGGTGCCACCATTGCGCCACGCCGACATTGGCGCTCGCCATGTGGAAGTGAACCCCAAACGCCGTGTCGGTCGGCAGCCTTTTCACCGCCTCGACGAGCTTGGCGAAGGTCGCCGGGCTGTCGAGCGGGATCCCGAAGCGCGAGCGGATGTTGGGCGTGCGAATACGGATGCCGACATGCTTGGACTTCATCTCGCCTGAGGCGAGCGCGGCCACGCAGCGGTCGAGATCGGCGACGCTGTCGCAGAACACGGCGTGCATCTGCTCGGTAGGCATCAACCCTTCGGGCCACCATTTGCCTGGGCCGTTGAGGATCACCTGATCCGGCCGGAAGCCGACTTCCAGCGCCTTTTGCGCCTCGGCAAGGCTGATGCATTCGGCCAGGAAGCCGTTGTCGAGCGCCAGCTTGATCAGCCGCGCGTCGGGGTTCGTCTTGATCGAATAGCCGGTGATCACCTGCACCTCGTTGGTGCTGAGGCGATGCGCCCGCTCCGACGCGCGCTTGAACAGGCTTGCCGCCGTCGATTCCATGAAGAGGAATTCCGGCGTCTGCACCTGCGCGAAGTCGTAGCTGCCGAGATCCTGCATCATCGTCTCGGGGATCTTCGCGACCTGCTCCGTTCCGTCGCCGTCGCCGATGACCTCCAGCATGTGCGGATTGGATTCCTGCAGCCGCTCGGCGAGCGCGGGAAGGCCCGAAGGATGCTTCATCGAATGGCCGACCGCGCCCGCGAAGGGCTCGGGCAGCGGCGGCAGCGGGAAGTCCTTGCGTACCGGGACCTCGAGCACCACTCGCGTGAACTCCTCGCCATGGGCGATGCTCGGCTTGGGGATCGCACCCGTGGCTGCCTGCACCAGCAAGGCAGGTAGATTGTGCCCGGCCAAAGTGGCGCCGTGAACCCAGGCCGGGAAGCGCGGGTTCATCTCCAGCAGCCAAAGCTCGCCCGCCGCGTCGCGCACCATCTCGAGCTCGCCGCCGCCGGTCCAGTTCAGCGCCTTCACCATCCGGCGCAGCGGAACCAGGAACTCGTCCGGCACCTCGGTCACGTCGCCGGCCCAGGTCTTGCCTTCAGGCGTGATGTCGCGCTTGCGCATGCTGACGGCGCCGAGCAGCTCGCCCTTATAGGCGCTCAGCATCACCGATTCCTCATAGCCGCTGACATGCGCCTGGAGGAACAGCCGCTGGGTCGCCCAGACCTTGGAGAGCGCGTTGCGGGCCGCTTCGAACACGTCCCAGCTCGGCGTCCGCGCGGCATCGTAATAGGGCCCCTTCAGCCACACGCGCCAATTATGCTGGCGGCAGAAGGCGTGCAGATCCCAGTCGCTGTGATCGGTCGAGATGAAGGTCGGGATCTTCACCGGCAGCTCCTTTGCGCCAAGCACTTCGGGCTTGGTGATCCGCTTCAGCGCCTGCATCGGCGGCGCGAGCAGGTTCGGGTGCCCTTCCGGGAAGATCGAGGCGAGCCACATCGCCTCCAGGTCGCTCCCCGAAATCCACAGCGCGCCGCCGCCGACGAGCTCGCGCACACGCTCCGCATAGATATCCAGGTCGAGCTCGTCCCACGGTCGTTGAAGCCAGACATCGTCCAGGCCTTCCCAGTGAATACCGGAGACCCGGTTCGAATATTCGACACCGACTATCTTGGAACTCGGAAATGCCGCGCGAAGAGACCTGACTATTCCTACGCCCGGTTGTGGGTTTCCTCCACAATAAAGGCCGCTGACATATATTCGGATCTGCGCAGGCAATAGCTATCCTTTCGCCAAGGAGGGCGCTCTTTAGTCTGGTGCTTGTTCAAGCGAGTTGCTGAATACTAGGAAAAGAGCTACTAGCAACTATGCGGGGGACGCGGACTAACAAGGATCAAGATGATCGTTTTTATTTTTTATTCGGCTTACTTGAACGGCGCAGAAGCGCTCGGGTTCCGCGAAGCTTCCTTTGGCCGGCGCCTCACCTGTCCCACAGCGGCAACGGCATGACTGCAAGCGCCGTCTACCCAGCTTATAAGGACCTCGATCCCTTCATCGATGTCGCTCGCCTAAAGGCCCTCGACACCTATGTCCGCGACCGGATCGAACGACGGCTCGCCGCGTCGCGTGACCTCGCTTTTTACACGGGCCCGTTCCTGCTCAACGGCAACGCGCCCCATCTTCCCGGTTCCAAGCTCATCTATTTGTCGAATTCTGCGCGGGAGGAGAATTACTACGACCTCGACCGCACCGACCTTTGGCATTCCACGCCCGATGCGGACGAATTCTCCGAATTGATGAGCTTCATCGAAACGTTGCCGTTCAAGGCCACCGGCAGGATCATCATCATGTACGATCCGAGCGGCCGCGCGGTCTCCGCCCACCGCGACCATGACAGCCTAGACCTCTGCCACGAGTTCGTCTGGTTCCGCACGAACTTGGACAAGCCCTTCTACATGCTCGATCCGGAGACGGGCGAGCGGCTCTACGTCCGCTCGCACGCCGCCTGGTTCGACACGGTCAACCAATATCATGGCGGCGATGCGACCGGCCGCCTCTCCTTCAGCATCCGCGTGGATGGCGTCTTCACCGATGCTTTCCGCGCGCAGATCCCCTTCCCTTCCGAGAACCGCGCCTCGGCGCCCTCGCTGTGGGCGATGGAGTCGGTGCCGGCCTGAAACAAGAGCGGCGGGCCGTCCCTGGACGACCCGCCGCGAATTTCTTGTTCTGGACGCGGTGGACGTGAATGCGTCCCCTGCGCAGCCGTTACGGCTGGCTCAGATGGCCCGACAGATGCTTGTTCATCTCGAACATAGACACCTTGTCCTTGCCGCCGAACACTTTCTTGAGCTTGTCGTCGGCCAGGATCTCGCGCTTGTTCTCGGGATTCTGAAGATTGTTCTTCTTGATATATTCCCACATCTTGCTGACGACATCGCTGCGCGCGATGTTGCCGGTGCCGGTGATCGCCGCCAGATCTTCCGACGGCTTCAGCGGACGCTGCAAGCCATCCGAACGCGAACCACCCGTTTTACCCGTAGTGCCCTTTGCCATTAGAGGCTCCTCCTCGTGAACTGCACCTTCTAGAGCGCAAACGCGCACCGAGTGCAATGGTCTCGGACGCTAAGGAATTGCGGGGCGCGCTCGACCGAACGGCACGATCTTGTTGTCGGCGTCGTGCCCGATGTCGGCCGAGCCCAAAAAAGGGATGCCCGCGCGCTCGCACCAGAAGCGGAGGATCTCCTCCTCCGTGTCGCCGAAATCGGGATCGTTCTCGGGCACGAGGCTGCAGCGGCCGAGGCGAATTCCTGCGACTTTGCGGACGTTGGGGCTGCTCGTGATGTGGAACAGCGCGCGGTCGGTGCGATATGTGTGCTCGGACACGTCCTCCAGTATCAGCACGTGGCCCGAAAGATCCGGCTCGAGAGGCGTTCCCAGCATGTGGCTGAGAACGGTGATGTTGAACGCGGCGACGGGCGCGCTCCCGTCAATCGAGGGCTCCAGCCCGTCAACGGCGTCTGCCACAAACCAGTCCAGCACCCGCAGCACGGCAGCCTCGCCGCCATCGCGCTTGATGTCCGCCGGCATGGGCGCATGGACGAGGTGCGGGAAACCGGCGCGGTAGAGGGCGCCCAGGATGAACCCGGCGTCGCTATATCCGATATAGGTCTTGTCACGCGCGGCCGGCGAGAGGTGCGGGAGGACTGCTTCGGCAATCCGGTTGGATCCGTAGCCGCCTCTTCCATGCCAAAGCGCGTCGAAAGACGGATCGTTGGCGACCTCTAGGAAAGCCTGGGCGCGGTCGGCGTCCGTGCCGGCAAAATGCTTGTGCACCACGAAGCATTGCGGGTGGAACACGATCTCCACCCCGGGATGATGCTCGGCTGCAAGCGCCAGCACCCGGTCGGCGACCGATGTCTCGATGGGCGTGCTCGGCGCCACCACACCAATCCGCATTTCCCTGCCCCTTTAAACGCTTTTGCACATCGCCGCCGCTTCCAAAGGGCGGAGCGCTCCAATAGGGCGAGCGGATGAATCAGGCCAAATCCTATTTCTTCTGCGGGATCGGCGGCAGCGGCATGCTTCCTCTCGCTTGCATCGTACGCGCGCGCGGCTTCGACGTGGAGGGCTCCGACCGCTCGCTCGATCAGGGCCGGCTCGCCGACAAGTTCGCATTCCTTCAGCGGCTCGGCATCGGCCTCCACCCGCAGGACGGCAGCGGAATGCGCAGCGCCGATCAGTTGCTCGTCACCTCGGCGGCCATCGAGGAGACGGTGCCGGACGTGCAGGCCGCCCGCCGTCTCGGGGCCGAGCAAATCACCCGCCCGAACCTCCTCGCCCGCCTGTTCAACGCCGCGCCCGTTTCGGTGGCGGTCGGCGGCACCAGCGGCAAATCGACCACGACGGGCATGATCGGCTGGGTCCTCCACGAACTCGGCCTCCAGCCGACCGTCATGAACGGCGCCGTGATGAAGAATTTCGTCACCGCCGACACGCCGTTCGCAAGCGCGTTGGTTGGCGAGGGCGACGCCTTCGTCAGCGAAGTCGACGAGAGCGACGGCTCCATCGCGCTCTACGAGCCGCGCATCGCCGTGCTCAACAATGTGACGCTCGACCACAAGTCGATGGACGAACTGCGCGGGCTTTTTCTAAGCTTCGTCGGCAGGGCCGAGACTGCCGTCCTCAACCTCGACGACGAGGAGACTGCTCTGCTGGCGACCAAGGTCGAGCCGGAACGCCGCATCACCTACAGCTTCCGCGACCCTTCCGCCGACCTTTACGGCAGCAACGTCGCCGAGGAACCGCTCGCAATCTCCTTTGACGTGCTGGACAGGAAGAGCGGCGAAACCGTTCCGGTCCGCCTCTCGGTCCCCGGCCGCCACAACGCCTCCAACGCGCTTGCGGCCCTTGCCGCAGCCGTTGCGGCGGGAGCCGAGCTGCGCAAGGCCGCCGAGGCGCTGGCCGGTTTCGTCGGGCTTCGCCGTCGCTTCGAGGTGGTGGGCACGACGAACGGCATCAGCGTCATCGACGATTTCGGCCATAACCCGGACAAGATCGCCGCCACGCTCGACACGCTCCACGCCTTTCCGGGCCGTGTCCTCGCCATGTTCCAGCCCCACGGCTATGGCCCGTTGCGCACGATGCGGCAGGAGCTGATCGACTGCTTCGCCGCCAAGCTCGGGCGCGACGACGTGCTGATCATGCCCGACCCGGTCTATTTCGGCGGCACCGTGGATCGCTCCGTCGGCAGCAACGACATCGTCGAGGGGGTCCGCGCCGCCGGCCGCAACGCCGAGCACATCCCGGATCGCACACAATGCGGCGAGCGCCTCGCCCAACTCGCCCGCCCCGGCGACCGCATCATCGTCATGGGCGCGCGGGACGATACGCTGACGCAGTTCGCCGCCGACGTGCTTGCAAGGCTCGGCTGAAGGGGCGTGTCGCGCCGGCCCGAAGCTATGCTATGCTCCTCGGCAACAGCCCGGAGCCGATCCATGTATCGCCTGCTTATTCCCGCTCTCCTGATTGCCAGCCCGGCCGCCGCGGCGCCCGATTGGCGGCAGTCCCGTGATTTTGAGGTGCGGCTGTCCAACAACGACATCGAGCCGCAGCGGATCCAGCTTCGCGCCGGAGAGCCGGTGCGGCTCCGCATCGTCAACATCGACCAAACGGGCCACAGCTTCAGCGCCGGCGCGTTCCTGTCCCGCGCCCAGGTCCGCAACCGCGACAAGCGCTGGATTTCGGGCGGCAGCATCGCCGTTCCCGCCGGCGATGTGCGCGAAGTGGTGCTGGTCCCCGCCCCTGGACGTTATCGCGCACGCTGCGGCAATCTTGTTCACCGGATCTTGGGGATGAGCAGCGAGATTGTCGTCGAATAGACATTGAGAGGTTCACCATGGGCAAGAAGAAAAAGAAGCAGCAAAAGTCCGAAACCGGAAGCCCGGCCGAAGCTCACCCGACCCATCTGGCCGGTGTGCCACTCCCCACCGAGCTTCGCGAGATCGCCGCAGTGGCCAATCAGTTCGTCAAGCATCCGGTCGTCAGCCACGTCATCTCGGCCGGCGTGCTCGCGGCCATTGCGGCGCTCGCGGAGAATGAAAGCGTTCGCCGCGCCGCCCGCTCCGCCGGCGACGAGGCAGAGGACGCTGCCGAAGGCGCCGCGCGCCAGGCGAGCCGCGCCAAGATTGCAATCAAGGCCGCGGCGGGAGCGATGGGCAAGCGCCTGCTCGACGAGGTCAAGGACGTCGCCGGGACAAAGAGCAGCGGCAAGGGCGGCAAGTCGGCCAAGCAGGCGAACGGCCGCGAACAACGGGCTACCCAGTAAGCGTGGGAAGCCATAGCGCCACCATCGCCTGGCAGGACGACGGCAGCTTTCCTACCGGCCGATACAGCCGTGCGCACGAGATGCGGTTCGATGGCGGCGCGGTGGTGCGCGGCTCCTCCTCACCGCACGTGGTGCCGCTCCCCTTCTCGGATCCAGCCGGCGTCGATCCCGAGGAGGCGCTGATCGCTTCCGCTTCGGCCTGCCACATGCTCTGGTTCCTGAACCTCGCGCAGGAAGCCGGGCTCCACGTCACGAGCTACCTCGACGGGGCCGAAGGTGTGATGGAGCGGGTCGAGCGCGGCAAGCATGCGATCACCCGCATCGTCCTGCGCCCCCGCATCGCTTTCTCGGGCCGGGAGCCCGATCCGGAGGAACTCAGCGCTCTGCACCATGAGGCGCACGAGCGCTGTTTCATCGCCAATTCGCTCAAGAGCGAGATTGTGGTGGAAGCGGCCGCGCAAGCGCCTGCTCAGGCGGAGCTTATGCCTGGCGAGTAGCGGGAGCAGCACCGTTGCGCTCCCGTTCTTATCCCCAATATCCTTCTTATCCACAGGTGGATTCCGCTTCACCGACTCGCCTTGGCCTGACACTTTCCCGCCGTGGCCGAGGCGGAGGAGCTGAGGCGACAGGCCCGCCAGAAGGCCCGGAGCCCCCGAAAGCCGGAGCGTAACAGGCGGGCAGGCGAGCGTCGGGAGGGACGCGAGCCGGCCGAGTGATCGCCGGACGACGCACTTCCCGAGAACGTCGGCAGCGCCGCGGCCCGTTGGGCGTATGGCGCTGCGAGGGACAGAGCCGGGTTCGCCCCAGCCGAAGTCCAAAACCGTGCGACGGCGGCCGGCCCTTCGGGTCCGGCGATGGCGCCGGAACGATGGGGGCTGGCGGCGACGCCAGCCCCCATTTCATTGCCCGCGTCTGGCCCGGGCTTCTGCCATCTCGGAACGCGACTCCCGCGCGCTTGTTCTTCCCCGAAAGGAGCAAGATCATGACACAGCCAAGCGGAACGGGCGGCGGCATCAATGGCGCGGAGCTCGCCAATCGCGACGAGGAAGATCTGGGCGGCGCAGGCGGATCGAGCAGCGGCGGCTCGATTTCGGGCACGGGCGAACCCTCTGGCGGCACGCTCGGCGGCACCGGCGGCACGACGGGGGGCGTACCCGGCGACATGCTTGGCGGCGAAACTCCGCTCGGCGCGGGCGCGGGCGGCCTTGCGGGGCTGGACGGCGGCGGCATAGCGGCCGAGGCGGCATCGCTCGGCTCGGCCGACGGTTCGCTCGCCGATGCGGCGGCCGCGCGTCAAGCAGGCGCGGAACGCCTCAGCGGCGGGCCCACAGGCGCCGAGGCGATCGGCCAAGGCGCACGCCGCGGCGACACCGGCTCGGGCACTCCTGGAGACAAAGGCGATCTTGGCGGCGGTGGCGGCGGCACCGGCCCGGCTGGAACCGCGAGCCCCGGCGGCGAGGGTCGCGCCTAATCTCGAGCGAGTGCGCGGAGGCCGGCCTCAGCCTCCGTCATATAATCGCGCGTGATCGGCACGGCCTCGCGCTGGCGGATATATTGGACTTGGTAATTGACCATGCCGCCGTGGCGGAACGCGGCCATCGCGCCCGCCAGGTAGAATTGCCACATGCGGAAGAAGCGCGCGTCGTAAAGCGCCTCGATCTCGGCGCGATGCGCGTTGGTGCGTTCGTACCAGTGCGCGATCGTATGGGCGTAGTGGAGCCGCAGCGTCTCGACGTCCGCCACGATCAGCTTGGCCCGCTCGCTGGCCTGCACGATCTCCGACAAAGCCGGATTGTAGCCGCCTGGAAAGATGTATTTCGACGTCCAGGCATCGGTCGTGCCCGGCTGGCCCATCCGCCCGATCGTGTGGAGCAGCATCACCCCGTCTTCCGCAAGCAGATCGTGGCACTTGGCGAAGAAGGCGCGGTAATGCGGCGGCCCGACATGCTCGAACATGCCGACTGAGACGATCCTGTCGAACCGTCCTTCGACATTGCGGTAGTCGATCAGTTCGAACTTCACCCGATCGGCGACGCCCGCTTCCTCCGCCCGCCGCCGGGCAACGGCAAGCTGCTCCTCCGAAAGCGTGATGCCGAGCACGTCCACGTCCGCCGCGCGATTGAGGTAAAGCGCCGTCCCGCCCCAGCCGCAGCCGATGTCCAGCACACGCTGCCCCGGCTTCAATGCGAGCTTGGCCGCAATATGCGCCTTCTTGTCCGCCTGCGCCTGCTCGAGGCTGTTCCCGGGATCGGTGAAATATGCGCAGCTATATTGGCGGTCCCGGTCGAGGAAGAGATCGTAGAGCCGGCCGGAAAGGTCGTAATGGTGCGCGACGTTGCGCCGCGAGCGCCGCTCCCAGTTGATGCGGTCGATCCGGGCGAGCGTGCGACCGACTTCCTTGCCGATCCCCTTCTTCTTCAGCCGCCCACCTTTGTCCCATGGCGCGTTGGACCTGATGAGGTCGACAAGGGCGACGATGTCGCCCTGCTCGACTACCAGCCGGCCGTCCATATAAGCTTCGCCGGCACCGAGCCGAGGATCGCGGGCGATGTCGCGGGCGGCGCGGCGATCGGTCAGCCGGATCGCGACCGGCGCCCGCGCCGGATCGGGCGTGCCGAAGCGATATTCCTTCCCGTCATGATCGATCGCGATGAGCTCGCCACGCTTGACGACGCGCCTCAGGAGCTTTTCGAGCAGCCACATGCGGCACCCCAATAAGCGGGACCACTGCCAAGTCCAAGCGCGCTAACTGTCCCTGCGCCAGTCCACTGCGATGAGCCGCCTGGTCTAGCGCATAAAAAAAGCCACCCTGCGGATACCGCAAGGTGGCCAAGGTTCAGGGAGGAACGCCCACGAGTGGACGTAACGCGCCGCAGCAAGGGGGGAGCCACAACGCGTCTCACCTTAGATGGGAAGTTGTCAGCCTCGTTCAAGGGGTTGTCGTGATTGTGCCGAGATCAGCCGCCCAGATTCGTCCGCTTGGCGGCCGCGCTTTCGGCCGTCGCCAGCTGCTGCTCCGCCCGGCTCACCGCCTGCTCGATATCCTCGGCGCTCGCAGGGGGAGGCAGCTGCTGGCCGCACGCGGCGAGCAGGAGGATCAATGGAAGCGCGAAACGTGACATGTGCCGACCCTTTTCGAATGTCCGTCTCAGACCCAGAACAGGAAGACGCCCGCAAAGGCGCCGCCCATGAACGGCGTCATCCAGCTCGTCCGCGCTTTCTTCAGAAACTCTTCCACCCTCAGAACCGCGTCCACGACGTCCTCCGCTCGCTTGATGACGAGCGCCCTTCACCACAGCGGCGGCGCTGCGGCATCGGGCCTGCGACCGGGGGCACAAAGGCTTCGACCGGGGCGCAGCCGGCACTCCGAAGCGCGTCACATGCGGCTTCGTCGCGGATTCCGTCATGCTGGTCCCCCGCCCCTCGCCGAAAACCGGGATCCGGCATGACCTTCGCCCGCGAGGTGGCTCGATGCTGATTGCGAGTGACAGCTGGTGGATGGGACGCCAAACTAGCGGCTTGATCGAACGGGGAACGGTCACCTGCATGGCGTCTGCTGAAAACGAAGTCCGCTGGCCGGAAGCCATCATGCTGACCATCGCATTGTGGCTGTTCGTGATGCTCGTCTTCATGCCGGGCATCATCCAGCGCCATGGCGCCGATGTCGGCAGCATCCTGCTCGATTGCTCGACCTTTATCGTCTCCTTCGCGCTCGCCATGCCGTTGTTCGCGCTCTTCCGGGCTACCCTACGCTATCCGCTCGCGAACCGCATCGCGATCATGCTCGCAGGAGCGATCGTGGCAGCGGTCCTCCAGACCGTTTTCGATCTGATGTTTACCGGCTGGGTCGCGGCGAATGTCAGAAGCGCCTGGTCCAATATCGCGACCGACCTCGCCCGCGGTTACGAAGCGGGCTTTCGCTACCTCTTGGTCTTCCTCGTCAACGTCGCGCTCTTCCAGATCACCTTCTCGCGCCGCCGCGAATTTCATCAGGACCGGCAGCTCCGAGACGCCCGCTCGGCCGCCCAGCAGGCGCAACTGACGGCGCTTCGCTACCAGCTCAACCCGCACTTCCTGTTCAATTCGCTGAACTCGATCTCCGCGCTGATCGTCACGCGGCGCAACGAGGATGCCGAGCAGATGACCTCGAAGCTGTCGAGCTTCCTCCGGAATTCGCTTGCCGCCGATCCCGGCCGACTGGTGCCGCTCGAGGAGGAGTTGTCGCTGATCGAGGAATATCTAGACATTGAAGGCGTACGCTTTGGGGAGCGACTCGCAGTCGAGATCGATTGCGATCCGGAAGCGGGCGAGGCGCTGGTGCCGAGCTTCATCGTCCAGCCGCTCGTGGAAAACGCCATCAAGCACGGCGTCGCCCCTTCCAAGGAGCCGGTCCAGATCCGGATCAAGGCGGCGGTCGAGCGCGGCGACCTGTGCATCGATGTCGAGAATGGCTTCGCACAGGATAGTGCCGTGACCAGCTTTGGAAGCTCAGGGGTCGGGCTCAAGAATATCGAGCGACGGCTCGAGGCGGTTTACGGTCGCCGCGCCAGCCTCACTTCGGAGAAGCAATCCGATCGCTATCTCGCCCGGATCTGCATCCCGGAGATCAACGGCAAGAGTTGACGGCGCCGCCCGCTTCGCGAATATCGTAACCCTCTCCGGGGGGTGGGAACATGCGCGTATTATTGGTCGACGATGAACTGCTCGCGCTGGAGCGGCTGCGGGTCTTCTTCGCCGATATCGAGGATACCGAAGTGGTCGGCCAGGCCCGCGACGGCGACGAGGCTCTGGCCGAGATTGAGCGCCTGCGCCCCGACCTCGTCTTTTTCGACATCCAGATGCCCGGCCGCACGGGCCTGCGCGCCGCCGCCGACATGAAGGTCGAGCCAAGGCCCGAGATCGTCTTTGTCACCGCCCACGAACATTATGCCCCCGATGCGTTCGAGGTAGACGCCGCCGACTATCTGCTGAAACCCGTCCGGTTCGAGCGGCTCCGCCATGCCGTCGAGCGCGCCCGCCGGCGCCGGTCCCTCCGCGAAGCCGCCGAGCGCGCGGGCGAGCTCGAGCAGCAAATCTCCGCCGCGACCAGCCAGGCCGCGTCCCACCAGGACGGATTCTGGATTCCGGAGCGCAACGGCCGCCGCTGGGTGCCGATTGACAGCATCGATTGGGTGGAGGCCGCGCGCGATTATGTGCTGCTGCACACCAACGTCCGCAGCCACTTGCTGCGGATCACCATGTCGGCGCTGGAAGAGAAGCTCATCGGCACGCGACTGCTGCGCGTCCACCGCTCGGCCTTCGTCCGGCCGGACAAGGTGACGGAAGTGAAAAAGGAAAACCGCTCGCTCTGCCTCGTGCTCGCCGACGGCGCGACCGTGCAGGTCGGCCCGAGCTACGTGCGGGCGGTGAAAGAGGCGCTGGAGTTCGACTGACGCTCCAGCAGGTGGCGGTGCGCGGCCATGAACAGGCCGGGACGCTCGCGGCACGGCGGAGGGCTCCTGAGGCCGAACAGCCCCCTCGCCCGGTTCCGGCCGGCGACAGCCACGGACTTGCCCCCGCGAGCCTCGCCATGAAGATACGCTTCACTCATTGTCATGCTCACTGATCAGGATGCCGTCCCTCAGGGAAGCAGCGGCATCGAGGTGGCGGCGGTGACCAGCATCGTGCTGACGAACAGGGCCGCCACCATGGTCGTCAGGTTGCGGAAAGTCTCGGCGTTCATCGTCTATCTTCCTGGTTCAGCGACTCCCGATTGAGCCGTTGCCGGGCTGCTAGTGTGACGATGACGGGAGCTGGAGACCTGTTCGACGGACCTGAGACGCTGCTCGACAAGCCTGCCTTTGCTCGACCAGTGGCGCAACGAGCGCGACGAAGGCGCTAGGCCTCGGTCTGCGCGAGCAGTTCGTTCACCCGCCGCTCCGCGTCCGCCAGCGCTTGCCTGGTCGACTTCTGCCCGTTGAACGCAGCGGCCACTTCCTCGCCGACCAGCCCCTCGATCGCATTCTGGCGCTGGACTCCGCCGGGCAGCGGCCGCCCGGTGGTGGCGACCGGCGCGATGTTGGTGCGATGCGGCAGCGCTTTGAAGGCGGGGCTTTCGACCACCGCCTGGAAGGCGGGAAGGTGGCCGGTGCGGGCCCAGTCGAAATTATGGTCCGCGATGAAGCGGAAGAAGCGGGCGATGGCGCGGCGCTGCTCGGGGCTCCGCTCGCGCTTGGGAACGACCCAGGCGTGGCCGCTGACATAGCTCACGTCCTGCCCCCACAGGCGCGGATAGGGATAGACGGTGTAGCTTTGGTAGAGCGGGCGCCCCGGCGTGTTCGCCTCCGCCTCGAACTGGCCGATCATCCATGTGCCGGTCGGATAGATGCCGCCCTCCCCGGACATGAAGCTTCCGATGGCGGCCGGCGTGTCCTGGTTGCGCGTGCTCACTCCTGACGCGGTGATGCCGCGGAAGAAGTCGACGATGCGCTCGGCCTCGGGCGTTTGCAGCCGGATCCGGCGCGGGCTCGGGAACAGCACCGCATTCTGCGCCAGAAGGTAGGTGTAGACGTTGCGGGCGGCATAAGCGTTGTCGCCGACGAGGCTCTGGATCAGATAGGGCTTTCCGGTCCGCTCCGTGAACTGACGCGCCTGCGCCAGCATTTCCTCGGGCGAGGTCGGCAGGACGGGCTTGCCGTCCTTCATCAACCCCGCCTGCGCGAACAGTTTGGTGTTGACGTGAAACAGGCCGCCATGGGTGTCGAACGGCAGCCCGAAGAGCTTGCCGCCAATGGTCACCGCGCTCCGGCTCGCCTCCGTGAGCGCCGAAGGAGCAAGCCCTGCCTCCGCCAGATAGGGCTCGATCGGCTCGAGCAAGCCTTCGGCGGCATAATCCGAGATAACGCCGGTGTGCATTGTGACAAGGTCGGGCGGGTCCTTGGCGGCCATCTGCGCGGAAAGCTGCGGGTAGCCCGGCCAGGCGACGACGTTGCTGCTGACGTGCACGTCGGGATTGCTGGCGTTGAACTTGTTGATCATCGCCGTGATGATCCCGCATTCGCCCTCCACCTTCGACACGTCGGTCGCGCTGCCATATTCGGCGCCGCACTCGCCGAAGAAGCGCTGCAGGTAGATCTCCGCCCGATCGCCACCACCGCCGCCTGCCCCGCTGCAGCTCCCCGCGAGAAGCATCGCCGCGACCAGAAAGAACCGCCTCATCGAACCGCTGTCCCGGCCATGGCGCGCACGATCTGCTTCTGGAACAGCACATAGACGATGAAGATGGGGATCGAAGCGAAGACGGCTTGGGCCATCAGGAAGCCGAGCCCGCTCGTCTGCGCATAGTTCATCTGCGCGGCGGCAAGGCCCACGGTGAGCGTGTACATGTCGCTGCGGGTCGCCGAGATGAGCGGCCACCAATAAGCGTTCCAGGAGGCAAGGAAGGTGAACACCCCGAGCGTCGCCTGGGCGGGCATGGTGAGCGGCAGCAGCACCTTCCAGAACAGGGTGAAGCGCGAGGCGCCGTCGAGCATCGCCGCTTCGTCGAGCTCCTTGGGAATGGCCCGCATATATTGCGTCATGAAGAAGACCCCGAACGGCCCGGCAAGCCCGGGCAGGATCAACCCCGGATAACTGTTGTGCAGCCGCAAGTCCGCGAACAGCTGGTGCTGCGGCAGGATCACCGCCTGCTCTGGTATCGCGAGCCCCAGCAGGACGAAGATGAAAAGGGTGCGGCGGAACGGGAAGTCGAGCCGGGCGAAGCCGAACCCGGCGAGGCTGCACAAGGCGAGGACGCCGATCGTGGTTCCGCCCGACACGATGATGCTGTTGACCAGCCAGCGGAACACCTGGTTGCCCTGCAGGATCGAGCGGTAGTTTTCCAGCGTGTACGGCGGCGACAAGGCGGCCCCGCTATTGCCGATCAGCGCCTCATTCTCCTTGAGCGAGAGCAGCAAGGTCCAGATCAGCGGCGCCAGCATCACCGCGGCCGCAAGCAGGATCGCAAGCAGCGTCAGCGGCGACCAGCGGCTGCGGCTTGCCTCAGCGGCCATCCTCGCCCTCCGACGCGCGCATGGTCGTCACATATTGGGTGAGGGTGATGAGCACGATGAGCAGGAAGAGGATCTCAGCCGCCGCAGTGGCGTAGCCCAGCTCCCAGCGAGCAAAGGCGGATTCGAAGATGAACAGCACCATCGTGCGGGTCGAGCCGCCCGGGCCGCCGCCGGTGAGCAGTTGCGCCTGGCCGAATATCTGCAGCTGCGCCGCCGTCTGCAGCATCACGACAAGCACCAGGGTGCGCCGCAGCGCCGGCAAGGTCACGCGCCAGAAGGTCGTCCAGCGGCTCGCCCTATCCAGCGCGGCGGCTTCGTAAACGTCGCCCGGTATCTGCTGCAGACCGGCGAGGAACAGCATCATCGGCAATCCGACCGACCACCAGATGGTGGTGATGGCGAGCGCCCAAAGCGACCAAGTGGGATGGCTGAGGAACGGAATCGGCTCGGCGCCGATCGCCTGTGCCGTCTCGCCCAGCAATCCCGCGTCCGGCGCCAGCACGAAGCGCCAGATCAGGGTGACGATGGTGACCGACAGAACCGACGAGGAGAAGAAGACGCCGCGGAACACGGCCGCGCCCCTGGTGGCCCGATTGAGAGCGAGCGCAAGGGACAACGCGATGACGGTGAGCAGCGGCACGATCATCAGCGCGAGCGCGAAGGTGTTGAGCACCGAGCGGACGAAGGTCTCGTCTGCGAACAGCCGCGCGTAATTGTCGAAACCCACGAAGCGCCCGCCGCCGAACAGGTCGACCCTCTGGAAGCTGAGCGCCATGCCGCTCAGCAGCGGATAGATGAGGATGATGAGGTAAGCGGTCAGGAAAGGCAGGACGAAGAGCAGCCCGCTCCAGTCCCTCCGGTCCGCGCCTCCCCTCATTCGGGTCGCGCCTCCGCGTGATAGCCGCGTTCCTCGGCATCGAACAGATGCGCCGCCGCGCCGTCGATCCTGAGGCCGACCGTATCGCCCACGTTGACGCGGCTATAGCCCTCATCCTCGGCCGTTATGGCCCGGTTGTCCGAAAGCCGCGCATAAACGAGCGTCCGCTCCCCCAGCCGCTCGACCAGTTCGACCTTGGCCTGCGTCGTCGCCGCCCCGTTCGCCGCCACCGCCACGCTCTCCGGCCGCAGCCCGATCTGCAGTGTGCCGCCGGCCGGCAGCTCGGAGCGCGGCACCCGCGTCTCGATCTCCGCTCCGTCTCCCAGCCGCACCCGGGCATAAAGCCCGTCGTCCGGCACCAGTTCGACCGGCGCAAGCGTCATCGCCGGCGATCCCACGAAGCGAGCGACGAAGGTGTTTGCCGGGCGGCTGTAAATTTCCATCGGCGGCCCGACCTGCTGGATCTTGCGGTCGTTCATCACCACGATGCGGTCGGCCAGCGTCATTGCTTCGGCCTGGTCGTGCGTCACCATGATGAAGGCCGCGTCGACCCGGCTCCGGATCTGGGCAAGCTCGATGCGCGTGCGCATGCGCAGCGCCGCGTCGAGGTTGGAGAGCGGCTCGTCGAGCAGGAACAGCTTGGGATGCTTGACGATCGCCCGCCCGATCGCGACCCGCTGCCGCTGCCCGCCCGACATCTGGCCGGGCTTCTTGTCGAGATGCACCTCGATCTCGAGCACCCGCGCCGCATCCGCGACCCTTCGCTCGATCTCGTCCCTGGGCACGCCCACGTTGCGGAGGCCGAACGCCATATTCTCCCGCACGCTCATGTGCGGGTAGAGCGCATAATGCTGGAACACCATGGCGACGCCGCGGTCGCCCGGCGGCACCTGATCGATCCGCCGCCCGTCCAGCCGGACCTCGCCGCCATCGAGCGTCTCGAGCCCCGCGATGATCCTGAGCAACGTCGATTTGCCGCTTCCGGACGGCCCAAGGAAGGCGATGAACTCGCGCGCTTCCATGGTGAGGGAGACACCGTCCAGCACCGCGGTGGCGCCGTAGGACTTGCGAATGTCGCTCAGTTCGAGACTGGCCAAGAGCTCTCCGGGGACGCGCGGCTTCCGTTCTTGCGGTCCGCTTGGTCGTTCCGCCGCAGGTTGATGCAGTCGCACGCGCTTGGCAAGACGCCTCGGCGCGCGCGCCGAGCCCCGAGCACACTCAGGTAAGCGCCCCTATTCCTTCCAGGGAAGCTCATCGAAAGCGGGCAGATAGCCGCGGTCCCGATACAGGTTCTCGTAGATGTCGAACGAAATGCTGCGGTCCTTCACAAACGCAGTGTCGTTCCGCCCTGCGTTGCCGCGCGTCCGGTGCAGTCCCTTGCCGTCTCTCATGTCACCATCCCTTAAGGTCTCAGCTGATGCGGAACGAGGGTCCGGGCTTGGCCGGAGCCGGCTTCTCCGGCACGATCCGCTTGGGTGCCGGCGCCGCCGCCCGCGCGGCCGCCTCCCCGTCATGCGCGGCAAGCTTCAGATAGACGCCGCGCGCGCGGCGCAGCCGGGTGCGTTCAGCTTCCGTCTTGGCCTCGCCAAGCTGCTCCAGCGCCTCGGCGGCCTTGGCCAGATAATCCTCTTGATTGCTCATGCTCGGTCTTCCGAACTGCAAGCGGGAGCACGACGAGGTCTCTCTGTCACAGGATGCTTGCGGGAAGATCAGGTGATGGGTGGAACCTAGCAGGTCCCCGACCGGCGCGACACTCATTCTTTGCCCAAGTAAAAGGGGCCGGAGTTTCCTCCGGCCCCCTTCATGTCGAAACCAGCATATTGCCGGGTCTAGGCGCCCGCGACTTCCGCCGCGTCGATCCTCACGCCTGGCCCCATGGTGGAGCTGACGGCGACCTTCTTCACATATTTGCCCTTGGCGCCGGCCGGCTTGGCGCGGACGATTGCGTCCACGAACGCATCGAAGTTGCGGCGCAGGTCCTCGTTGGAGAAGCTCGCCTTGCCGATGCCGCTATGGATGATGCCGGCCTTTTCGACGCGGAACTCGACCTGGCCGCCCTTGGCCGCCTTAACGGCTTCGGTGACGTTCGGAGTGACGGTGCCGAGCTTCGGGTTCGGCATCAGGCCCTTGGGGCCCAGCACCTTACCGAGGCGGCCGACGATGCCCATCATGTCGGGCGTCGCGATCACGCGGTCGAAGTCGATGGTGCCGCCCTGGATGGTCTCCATCAGGTCCTCGGCGCCCACCACGTCGGCGCCAGCCGCACGGGCCTCGTCCGCCTTGCCGCCGCGGGCGAAGACGGCGACGCGCACGTCCTTGCCGGTGCCGGCCGGGAGCGTCACGACGCCGCGCACCATCTGGTCGGCATGGCGCGGATCGACACCCAGGTTCAGCGCGAGCTCGATCGTCTCGTCGAACTTGGAAGTGGCGTTGGTCTTGGCGAGCGCGATCGCCTCGTCGACGGCATAGAGCCGCTCGCGGTCCACGCTCGGGCCTTGCGCCTTCTGCTTCTTGGTCAGCTTAGCCATCTTATCAGCCCTCCACCACTTCGAGGCCCATCGAGACGGCGCTGCCCTCGATGATCTTGGTCGCCGCGTCGAGATCGTTGGCGTTGAGATCCTTCATCTTCTGCTCGGCGATGTCGCGCAGCTGCGAACGCTTGATCCGCCCCGCGACCGCCTTGCCCGGCTCCTTCGAACCGGCCTTCAGCCCGGCCGCCTTCTTGATCAGGAAGCTCGCCGGCGGCGTCTTGGTCTCGAACGAGAAGCTGCGGTCCGCATAAACGGTGATCACCGTCGGGATCGGCATGCCCTTTTCGATTTCCTGCGTGGAGGCGTTGAAGGCCTTGCAGAATTCCATGATGTTGACGCCGCGCTGGCCCAATGCCGGGCCGATCGGCGGCGACGGATTTGCAGCGCCCGCGGGCACCTGCAGCTTCACGTAGCCCGTGATCTTCTTTGCCATGTTTCACTCTCTTTCAAGTTTAGCGGTCCAGACGGCGAGCCCAGGGGCGCGCCTCCCGCAAAGTTCCAGCTGATGCTTGGAAGAAGGCGCCCATAGCGCAACTGCGGCCCGGAGAAAACCCTCCTCGATCCGCCAGTCGCAGCCGTGCTAGCCCACGCCCCACTCGGCCATCGATGCGCCCGTCCGAGCGTTTTCGAGCGAAACGCTGCTGAGCTCCGCCGAAAGGACACAGATCGGGCGCACATTCGGGTCGGTCGACACGCACCTGATCACCCGCCCGTCGGGAAAGGTCTTCAATCGCCCGCTCAGCACCAGGTTGAAGCCGACGCCCGACGGGACCTGCTCGAATTCCACCTTCTGCACGGTTTCGAAGGAGCGCGCCGAGCGCCGCGACACCCGCGAATCCGACGAAGTGAAGAATTGTGCAATCCCGACCGATCCCGGCCCCTCGCCCGCAATGGGGCCCGCAATAGGGGGCGCCGCCGCCCCGGATGGAGCGCCTTGCCCGCTCGTGGCGGCGGGGGGACAGGCATCGGCGAACAGCCACGGGCGGGGCAGCCAGAAGCCCTCCGCCGCCTCGAAGGCTTCGCCCGCCATGGCTCCGATCACCGGCTGCGCCTGGGAAAGATCCGGCGCTGCGCGCACCTTCAGCGCCTGCGTCTCCTCCTCGTAGGACCAGCTCATCGGTCCCGCCGCCGCGTCTCGCGCGGGCCCGCCGCAGCCGAAGCGGATGCGAAGCGTAAACTGGCGGCCGTCCAGCTCCGACTGCGCCGCGCGATCGTCCACGCCGCCTGCCGATGCGCTTGCCGCCTCGGCGACGCGGCGCAGCAGCGCCTCACGGTCGAGAGCCGGCGTCGGCAGCGGCAGGGCATCGGTGATCTTAGGTTCGGATGCGGGAGCGGAGGGCGGGCCGGCCGTGTTCCCTTCGCCCGTCTCCGCCGTCGGCTTGCAAGCGCCGACGACGAGTGCGCCGGCCATCGCAAAGGCGACCAGCGTCTGTCGCGGCAAAAGGCGTCGGCTCCCCATGCCACCTCTTCTAGCAGAAGCGGACCCATTCGCGAGCCCATCGCTTGCCCGCCGCGCGGCCAGCGGGCAAGGCTGCGGAGCGCCTCGGCTCCTGCCTGGCGGCGCAAGACACCCCGGGCGGCAACAGATGAGCGTCGACCAAGTCATCACTCTCCTCGTCCTGGTCGCCGTTGTCGCGGCGCTCATCTGGGACAAGATCCGGGCCGACGTGGTCGCCCTGACCGGTGCCGCGGTGCTGCTGATCACCGGCGCGGTGCGCCCGGTCGAGGTGCAGGGCGCCTTCGCCAGCCCCGCCATCATCGCGCTCGCCTCCCTTTTCGTGATTGCCTACGCGATGGAATTGTCGGGACTGCTCGACAGCGCCATCCGCCGCGGCGTGGACCTGTGCCGGCGCATCGGCGGCGTCGGCATCTGGCTGCTCGTCGGGCTGTGCGGCGGGGCGTCCGCCTTCCTCAACAACACGCCGATCGTGGTGCTGAGCGCGCCCGTGATCCGGGACGTGGCGAATGCGATGAAGCTCTCGCCCAAGCGCTTCCTGATGCCGCTCTCCTATGCCGCGGTGCTCGGCGGCTGCTGCACCTTGCTCGGCACGTCCACCAACCTGCTCGTCAACGACATGGCCACCGTCGCCGGCCAGCCGCGCTTCGGCATCTTCGAAATCACGCCGGTCGGGCTCATCGTCGCGGCCACCGGCGGCCTTTACCTGCTCCTCGTGAGTGGCCGCCTGCTCGACCGGGCCGGAAAGAACGCTTCCGTGCCGATGCAAGCCGCCCTGGACGAAGCTGACGAGCCCGGACTTGCCGGGGCGCAGCTCGGCTCATCACGCGCTTTTGCCGAAGGCCGGCCGCTCCGCCCAGGCCCCGCAATCGTGTCGGCCCTGGTGTTCGTGTCGGTCATCCTGTTCGCAAGCTTCGATGTCGCTCCGATCGCAGCCTGCGCCTTTGCCGGGGCAGTGCTCCTCATCTTGCTGCGCGTGATCACCGCGGACGAAGCCTATCAGGGCCTCCGTCCCGACATCCTGATGCTGATCGCGGGCATGGTCGTGCTCGGCATCGCGCTGGAGGAGACCGGCCTCGCCAGTGCCGCGACCGGCGCGATCGTCGACTCGCTCGACTCGCTCCACCCGCTGCTTGCCCTGATCCTCCTCTACGGAGCGACGCTGTTCCTGACCGAGCTGCTTTCCAACGCAACCGTCGCGGTGCTGATCACCCCCCTAGCGGTGGCGCTCGCCGAAACTTTGGGAGTAAGCCCCCGCCCCTTCCTCGTCGCCGTGATGATTGCGGGCAGCGCCGCCTTCGCGACGCCGTTCGGCTATCAGACGAACGTGCTTGTCTATCAGATGGGCGGCTACAGCTACATGGACTTCGTGCGCGTCGGCCTGCCGCTCAACCTCATCACCTGGATCGCCGCCGTGGCCGCCATCCCCTTCTACTTTCCGTTCTGATCGCCACTGGCGCGGCCCTGCGGCGGCCGCGCCCTCCCTTATTCCTTGCCCGTGCCCGGCTCCGCCATGCCGCGGTGCATCTGCGCGGATGCGCCGCCGCCCAGCACCTTGGCGCCGGCCACCTGCAGCTTGTTCATGAGCCCGTGAACCACGCTCCGCTCGCCTTTCTTCATCCCTTCCCAGCCGGTCTTCGCCACGTCTGCCGGGTCGTCCTTCTTGGACGTGCCGACCTTGGTGTCGTCCATCTCGGCGCGGTGGAAGAATTCGGTCTCCGTCGCGCCGGGCTTCAGGCAGGTGACGGTCACTTCCGTCTCCTTCAGCTCATTGTTGAGCGCGTCGGAGAAGCTGTCCACGAACGCCTTGCTGCCATTGTAGACGGCGTGAAAGGCACCCGCGATGTGCCCGGCGATGGAGCCGGTGATGAGGATCCGGCCCTGGTTCCTCTTCACCATCCTCTGCGCCACCTTTTGCACCAGATAAACGGTGCCGGTGACGTTGGTGTCGATCACGTGGCGCCAATCGGCCGGGTCCTGCTCCAGGAAGGAGTGACCGAGGCCGTGGCCCGCATTGGCCACCAGCACGTCGATCTCGCGCCCGCCTGCCGCGGCGAGCAGCCGGTCGACGCCCTCGAAACTCGACAAGTCCACCTCGACATTTCGCACCTCGACGCCGAGGCCCTGCAGATCTCGGCTCGCGTCGATCAGCGGCGTGTCGGCCGCGACCAGCAGGTCGTAGCCGTCCTTCGCCGCCAGCTTCGCCAGCTCCAGCCCGATGCCCGTCGAGGCGCCGGTGACGATCGCGAACTTGCTTGCCATCTTCCCGTCTCCTCTTCAGCTCAGGCGGTCTCGAACTGCCGCTCGCGGCTTTCCTTGACTTGGCCCCTGGGCATGTCCGGCTTCAGCACGATCTTGGTGTAGGCGTCCTGCTCGCTGTGCCAGTGCTTGTACATGTCCGGCCCGTCCTCCAGGCTCGCGCGGTGCGAGATCATGAAGGTGGTGTCGAGCTTGCCCTCCTGGATCATCTCCAGCAGCGGCTGCGTATATTTCTGCACATGGGTCTGACCGGTCTTCATCGTCAGCCCCTTCTCCATGAAGGCGCCGATCGGGAACTTGTCCATCATCCCGCCATAGACGCCGGGCACGGACACGCGCCCGCCCTTGCGGCAGGCAAGGATCGCCTGACGGAAGGCGGCCGGCCGGTCGGTGCCGAGCTTCAGCCACACCTTTGCGTGATCGGCCAGATTGTCGATGCCGAGCCC
>NZ_CADCWD010000059.1 GCF_902806315.1 uncultured Sphingosinicella sp.
CCTCATCCTCGCCGGATAGCGTTTCGGGCTGAAAGCCGATCTCACGGACGCGCACCATGAACTCAGCGCCGTTTTTCGCCTCGCGGACCGCGGCGGTGGCCACGACGCGGGTGCGCTGCACTCCCATTTGTCGGGTGAGAATGCGGAAGCGGCGGAGCGCGGCCAGTGCGCGCTCCTGCGGCTCATCGCCGAGCTTGCCCGTCGCCGCGACATTCTTGCCGAGGCCAGCCATCACCTTCTCGTTGAAGATCGCGGACGGAACCCGCGCCGCGCCCGCATAGACGACGAGGCGCACCGAGTTGGACCCGATATCGATGATCGCGACCGGCGCTTCGAGCATGAGAGCGTGTTACTTGCCGCGCCGAAGGCGGAGCTTGGGAACGGCGTCGCTATTGCGGAGCGCCGCGCCACGTCCCGACAGCGACGGGTTGGTCATGAAGTAACGGTGCAGGTTGAACGGTTTGTCGTCCGGCGAGATGCGGTCGTAGCTGCCGTCGGCGTTCAAGCGCCAGCTCTGCTCATTGTCGATCAGGCTCGCCACCATCACCTGGTCGAGGATCTGAGCGTGCACGGTTGGGTTCTCGATGCGCAGCATATATTCGACGCGCCGGTCGAAGTTGCGCGGCATCCAGTCGGCGGAGCTCACATAGACGAAAGCGTCGGGGTTCGGCAGCTCGCCGCCATTGCCGAAGCACCAGATGCGGCTGTGTTCCAGGAAGCGGCCGACGATCGATTTCACGCGGATATTCTCGGAGAGCCCCGGCACGCCGGGACGCAGACAGCAGATGCCGCGAATGACGAGGTCGATCTCCACACCGGCAGCGCAGGCGGCGTAGAGCTTGTCGATGATGATTGGGTCGACCAGCGAATTCATCTTCGCCCAGACGACTCCTGGTTTTCCCGCCCGCGCATTCTCCATCTCGCGTTCGATCTTCTCGCAGATCGCGCCGCGCAGATGATGCGGCGACATGGAGAGAAGCTCCAGCTCCCTGGGCTCCACATAGCCGGTGACATAGTTGAACAGCTGGCTGGCATCGCGGCCGGCGCGCGGATCGGCCGTGAAGAAGCTTAAGTCCGTGTAGATCCGGGCGGTCAGCGGGTGATAATTGCCGGTGCCGAAGTGGCAGTAGGTGCGGTAGCCCTTCTCCTCGCGCCGGACCACCATCGAGACCTTGGCGTGCGTCTTCCAGTCGATGAAGCCGTAGACGACCTGAACGCCCGCACGTTCGAGGGCATTGGCCCAGAGGAGGTTCTGCTCCTCGTCGAAGCGGGCTTTGAGTTCCACCACCGCGGTGACCGACTTGCCGGCTTCGGCGGCGTCGATGAGAGCCCGGATCACCGCGGACTGTTTGCCCGCGCGGTAGAGCGTCTGCTTGATCGCGACCACGTCCGGGTCGGCGGCCGCCTGCTTCAGGAATTCGACCACCACTTCGAAGCTTTCGTACGGGTGGTGGACGACGATGTCCTTGTCCTTGATCGCCGCGAAGCAGTCGCCGCCATGCTCCCGGATACGCTCGGGGAAACGCGGGCTGTAGGGCGGAAATTTGAGGTCGGGGCGGTCCTCTTCGACCAAGGCTTCGAGGTCGCTGATGCCGAGGAAGCCGGTGGATTCGGACACGATCGCCTCGCTCGCATCAAGGCCGGTGCGCACCAGCGCTTCGAGTTCGGCGGGCATGCCGGCCTCCAGCTTCAGCCGAATGACACGGCCCCGGCGGCGACGCTTGATCGCCGATCGGAAGTAGCGGACCAGGTCCTCGGCTTCCTCCTCGACCTCGATGTCGCTGTCGCGGATGATGCGGAAGGCGCCGCCGCCGAGCATCTCGTAGCCCGGGAAGATCGTGCAGATGTGCCGGCGGATCAGATTTTCGACTGAGATGTAACGCGCTGCCTCGCCTGGAATGCGGATGAAGCGCGGCAGGGTCGCAGGGACCATCAGAAGCTCTCGGATCGGCTCCCCGTCCGACAGCCGCTTCAGGTCGAAGATCAGCGAGAAGCCCTTGTTCGGGATGAACGGGAACGGATGCGCCGGGTCGATCACCTGCGGGGTAAGGACCGGGAAGATCTGCTCGCGGAAGTGCTGGTCAAGCCAGGCGCCGCTTTCCTCGTCGATCTGATCTCTCGAGATGACGGCGACGCCGGCCTCCGTGAGCGCTTCCCGAAGGTCCGCCCAGACAAGTTGCTGGCTCGCCGTCAGCCGGTCGGCTTCCTCCGTGATTGCGCTGAGCTGCTGAACCGGAGTCATGCCGTCGACCGACACTTCCTCGACGTTCAGGAGCTGCTGCCCCTTCAGGCCGGCGACGCGGACCATGAAAAATTCGTCGAGATTGTTGCCGGAGATGGAGAGGAAGCGAACGCGCTCGAGCAACGGATGCGCGACGTTGCACGCTTCCTCCAGCACGCGGCGATTGAAGGCTAGCCAGGAGAGTTCGCGGTTGAAGTAGCGGGCACGCGCCTCCTCCACCGTGCGCTCGGAAGGCGTTTCGTCAAAGGCGGCGGTGCTTGCGGGATTGTCCATGATCAGGCTCGGTATTTCGCTCTCTTGATCAGCCCTGCCTCGCCCAGCACGCGGCGGATCAGGGCGACGCTCATCGTGCGGTTGTAGGACATCATCGCCCGATCGAGCGCGTCCACCACCTGCTGAACGGCGACATAGCTGCGTTCGATCCGGGGAACCAGAAATTCGCTGACGTCAGGCGGGACGATCACGCCCCGATCGGCCAGCAGCTTCAGGACGAGATGTCCGGCAAGCTCCTCGTCCGGATCGTGGATGAGGATGTGGGGCGTGGCAGTGAGTCGAGAGCGCAGGTCCGGCAGGCGGATGTCCCAGCCGGGCGGGGACAGGTCGGCGATCATCAGCAGCGGCTTGCGGCGGGCGAGCGCCTCGTTCCAGGCGTGGAACAAAGTCTCCTCGTCGTGCCGCTCGGCATCATCGAACAGGCGGCCGCCGGTCTTGCGCACGAAGATGCGGCCGAGCAGGCTCCGCCCCGACTTGCGGGGGCCGGTGAGCAAAGTCACGGGCACCGGCCAGAGCGACCAGCGCTTCAGATGATCGAAGGCGATCCGGTTCGCGTCCGAGATGAGGAAGTCCTCCTCCTCATCCGCCACCGGCCAGTCGAGCGGCAGCGCAATCTGGTTCACTTGCGACTACTCGTTCCCGGGCTGCGGAGCGGCGGGCGCTCCGCGCGAGATGCGCATGGACGCGCCCGCGCCGGAAACCTGCCAGCCCTGCGCCTGAAGCGCGGCGGCAAGCGCGCCTGGATCGCCCGTGAAGGTCACGCGCATGATGGACGTGCCGCCCAGCGCGCGGCTGGTGGTGAGCGCGGAGGTCACACCGGGCACGCGGCTGACGGCGATCTCCGCCTGGCTGACGGAACCTGCGTCGGGCGTGTCGACCTGGATCGTGACAGCAGTCATCGCACCGGTCGGGAACGGCCCGATGATTGCGGTGGACGGCCGCTGCGCCGGGGATGGCGGTGGAGCGGACTGCCCCGCGGCCGCCCGCTCGATTTGTTCGGCGACTTCGTTGAGGAAAGCGGGCTCCTCCACCACCAGCGACGGATCGGGCGTGAGGATGCCGGCCACGAGCGCCCGGGTATAGAGCGCGTCCATGCGCCGCACGCCTTCGTCGAGCAGCTTGGGAACGAGGTCGCCGCGCTCCACCCGAAGCGTGAAGCTGCCGATCACGCGATTGTCGGGGCTGTAGCGCGCGGTGAAGGTGCCGATTGCCGGCCCGCCCGGCCACAGGCGCTTCAGGTGCACCTCGGGCATGATCACGTCGGCCGCGCCATATTCGTCGAGCAGCATCCGCCACCAGCCGCGGCCGGGGCGTCCAGCCTGGTGGACGTTGAGCAGCAAGGGGTCGATGCCCGCCCCGGACGTGCGGACATAATCGATCGCGCTGCCGCCGGTGCGGAAGCGGTTCCAAGCGCGCAGCCATTCGTTGCGCGATTCGAAGCTCTGGAAGGAGGAGCCGGTCTGCAGCACAGGGATCACGAGGAAGGGCGCGGAGCGCTGCCCGCCCGCGGCGCCGCCGACGCCGAGCAACTGGCCGGCGCGGGCGCGCTCGAACAGGATGCCAAGCCGCGCGATGTAGCGCGTCGGGCCAATCTGCTCCTGCTCAATGACGATGCTGGAAACCATCGCGTTCAGCACCGAATCGCCAAGCTTAGGCGCCTGGTTGATCGGTCGACCGGTCGTCTTGGCCCATAGCGCTTGCCAGCCCTTGGACTGTGCCTGGCGCCAGCCTTCGAGTCGCGCCTCCTCTGCATTCTTGCCCGTCACGTCGACTTCGACGCCGGTCACTTCGAGCGTGCTGGCGCTGTCGACCGGCGGCACGCCGCGATCACCGCCCTCGAGCTGCGCGTAAACCATCCCGCCGCCGGTGAGGGCGACAAGAGCCAGCGATGCGAGGGGAAGGATGCGACGGGAAAGCTTCACGTTGCGCCTTTTGGCGACACAAACGTGGAAATCCAAGCGCGTTGTGGCTAGGCCGCCCAGATGAACGATGCCGAGGCGCAAGAAAGCTACACCTACGTCAAGGCCGGCGTGTCCATCGCCGCCGGAAACGCGCTGGTAAAGGCGATCGCGCCGCTGGCGAAATCGACGGCCCGGCCCGGAGCGGACGCCTCGCTCGGCGGTTTCGGCGGCTTCTTCGACCTGAAAGCGGCAGGCTACAAGGATCCGTTGTTGGTCGCCGCGAACGACGGCGTCGGAACCAAGCTGAAGCTCGCGATCGACAGCGGCCGCCACGACGGCGTCGGCATCGATCTCGTTGCCATGTGCGCCAACGACCTCATCGTGCAGGGCGCCGAACCGCTCTTCTTCCTCGACTACTTCGCCACGGGCCGGCTGGAGAATGGCGTCGCAGAGCGCGTCATTGCGGGCATCGCAGAAGGCTGCCGGCAAGCCGGCTGCGCCCTCATCGGCGGCGAGACGGCGGAAATGCCGGGCATGTATGCCGAGGGCGACTACGACCTCGCCGGTTTCTGCGTCGGCGCCGTTGAGCGCGGCGAAGCGCTGACCGGCAACAAAGTGGCGGCAGGCGACCTGATCCTCGGCCTTGCTTCCACAGGGGTGCATTCAAACGGCTATTCACTCGTGCGGCGACTTGCGGCGGACAAAGGCTGGAAGCTCGATCGCCCTGCTTTGTTCGACCAGGACCGGCTGCTGATCGAAACCCTGCTCGAGCCGACCCGTATCTACGTCAAGTCGCTGCTGCCCGTCGTGCGAAGCGGCCACATCCATGCGCTCGCGCACATCACCGGCGGGGGGCTGCTCGAAAACATCCCGCGCGTGCTGCCCGACGGCCTCCATGCCCACGTCGAAGCGGATCGCTGGCCCCAGCCGCGGCTGATGGCCTTCCTCCAGGCACAGGGGAATATCGAGCCCGGCGAGATGGCGCGCACGTTCAATTGCGGCATCGGCATGGTGGCGATCGTCTCGCCCGCCGAGGCCGAGGCGGTCACGCGTGAACTGGAGGCGGCCGGCGAGACGGTCTTCACCATTGGCCGGATCGACCCCGGCACGAAAGGCTGCACCGTCTTCGGCTCGGCCGAGAGCTGGTCCGCCCGCGCGCCCTGGACCGCGACCCACAATGGCTGAACGGGTCCGCGTCGCGGTCCTGATCTCCGGCCGAGGCTCCAACCTGGAAGCGCTCGCCGAGCATAAGCGCAAGGCCGACCCTTATTACGAGATCGCCATCGTCGCCTCCAACGTGCCGGAAGCCCGCGGCCTCGTTCTGGCGCGCAGGTTCGGCCTCCCCACCTGGTCGCACAGCCACAAGGGCATGGATCGCGCCGAATTCGACCGGATGGTCGACGCCGAGCTTCGCCGACGCGACGTCGAAGTGATCGCGCTCGCCGGCTACATGCGGCTCCTCTCCGCCGAGTTCATCCGCGCCTGGGACGGCCGCATCCTCAACATTCACCCGTCCCTCCTGCCCCAGTATAAAGGTCTCGATACGCACCGACGGGCTTTGCTCGCCGGTGAGGACTATGCCGGCTGCTCGGTCCATCTGGTAACGGAAGAGCTGGATTCCGGTCCCGTGCTCGCCCAGTCCCGCGTCCGTATCGAGCCCCGCGACGATGCCGAGACGCTCGCCGCGCGTGTGCTCGCAGCAGAGCATGAGCTCTACCCGCGCGCCCTGGACGAATATTGCTGGATCCTGCTCAGCGAGCGGGACGGCCGAGCCGGAGCGATCGATGTCGGAACCTGAGAACCGCCGGCAAGCCGCGGAAGCCGCCGCCATCCGCCGCCGCTGGATCACGCTCGGCGAGGTGCTCGCGGTCGTCGCCGTGATCATCTCCGGGCTTACCTTCTGGAACAGCTACCAGGAACGCAGCAACAGCCAGGCGGAAAAGGCTGCGGAGAAGCAGGCAAAGCAGGCAAAAGCGCAGACCCTGATCCTGTCCGCGACGGCGGACGCGCGGAACCTCAGGCTCGCGGCTCGCGATCCCGAGCAGGCGATCCAGGGTCAGACGCTCACCTTCCCATCAGCGCTCGGCGTAAAGGGCATCGACACGGTCGACCCGCGGATCGAGGCGAGCTGGGTCGAAAGCGCCTGGAAAGCGGCACGCAAGCATGGCGGTGCCAAGGGCGGTTCGGGCGATGCCCGGCTGCCGGTTGCGATCACCACCCGCTTCGTGAGCGGCGGAGCCGCGCACAGCGACACTGCGATCTACGATGTCGGCTACCGGGTAGACGAAGGCCTGCTCGACACCGATGTGCAGTTGCTCGGATTGTCACTGGTGGAGCGCGGCACGGCCAGGAACGTCCAGCCCAAGCTGGACGCACTCTGGAAACGTCGCACGGGATAGAATCCTCTCCTGCCTTCGCAGGAGAGGGGACCATGCGCAGCCGAATTGTCGGCTATCAATCAGCCCCCGGCTGATCGCTACCCGACAATTTCTTCCGGCTTGAAGAAATAATCGATCTCGATCTTCGCATTCTCCGGGCTATCGGAGCCGTGCACCGAATTCGCCTCGATCGATTCCGCATGGACCTTGCGGATCGTGCCCGCGTCGGCATTGGCCGGGTTCGTCGCGCCCATCACTTCGCGGTTCTTGAGCACCGCATTCTCGCCCTCGAGCACCTGCACGACGACCGGACCCGAAATCATGAAGCTGACGAGATCGTTGAAGAAGGGCCGCTCCTTGTGAACGGCGTAAAAGCCCTCGGCCTGCTCCCGGCTCATGTGGATGCGCTTGGAGGCGACGACGCGAAGGCCGGCATCCTCGAGCATCTTCGTGACCGCGCCGGTCAGGTTGCGCCGCGTCGCGTCGGGCTTGATGATCGAGAAGGTACGTTCGGTCGCCATGGCCGGTCTTGTGCTCCGTAAAAGGGGTGGAATTCGGCCGGGTCTCTAGGCGGAGCGCCTCGAAAGGGCAAGCGAGCCGGATTAGGGATTTCCTGCAACCCGCCGTTCACATTGGCGATGTAAGAGAGTCGCATGCGCAACGATCTCCTCGGCAAAGTGGGTTTGGCGGCCTTCATCCTCTTTGCGCCGGGCGGGTTCATTCTCGGCGCCGCGCTTGCCGCCAATCACTACCGCCGCAAGGATGGTGTTCGGCGCGACTGATCGGCTCAGGGCCCCTGCACCCATTTTCCGCGCTCATCCTGCTTCCAGTAACGCGGTTCCGCTTCGGGGTTGGACTTAAGGGCGCGCCAGGCGCCGCGGGCGGTGTCCAGCTGGCCATTGTCGAAAAAGTAGAAGGTGCGCGCGAAGCCGAGCGCTTCGTCGCGCCATACACCGTCGGCAAGGGCGATGTTCGTGGCGCCGTTCCGGGCGTCGAGGTCGGAGGCGAGCAGGATCGGCTGGTGCTCCGGTGTCGGCACATCGATGCGGCCATGCGGCAGGAAGGCCTCGGGCGCATAAGTCCACAGCAGGGTATCGAGCTGTGCGAGCAACTCGCTTTCCGCGACGATCAGCAGCCGCTCGCCGCTGACAAGCACCTTCTCGCAGATCGAGGGGAGCACGCGTTCAAGCGGCGTCCGGGCGAGGTGGTAGAAGTCGACGAGCATCAGGCTATCGATCAGAACCAGATCGTCGCGGCAAAGCCGCGCCGTCGAACCGCTCCGCCGGGTTCCCGGCGGGCGGTCGGCCGGGCTGGCGCCAATCCTCGATCAAGGCAAGGATTGCATTCGCACTCCTCCCCTTGCTCATCGGGCGCTCAGCCTTCGAAATTATCGCTGACGAAGCGGTCGAGCAGCGCCACGCCATAGCCGGTCGCACCCTTGTCGTAGAGCGACCCCGGCTTGTTCGCCCAGACCGTTCCCGCAATGTCGAGATGCGCCCATTTGGTGCCATCCTCCACGAATCGCTGGAGGAAAGTCGCGGCCATTATCGAGCCGCCTTCGCGCGGGCCGGCATTCTTCATGTCGGCAATCTGCGAATCCATCTGCTTGTCGTAGGCCTCGCCGAGCGGGAAGCGCCACAGCTTGTCGCCGCTCGCTTGGCCGGCCTTGGTCAGCTTCTCGGCCAGCCCGTCGTCGTTCGAGAACAGCCCCGCATATTCATAGCCAAGCGCGATGATCATCGCTCCGGTGAGGGTCGCGAGATCGACCATCATCTCCGGCTTGAAAGTGCGCTGCGCCCAGGTCATCGCATCGGCAAGGACCAGCCGTCCTTCCGCGTCGGTGTTGATCACTTCGATCGTCTGGCCGGACATGGAGGTCACCACGTCACCCGGGCGCTGCGCGTTCCCGTCGGGCATGTTTTCGGCAAGCACGCAGATGCCGATCACGTTCGCCTTGGCCTTGCGCATGGCGATCGCCTTCATCGCGCCCGCCACCGCGCCGGCGCCGCCCATGTCCCACTTCATCGCTTCCATGCCGGCCGCGGGCTTGATGGAGATGCCGCCCGTGTCGAAGGTGATGCCCTTGCCGACGAACACGACCGGCTTCCGGTTCGCGTCCCCTGCCCCGTTCCAGCGGATCGTGAGCAGCCGCGGCGGACGCACCGAGCCCTGGCCGACGCCGAGCAGAGCGCCCATTCCGAGCTGCGCCATCTCCTTCTCGTCCATGACCTGAATTTCCGCCCCGAGCGGCTCGAGCTGCGCGCGGGCGCGCTCGACGAAGGTCTCCGGGTAGATGACGTTGGCAGGCTCGGTTACGAGCTCGCGGGTGAAGGAGAGCCCTTCGAGCAAGGCCGACAGCCGCTGCCATTCACCATCGGCGGCGCCGGCTCCGACGATCACCACTTCCTCCAGCGTCGGCTTCTGCTTCTTGGCAAGCTTGGTGCGATAGATGTCGTAACGCCAGCTCCGCGCCGCCGCCCCGAATGCGATCTTGGCCGCTTGCTCGGCGCCCATCCCGGTGCCGCTCGCGTCGACGACGAGCCGCGTCTCGCCCGAGATGAGGAGCTTGGCCGCAAGCGCGCCGCCGACCTTCTCGTAAAGCGCTTCATCGTCGCGCTTGCCACCGAGACCGACCAGGAGCAGCCGCCGCGCCGTATTGCCTTCGGTCACGAAGGTTTCGGCGATCGCGGCGGGCTCTCGCTCGAAGCGCTGCGCCTCGGCCGAGCGCGCGGCCAGCGTGCGCGCGTTTTCGTCGAGACCGTTAAGCCGGTCGGACAGCATGTCCTCGCCCCAGACGGGGATTGCCAGCGCATAGGAACCGCTCGGACGCGTATCGGCAAAACTGACTTTCACGGCAATATCTCTCCTGGATGGTCAGGTGTGCGGGCCTGATAGGCAATGGCAGGGCCGCTGCAAAGGGAACGCTTGGGCCATTGCAGCGAAAGAATTGCAATGCGATAGGCTCTGGATTGTCGCGAGTATCGTGCGGCGGGGCAAAGCTGCGGAAATTGTGAAGACGATCGACCTGATCTGCCGGACGGCGCTGCCGCTGCTGCTCTTCGCTCCCGCCGCGGCGCTGGCGCAGGAGTCCGCGCCGGACCAAGCCCCTCCCGCCGCCGGCGAGGAAAGCACTGAGGGGGCGCAGGACGCCCTCTCCGCGGACGCGGCCGCCGACGGAGACCGTCGGGTCAACTTCACCGCTGACCAGCTTGTCTACGACACGCGGGCCGAGATCGTCACCGTCTCCGGCCGGGTCGATATGACAAGCGAAGGAAACAACCTGCGCGCCGACCGGGTGATCTGGGACCGCAACAGCGGCCAGGTGCGCGCCGAAGGCAATGTTCGGATCGTCAACCCTCAAGGCGACGCCGCTTATGGCGACAGCATCGTCCTGACCGACACGCTGCGTGACGGTGTCGTCCAAAATCTTCTGGTGGTGCTGGAGGATGGCGGCCGGCTCGCGGCGGATCGGGGCGAGCGGAACAATGGTTACACGACGCTTTATAAGGCGGCCTATTCGCCCTGCGCGGTGGTGGACGAGAAAGGCTGCCCCAAGGATCCGACCTGGAAGATCACGGCGGTCAGGGTCGAACATGATCCGGTGCGAAACCGGATCCGCTACCGGGGCGCGAGCCTCAGCCTGTTCGGGCTGCCGATCCTTGCACTTCCCGGCCTGTCGCACCCCGATGGAAGCAACGGCGGCGGCAGCGGCCTGCTCGTTCCCGACATCCGCTTCAGCCGCCGCAACGGGCTGGAACTCAGCCTTCCTTATTACTTCAAGCTGGCGCCGAACCGCGACGCCACGATTACGCCGCACATCTATACCAGCGTGCTGCCGATGTTGGAGGGCCGCTACCGCGCGCTGACCAGCCTCGGTGCCTATCAGGTGGGTGCATTCATCACCCATGGCTCCCGCCTTCGGGTCGATCCGACGCTGGTCGAAGACGATCGCGAGCGGGGCATACGCGGCTATGTCGAGGCGAACGGCCGCTTCCAGCTCGACCCGTGGTGGAGCATCACCAGCTCGCTCCGCTACACAACCGACCGCACCTTCCTGCGCCGCTACGATATTTCGCGTGACGATCGGCTGCGCTCGATGATCGATGCCGAACGGATCAGCGAGAACAGCTACATCTCGATCGCCGGCTGGGCGTTCCAGGGCCTCCGCGTCACCGACGTCGAGGGCCAGCAGCCGATCGTGCTGCCGGCGATCGATGCGCGCTGGCGCATGGCGGACCCGATCTTCAACGGCCGGATCGAGCTTCAGGCGAACAGTCTCAACATCCTGCGCACCGAAGGGCAGGATACGCAGCGCGCCTTCGGGGCGGCCCGGTGGGAGCGGCGCGAGATTACCAGGTTCGGGCAGGAACTGCTGTTCACCGGCTATGCCCGCGCCGACGTCTACCACACCAACGACAGCGAACTGACGACCATCCCAATCTATCGCGGCAAGGAAGGCTGGAGCGCGCGCGGCATCGCGGCCTTGGCGGCCGAGGCGCGTTGGCCGCTGATCGGCCCGCTGTTCGGGGGCACTCAGCGGCTGACGCCCCGCGTCCAACTGGTAGCAACGCCGCCGACCAAGAATCTGCGCATCCCCAACGAGGATGCGCGCGCGGTCGATCTCGAGGATTCCAACCTCTTCGCGCTAAACCGCTTCCCTGGCTACGACCGCTGGGAAGACGGGTCGCGCATCACCTATGGCGTCGATTGGGCACTGGACCTGCCTCAAATCGCGATCCGCAGCACGATTGGCCAGAGCTATCGCCTCAACGATAAGCCCAGCATCCTGCCTCCGGGCACCGGCCTCGACGAGCAATTCTCCGACATTGTCGGCCGCACGACGGTGAAGTTCGGACGCCGCCTCAACTTCGTCCACCGCTTCCGCCTCGACAAGGACAATGCCGCGCTTCGCCGCAACGAGATCGACGCGACATTCGGCGGGCGCCAGACCTATGCGACGATTGGATATCTCCGCCTCGACCGCGACATTGATCCCGCCATCGAGGATCTGCGCGACCGGGAGGAAATCCGCTTCGGCGGCCGCGTGCGCTTCGCCCGCTATTGGTCCGTATTCGGGTCGGCCGTGATCGACCTCACCAGCCAGCGCGAGGATCCGCTCGCCGATCCCGACGGCTTCGAGCCCGTCCGGCACCGCCTCGGCGTCGCTTATGATGACGAGTGCATCGAGATCGGCGTCACCTGGCGCCGCGACTATGAGACCACGGGCGACTTCCGCCGCGGCAACACCTTCCTGTTCAGGGTCGCACTTAAGAACCTTGGCATCTAATCTCGTCGGCGGAAGGCCCGGGCGCAAAAACCGGTTACCAATTTCGCTGAAATCCCGCTAAGCTCAGGTTCAGCAAATTTTCGGCAGATTAGTCGCCTGCTTTTATTGGAGGAATGATGAAGCTCGGCACTTTTGGTAGGGCGGCCCTCTTGGCCGGCGGCGCGTTCGCAGCCGCCGCGGTTGCCCAGACCGGGGGCACGGCACCTGCCAACCCGCTCAACATTCCGGGCGGAAACGTCCAGTTCTTCGGCACCGACGACCCGTCTGTCCGCAAGGCGACGGCGATCGTCAACGGCGACGTCATCACCGGGACCGACGTCGATCACCGGCTCGCCCTGATCGTGCTCGCTAATGGCGGCAAGGTTCCCGCCGACGAGCTGCCGCGCCTCCGCGCACAGGTACTCCGCAACCTTGTCGACGAGTCCCTGCAAATCCAGGCTGCCGCTGCCAGCGAGATCAAGGTCGAGCCGCGCGACATCGACAATTATTACCAGCAATATGCGAAGAACTTCCAGCGCTCGACCAAGGACTTCTCCGCCTATCTGCGCACGCAGGGCTCCTCCGAAGCCTCCATCAAGCGCCAGATCCACGGCGAAATCGCCTGGTCTCGCCTTCTCCGCCGCGAGATCGAGCCGTTTGTCGCCGTTGGCGAAGAGGAAGTCCGCTCGGTGATCGAGCGCCTCAACGCCGCCAAGGGCACGCAGGAATATCGCATCGGCGAGATCTTCGTTTCGGCCACTCCGGAAACGGCGGCCGAGACCCGCGCCAACGCACAACGGATCGTCGACCAAGTCCGCAGGGGCGCCTCCTTCCTCGCTTATGCCCGCCAGTTCTCCGAAGCCTCCACGGCGGCGGTCGGCGGCGATCTCGGCTGGGTTCGCGCCGAGCAGCTTCCGGAGCCGCTCTCCGAAGCGGCTCGCGTGCTCCGGGTCGGCCAGGTCAGCGATCCGATCGCGATCCCCGGCGGTTTCTCGATCATCGCAGTCCAGGACACGCGCCAGGTGCTCACCGCCGATCCGCGCGATGCGGTGCTGAGCCTCAAGCAGCTTTCGGTCACCTTCCCCAAGGGAGCGACCCGCCAGCAGATGGAGCCGAAAGTCGTGCAGCTGGCACAGACCGCCCAGGCGATGGGCGGTTGCGGCCGCGCCGAGGAAGCCGCCGCCCGGATTGGCGCTGAGGTCGTTTCCAGCGACCAGACGCGGGCACGCGATCTTCCGCCGGCGCTGCAGGAGATGCTGCTGAAGCTGAACGTCGGCCAGGCCACCACGCCGTTCGGCACGGTCGAAGACGGCGTGCGCGTGCTGGTCCTCTGCGGCCGCGACGATCCGGATGTAACCAACGGCCCTTCCTTTGATCAGGTCTATGCGCGGATGGAAGAGGAGCGGGTCAACCGCCGCGCTCAGCGCTATCTGCGCGACCTGCGCCGCGACGCGGTGGTCGACTATCGCTGAGCTCGGGCTTCCGGCGCCGCTCGCGGTCGCGCTGGGAGATCCGGCGGGCGTCGGACCGGAGATCGTCGCCAAAAGCTGGGAACAGCGCGAGGCCGCCGGCCTGTCGCCCTTTTTCGCAGTCGGCGATTGCGACGCCATCCGCAAAGTCTGGAACGGCCCGGTGGAGACGATCAACGACGTCTCCGAAGCCGGGGGCGTCTTTGCTCATGCCTTGCCCGTCGTGCGTGTTGGCGGCGGCTATTCGATCAGTCCGGGATCGCCTGACCTCGAAGGCGCCCGGACCACCCTCGACTCGCTTGAAATGGCAGTGGGTCTGACGCGCGGCGGTGCCGCCTCGGGCTTGGTGACCGGCCCCGTCTCCAAGGCACAGCTTTACGCGATCGGCTTCACTCATCCCGGACAGACGGAGTTCGTCGCCGAACGATGCGGAGTCGCGAGCGATCGCGTGGCGATGATGCTGGTGGGGCCGGATCTGCGCACAGTTCCCGTCACCGTGCACCTGGCGCTGAAGGACGTCCCCGACGCGCTGACGACCGACCGGATCATTGCCAAAGCGCGTGCAACCATTCGAGGCCTCCAGCGCCAGTTCGGAATAGCCCGACCCCGCATTGCCGTCGCCGGCCTCAACCCCCATGCCGGTGAAGATGGGGCGCTTGGGCGCGAGGAGATCGAAGTCATCATCCCGGCCATCGAGCACCTTCGCGCCGGCGGTTTCGACGTGAACGGCCCCTTTCCCGCGGACACCATGTTCCACAAGCGCGCCCGCGAGGGCTACGACGCCGCGCTCTGTATGTATCACGACCAAGCGCTGGTGCCGGTCAAAAGCCTTTATTTCGACGAGGGCGTGAACATGACGCTCGGCCTGCCGATCGTGCGCACCTCGCCCGACCATGGCACGGCGTTCGATATCGCGGGCAAGGGCGTCGCGCATCCGGGGGCGATGATCGCCGCGCTCAAGACTGCCGAGGCCTCCGCACGGCGTATCGCCGCAGCTGCTTGAAGGATCTTCCGCCACTGCGAGAAGTGATCGCGCGCCACGGGCTGAGCGCGTCCAAGGCGCTGGGTCAGAACTTCCTCTTGGATGGGCAACTGCTCGATCGGATCGCGCGGGTTCCCGGCGACCTGTCAGGGCAGCGCGTCTATGAAGTCGGTCCCGGGCCGGGCGGTCTCACCCGGGCTCTCCTGGGTGCGGGAGCACTGGTCACCGCAGTGGAGCGAGACCGGCGGTGCCTGCCCGCGCTGGCGGAACTCAACGAAGCAGCGGATGGGCGGCTTTCGGTCATCGAAGGCGACGCGCTCGCCATCCACGAGGCTGAGGCGGTCGGCGCGGGCGCTCATATCGTCGCCAACCTGCCCTACAATGTCGGCACCGCCTTGCTGGTGCGCTGGCTGGGCGGAGAGACGTGGCCGCCCTGGTGGCGCTCGCTGACCCTCATGTTCCAGCAGGAGGTCGCGGAGCGGATCGTCGCCCGGCCGGACACGTCCGCTTACGGGCGGCTCGCTGTGCTCGCCCAGTGGCGGAGCGAGGCCAAGCTGGCGATGAAGGTGCACCGCTCCGCATTCGTGCCGCCACCCAAGGTGATGTCGGCGGTGGTACACATCGTGCCCAAGGCCGCGCCAGAAGGCGTGCGGGCAGGAACGCTCGAGGCGCTTACCGCTGCCGCATTCGGTCAGCGCCGCAAGATGCTGAGGCGCAGCCTCCAATCGTTGCCGACAGCGCTTGGGGCGCTGGAGACGCTCGGCATCGATTCCGAACGGCGCGCCGAAACGCTCAGCGTTGGCGAGTTCGCCGCCATTGCTCGCGCAATGGACGCTTGAGGCGGCCCGGCGGAAGCCGGGCTGCCCGACGAGAAATCAGTTCTTGGTGGTGGTCGGCGGCACCGTCGGCGCGGCGCGGGCGGTCACCACTTCGGGCGGCGGGCCCTTGGCGATCACGGCTGCAAGCGTCGTCGCCTGCGGGCAGGCATTGTTGCAGAGCGACTTGATCCGCTCGAGGTTGCGCTTGGCGCGTTCCACGGCGCCGCGCTGGACCAGCGCCTCGCCCTGGCCGGCGAGCGCGCCGAGATCGTTCGGCTCCAGCTTCAGCGCCTCGCCATAGAGGCGGGTCGCCTTGCCTGGCAGCTTCTGCGCCTGAGCGACGCGGGCAAGCGCCACGTATGCCTGGCGGTTGCGCGGATCGACGGCGAGGGCGGATTCAAGCGAATCGATCGCCTCGCCATATTGCGACGCGGACGTTTGCGCTTGGCCCTGCTGCAGGAGCGCAAGCGAGCGCGCATCGATCTGATCGTCCGGGCGCTGGCCGTGACCGGCGGTCGCCATGGTTGCAAGCGCAAGCGCCATCGAAAGGGCAATGGGCGTAAGGCGCATCAAAGTCTCCATATTCCTGTCGCGGTCATGTCTAGCATGGCGCCCGCCATGCCGCGACGAAAAAGCCATCCGTGCCGTCATGGGCGGGCGTCAGGAGATGCCCGGCCCCTGCCGGCCGTCCACCCGCAATAGATAGGGGCTGCGATACTAAAGCTGAACGGCGCCGACCGAACGCTTCGGCCTGGCCCCGCCCCTCCTCACCGAGCAGCGAGCAAACGGCATAGACCAAATGCCCGCCCGGCCGCACCAGTTCCGCTGCCACATCAAGAAGATGCGCCTGGAGCGCGACCAGCTTCGCGAGCCGTTCGGGCGTGAGGCGCCAGCGCGTTTCCGGATTGCGCCGCCAAGTGCCGGCGCCCGAGCATGGGGCATCGAC
>NZ_CADCWD010000060.1 GCF_902806315.1 uncultured Sphingosinicella sp.
CATGCGGCAATTGCCGGCGATCGTCAGCCGCTCGTGGTAGCAGAAGCGCGGGATCTCCTTCCCCGCCATTTCGCACGCCTGGAGCACCGTCGCCCCCTGCGGAACCTCGATCTCGACGCCGTCGACTTTAACCTTAGGCATTACCGGACTGTTCCGATCATTGCGTTGTCGCTGCTGCAACGGCTGGCGTCGCTGCGCGATGGTAGAGAGCTTCGGCCAGAGCAGCACGAAGCGATTGACGATTGGCGTTGAGCTTCGCTCCTATCGTCAGGCACGAGCCGAGCGAGGGGAAGAGCTCCGACGCCGCCCGTTTCTCCTCTGCAGTCTCGGCCGTCGTGGCCAGGAGCGCCCGTACGCCCGTCGGATTGGTATCCGCGACGCAAGCGCCCATTTCATCAACGGCCAACGGACGGCCGGTAGTCGCAAACCACGGTCGGCTGTAAGTGGCCTGCTTCGGCAGGGCGTCCAAGGCGGTTCGCTGATAATCCTGCCGTAATGCGGCCTCCGCCAACATTCCCCGGTAGATATCGGGCGGGAAGCTCACAGATTGTGCATGCGCCTCGTCAGCCGAGACCATCAAGTTAATGCAGGTTCCACTGGAACCGATTTTGTTCATCCGTCTGCGCGCATCCGCTCCATCCAAGGAACTCAGCGCCGCCCGAACATCTGTAGGACGCTTCAGATAGATGCATCCTGCCAGCCGGTGCGCGGCCTGCACCGCCAACTTCGGGTCCTGTTCGATACGGATGTCGCTGCGCTTGCCCAGTCGCGAGCCAATTGGCGGCTCATCTTGCGCCTGAAGAGGAAAGCTGAGCACCGCCCCGCACGTGAACAGCAAGAGACCCCAGCCCTTCTTCATTCCGCCGCCTCCAGCTGCTGCCCCTGCTTCTCAATGATCCGTCGCTCGAGTTCCGGCCGGAAGTGGCGGATGAGGCCCTGGATCGGCCAGGCGGCGGCGTCGCCCAAAGCGCAGATGGTGTGGCCTTCCACCTGCTTGGTGACGTCCCAGAGCATGTCGATCTCGTGGATGTCGGCATTGCCTTCGCGCAGGCGCTCCATCATCCGCCACATCCAGCCGGTGCCCTCGCGGCAGGGCGTGCACTGGCCGCAGCTCTCGTGCTTGTAGAAATAGCTGATGCGGCTGATCGCGCGGACGATGTCGGTGGACTTGTCCATCACTATGATCGCCGCCGTGCCGAGACCGGACTTGAGGTCGCGAAGACCGTCGAAATCCATCGGCGCGTCCATGATCTCGTGCGCTGGCACGAGCGGCACTGAGGAGCCGCCCGGGATCACCGCCAGCAGATTGTCCCAGCCGCCGCGGATGCCGCCGGCATGGCGGTCGATCAGCTCGCGGAACGGCACGGACATGGCGTCTTCGACCACGCACGGCTTGTTCACGTGACCGGAGATCTGGAAGAGCTTGGTGCCCTCGTTCTTCTCGCGGCCGAAGCTCTTGAACCAGGCTGCGCCGCGGCGGAGGATCGTGGGAACGACCGCGATGCTTTCGACATTGTTGACTGTGGTCGGACAGCCGTAAAGGCCCGCGCCGGCCGGGAATGGCGGCTTGAGCCGCGGCATGCCACGCTTGCCTTCCAGACTTTCGAGAAGCGCCGTTTCCTCGCCGCAGATGTAGGCGCCCGCGCCCCGGTGGACGAAGACGTCGAAATCGTAGCCGGACTTGGCCGCGTTCTTGCCGAGCAGGCCGTAATCATAGGCCTCCTGCACGGCCGCGAAGAGCGTCTCCGCCTCCCGGATGAACTCGCCGCGAATGTAGATGTAGGCGGCCCGCGCGCGCATTGCATAGCCGGCGATCAGCGCGCCTTCGATCAGCTTGTGCGGATCGTGGCGGATGATCTCGCGGTCCTTGCAGGAGCCGGGCTCGGATTCGTCGGCGTTGATGACGAGGAAATTGGGGCGCTCGGGCTTGGGCTCCTTGGGCATGAAGCTCCACTTCATGCCGGTTGGGAAGCCAGCGCCGCCGCGGCCGCGCAGGCCGGAATTCTTGATCTCGTCAATGATGGCGTCCTGGCCGACCGCCATCAGCTTCTTGGTGCCGTCCCAGTCGCCGCGCTTCTGCGCCGCCTTCAGCCCCCAGGGCTGAAAGCCGTACAGGTTGGTGAAGATGCGATCCTTGTCTTCAAGCACGAGCGGTCGCTTCGATGATGCGCTTCAGGAGCGGCAGGGTCGCGAGCCAGGACGCGGCGGCGAGCGCGCCCGCAGTGGCGGCCTGGGCCAGGCCCTCGGCAGGCGCGGTCGCGGCAAAGAAAGCGCCGCCGAACAACGCGGAGGAGCCGAGATGGGACCCGGCGATGCGTTCGTAGAGGCTCATTTCCACAGCTCCCGATAATCGTGGTTCTCGCGCGCCATTTCCGGCAGCGAGGTCGGACCACCCTCCGGTGCGCTGGTCTGCCGCGCGATTTGCGGGCCGGGCCGCGGCGCGCGGCCGGAAGCGAGCGCGTCGAGCACGGCCGTCGTCGTCTCGAAGGTCAGGTCCTCGAAATTGTCGTCGTTGATCTGCACCATCGGCGCGTTCGCGCAGGCGCCGAGGCATTCGACTTCGGTCAGAGTGAACAGGCCGTCCTCGGTCGTGGCGCCCTTCTTCAGGCCCCTGGCATAGCAGGCGTCGAGCACGTCGTCCGAGCCGCGCAGCATGCACGGCGTCGTCCCGCAGACCTGCACATGGTAGCGGCCGACCGGGCGCAGGTTGAACATCGTGTAGAAGGTGGCGACCTCGTACGCCCGCATGTACGGCATGCCGAGGTAAGCGGCGACATATTCGATCACCGGCACGGGCAGCCAGCCTTGCGTGTTCGTCTCCACGCCGACCTGGCGCTGCGCGAGGTCGAGCAGCGGTATGATCGCGCTCTGCTGCCGTCCGGGAGGATAGCGCCCGACGATCACCCGCGCCTGCCGCTCATTCTCCTGCGACCAGGCAAACGAGCCCCAGCGCGCGCGAAGCTCGTCCATATCTGGCAAGCTGTTGGGGAGGATGTCAGCCATTCGCGTTCTCGTGCGATGCCCTCTCGAACCAGAAGAACCAGAGCAGACCGAGCGCCATCAGTCCCCCTGCCCCGCTGCCAGCAGAGTCCAAATTGCTTACTTCTCCGGCCACCTGGCTACGCCCAATATACAGGCCGAAAGCGACCGCAAGCGCGATCGGCTTCGCGGGCAGAAGCGCCAGATGCTTCGCCGCAAACCGGGCCAACAGAGCCACGAAACCCACGTTGAGAAAGGTAGTTAGAAACGGCCCAAGAAATTCGCTCACCGGTCCACCTCACCGAACACGATATCCATGGCGCCGAGGATCGCGGTCGCGTCGGCGAGCATGTGGCCCTTGGTCATGAAGTCCATCGCCTGGAGATGGCTGAAGCCGGTCGGGCGGATCTTCACCCGGTAAGGCTTATTGGAGCCGTCTGAGACGAGATAGATGCCGAATTCGCCCTTCGGGCTTTCGGTCGCGACATAGACCTCGCCGGCGGGGACGTGGAAGCCTTCGGTGTAGAGCTTGAAGTGGTGGATGAGCGCTTCCATCGACTGCTTCATCTCGCCGCGCTTGGGCGGCACCACCTTGCGGTCCAACGAGGCGATCGGTCCTTCCGGCATCTGCTGGAGGCACTGCTTCATGATCCGCGCCGACTGGCGGACCTCTTCCACCCGCACCATCATGCGGTCGTAGCAATCGCCCTTGGTGCCGACAGGAATGTCGAACTCCATGCGATCGTAGACGTCGTAGGGCTGCGACTTGCGAATGTCCCACGGAATGCCCGCGGCGCGGATCATCGGGCCGGAGAAGCCCCAGGCGATCGCGTCTTCCTTGGACACGGTGCCGATGTCGACGTTGCGCTGCTTGAAGATGCGGTTGTCGATGACGAGGCTCATCGCATCGTCGAACAGCTCCGGCAGGCGCTTGTCCATCCAGTCGGCAATGTCGGTGAGGAGCTTCAGCGGCACGTCCTGGTGGACGCCGCCCGGGCGGAAATAAGCCGCGTGCATGCGCGCTCCCGACGCCCGCTCGTAGAAGTTCATGATGTCTTCGCGAAGCTCGAACAGCCACAGGTTCGGAGTCATCGCGCCGACGTCCATGACGTGGGAGCCGATGTTCAGGAGATGGTTCTTGATCCGGGTCAGTTCGGCGAAGAAGACGCGCAGGTACTGGGCTCGGAGCGGCACTTCCAGGTCGAGCAGCTTCTCGATGGCGAGCACGTAGCTGTGCTCCATCGACATCGGAGACACGTAGTCGAGCCGGTCCATGTAGGGCAGCGCCTGCAGGTACGTCTTGTACTCGCACATTTTCTCCGTGCCGCGGTGGAGCAGGCCCACATGCGGGTCGACGCGCTCGATGATCTCGCCGTCGAGCTCCAGGACGAGGCGAAGCACTCCGTGCGCCGCCGGATGCTGGGGTCCGAAGTTGATCGTGTAGTTGGCGATGTCGGACTCGGTCGCGCCGGAGCGGGCGACCTGCTCCTCCAGATCCTGCGAGGGAGAGGCGATCGTCATTTCTTCGTCTCCCCCGCTGCGGCGGGAGTGGGAGCGCCGGGAGCCTGCCCTTCCACCTTCTCATCGCCGGGCAGGATATATTCGGCGCCTTCCCAGGGAGACAGGAAGTCGAAAGCGCGGAAATCCTGGGCGAGGCGCACCGGCTCGTAGACCACGCGCTTCTGCTCCTCGGAATAGCGCATCTCGACATAGCCGGAGAGCGGGAAGTCCTTGCGGAGCGGATAGCCGCGAAAGCCATAATCGGTGAGGATACGGCGTAGGTCGTCATTGCCGTCGAACAGTACGCCGAACAGGTCGAACACCTCGCGCTCCAGCCAGCCGGCGACGGGCCAGAGCCCCGTCACGGACGGGACCGGCTTCTCGTCGTTGGTCAACACGCGAACGCGGATGCGGTGGTTCCGGGTGAGCGAGAGCAGGTGATAGACGACTTCGAACCGCTCGGGCCGCTGCGGGTAGTCAACGCCGGCGATTTCCATCAGCTGCTGATATTCGAAGCGGTCGCGCAAGGTCCGGCAGACATCGACGATGCTGTCGCGGGTTACTGTGATCGAGACCTCGCCGGCCGCGTCCTTCGCGTCCAGGAATGCGCCGCCGATCGCGGCCTTGACCTCGTCGACGATGCCATCGCGCGGGGCGATCAGGGGTGCGGAGCTGCGGGCCATCGGCTCAGCGCTCGATCGTGCCGACGCGGCGGATTTTCCGCTGCAGCTGCATGATGCCGTAGAGCAAGGCCTCGGCGGTGGGCGGGCAGCCCGGGACGTAGATGTCGACGGGCACGATGCGGTCGCAGCCGCGAACGACGCTGTAGCTGTAATGATAATAGCCGCCGCCGTTTGCGCAGCTGCCCATCGAGATAACGTAGCGCGGCTCGGACATCTGATCGTAGACGCGGCGGAGCGCCGGAGCCATCTTGTTGCAGAGCGTGCCGGCGACGATCATCACGTCCGACTGTCGCGGGGATGCGCGTGGCGCAACGCCAAATCTTTCAAGGTCGTAGCGCGGCATGTTCGCATGGATCATCTCGACGGCGCAGCAGGCGAGGCCGAAGGTCATCCACCACAGCGAGCCGGTGCGCGCCCACTGGAACAGGTCCTCGGTCGAGGTGACGAGGAAGCCCTTGTCCGCGACCTCGGAACTGAGCTGATTGAAGAACTCGGGATCGGGCTGCTGATCGCCCGTCGGCCGCTGGTTCTCCACGCGCGGGTCGAGGATCACTCCCATTCGAGCGCTCCCTTCTTCCATGCGTAGACGAAGCCCAGGGTGAGTTCGACCAGGAAGATCATCATTGCGGTCCAGCCGGCGATGCCGATGCTGCCGAGCGAGACCGCCCAGGGGAAAAGGAACGCGGCTTCGAGGTCGAAGATGATGAACAGGATCGCAACGAGATAGAAGCGAACGTCGAACTGCGAGCGCGAATCCTCGAACGCCGGAAAGCCGCACTCATATTCGGCGAGCTTGTCCGGATAGGGATTGTTGGCGCCGGTCAGGCGCGCAACCAACATGGGCAGGAACACGAACGACGACGACAGCCCGAGAGCGACACCGAGGAACAGCAGGATCGGCAGATATTCGGCGGCGGAGGACGCCATCGAGACTCTCCAGGAGCATGAGGTTGCGCGGCTTCTAGGCCAGCCAACGAGTCACCGCAACCGCCTTGGCCGGTACCCCGCACGGCCGCCAAAGCGTTGCTGTGCAGGCGCGATATGGAGTCCGCTCTCGCTGAATGTAAGTCTTGTGAGTTCAATAAGTTGAGCGGGTTTTCAAACTTGGCTCAACAGCCGCAGCGTGACCTTTCCGGCGCCGCTCGCCAACATCCCGATCTGCCGCGCGGCCGCTTCGGAAAGATCGATGGCCCTGTCACCGTGGAAAGGCCCGCGATCGTTGATGCGGACGATCACCGCGCGTCCGCTCAGCGCATCGGTGACTTGGACGAGCGAGCCGAACGGCAGGGTGCGGTGCGCGGCAGTGAGAAGCTCAGGGTCAAATGGTTCGCCGCTCGCGGTCGGGTTGCCCGCCAGCTCGGAGCCGTAATAGCTCGCCTCGACAATGTCGGATGCTGGAGCGGCAGGAGGAGCCACCTCGGCGGCGATCGCTTCCGCGGTAACGGGCAGCGCTGCCGCGACCGCGACGGGTACCGCGACCTTGGGCACCGTCATTCCGCCGAATCCAAACAGCGCGGCCGCTGGCGTGGTCGCCATGAGTGCGGCACGAACATGCTTGCGCTGTATCCGGAGGCGCCGAAGCGCGCGCAATCGCCTGAGGCGGCTTGGATGCGTATGCGGCTCGCTAGACATGCGCTGTCAGCGGGTGAGCGACCCTGCCGGTTCCGGCGGATGGGACGAGCGATGGTGAACGCGAGATGAAGCGTGCTAGCCGCGGAGCGCGCCGGCGACGAGCTTGTGAAGCTTCGAATGGAGCTGGTCGTTGGCGGCGAGCACCTGGCCCGTGTCGAGCGCGCGATCGGCGCCGCGGAAGTCGGTGACGAAGCCGCCCGCCTCGCGCACGAGGAGGACGCCGGCGGCAATGTCCCAATGCTTGAGGTCCTCTTCCCAAAAGCCGTCATACCGGCCGGCGGCGACCCAGGCGAGATCGAGCGCGGCCGAGCCGAAGCGGCGGATGCCGGCAACCTCCGGAGCGACCGCGCCCAGCACCCGCTCGAAGCGGTCGGTATCGCCGTGCCCCTTGAATGGGATGCCGGTGGCGATCAGCGCGTCGGCCAGATCGCGGCGCGATGACACGCGCAGGCGGCGCTCGTTGAGCCAAGCACCCCTCCCCTTTTCGGCCCAGAAGCTCTCGTCGGTGAGCGGCTGATAGACCAGCCCCTGCGTGATCTCGCCGCGGCCGCCGCCGAGCTTCGGCTCCTCGACCGCGATCGCGATCGCGAAGTGGGGGATGCCGTGGAGAAAGTTGGAGGTGCCGTCGATCGGGTCGACGATCCAGCGCGGCTTCGACGGATCGCCCGCGATCGTGCCGCCCTCCTCCATCACGAAACCCCAATCGGGACGCGCGTGGCGAAGCTCCTCCATCACCGTCTGCTCGGCTTGCTTGTCGGCCATGGAGACGAAGTCCGCGGGGCCCTTGCGGCTGACCTGCAGCTGCTCGACCTCGTTGAAATCGCGTCGGATACGCGGCGCCGCCTTGCGCGCCGCGCGCTGCATGACTGTGATGAGGCCTGAGTGGGATACCATAAGAACTCCCCCCTCCCTTCAAGGGAGGGGCCGGGGTGGGTCGCGGCACGGCCGGCTCGACGCCGACTGTGCCGCCTTGTCATTGGGAGGAAGAAGGCTCGCTTTGCTCGCCACCCACCCCCAGCCCCTCCCTTGCAGGGAGGGGAGGTAAATCAGTCCGCGCGGCGGACGTAGGTCTGTTCGTAAACGTCGACGACGATCCGGGTTCCGGCACCGATGTGCGGCGGGACCATGACGCGGACACCATTCTCAAGGATCGCGGGCTTGTAGCTCGACGATGCGGTCTGCCCCTTCACGACCGCGTCGGCTTCGACGATCGTCGCTTCGATCGTGTCGGGGAGCTGCACCGAGATCGGGCGCTCGTCGTAGAGCTCCATCACCACGTCCATGCCGTCCTGGAGGAAAGCCGCGGCATCTCCGAGCAGGTCGCTCGGAAGCGTGATCTGCTCGTAGCTTTCCTTGTCCATGAAGGTCAGCATGTCGCCGTCCTTGAACAGGAACTGGAAGTCCTTGGTGTCGAGGCGGACGCGCTCGACGGTCTCGGCAGAGCGGAAGCGGACGTTGTTCTTGCGGCCGTCGATGAGGTTCTTCATCTCGACCTGCATATAGGCGCCGCCCTTGCCCGGCTGCGTGTGCTGGATCTTCACAGCGCGCCAGATGCCGCCCTCATATTCGATGATGTTGCCGGGACGAATGTCCACGCCGCTGATCTTCATAACCGTCTCGCTGATTGAAAGAGCAGCCGGGGGCTTAGCCGCCACCCCTTCGTCCCGCAAGCAGCGGATAGGGATTGATCGGAGTGCCGTCGTACCACTTCTCGCCCGGCTTCATCCGGTTGATTGCGAAATGAAGGTGCGGGCCGTCAGGATTGGAGTTGCCGGTGACGCCCACCCGGCCGATCGGATCGCCGCGCTTGATCGCCTGCCCCTCCTTCAGCCCCGGGGCATAATCCTGGAGGTGCGCATAATAATAAAGCCACTGCCCGTCTTCGGAGCGGACGTATGCGGTTATGCCGCCACCGCCCTTGCTGAAGTACAGCTTTTCGACGCGACCGGGCGCCGCCGCGACCACGGGCGTGCCGTGATCGGCCATGATGTCGATCGCATCGTGAACGCGCGAGCCGCCGCCGCGCGCCTGCTTGTAGGTGTCGACGAGCTGGTCGGGGCGTATCCCGGCCACCGGGACGGCGAGACCCGAGGGGCCGATGACCACCTCCCCCCTAGCTTCGGCCGACGAAACAGCTTTCTCGGCCGTTTCGGCGAGCGGCTCGGTCGTCACGCCCTCCTCCGCGTCGCCATTGCCATAGGCGCTGATCCAGAAGGCGCTGGTCACCGCGCAGACGACCAGCGCGGTGACCAGATTGGTCAGGATGAGCTTCAGCTTCCCCACGAGAGAAGCTTATCTAGATCAGGCCTGGAAGACCACAGGCATTCCGTTGTCGATCATCTGCGTTAGCCGCGCGGCATCCCAATTGGTCAGGCGCACGCAGCCGTGGCTTTCTGCACGCTTGATCGTCTCGGGCGAATTGGTGCCGTGGATGCCGATATGCTCTTTGCTGAGATCGATCCAGACGAGACCCACCGGGCCATTTGGCCCCGGCGGCAGCATCTGCTCCTTCTCGCTATCGTCGACATCCCAGAAGAGCTTGGGCTGATATTTGAACGGCGGCTCGAACGCGACGCTGTTGACCTTCCAATTCCCGAGCGGGAGCGGATCCTTGTCGCTGCCCATCGTCGCCGAGAAGTGCGCGATCAGGCGTCCTTCCTTGTCATAGGCACGGACGGTCTTGTCCGACTTGTCGGCCACGATCTTCGCAGCTTTGGGCTGCTGCGCGCTGATGTTGAGGTCGCTTAGCAGCTGCGCGACTTGCGGCTTGACGTTGCTGTAGTTGCGCGAGGTGGGAAGGACGTTCGGCAGGCGCAGCACGGTCCCGGCGCGCAGGATCATGTCGGGCCGATTGAGCGCAATGATCGTCGCGGGCGAAGTGTGGAATTTCTCTGCGACCTTTTCGAGCAGGTTGCGATAGGCGAGCCGCTCCATCTGGGCCTGCTGCTCGGGCTCCTTCGGAATGGCAGTGAACGGTCCTCGCGCGTCGCTCTCGTCGATGCGCAGGCGGCGGGTGGAGGGAGCACGATCCTGAAGCAAGGCGGTGCGGGTCGCCTGGTCAAGCTGACCGCTGGGCTGGATACCCCTCGCCTCCTGGAAGGCCTTGACCGCGGCTTCGAACGAGACGCCTGCCATCCCGTCGATCACGCCAGGCGAGAAGCCGGCTCGGTCGAGCAGCACCTGCGCATGGAACACGGTGCCGTCGAACTTCTCCGCGGTGGTGTCCATCGGGCGCTGCTTGGCGGGATCGTCGGCGTCGCGCGGCGCGGCAGCCTTGGCTTTTTGCGCCGGGTCCTGCGCGACGGCGGCACCCGCGACTGCGATCCCCACGGTTCCGATCAGGAAGGCGTTGATGAGGTTGTTTCTGCTGTTCGACACGACGCTACGCTCCACAAATTGGGCCAGACAAGACTTGGTCGGGAAGGAACGCGGGAGCGGAAACTTATTTCCCTGTGCGGCCGTTCGGCGCGATGGATGACCAGGAGAGCCGGATCGGCTGCTCGCAACGAAGTGACCCGGGAAGGTTTCGACACATGCCGAGCAAGCAAAATTCGGTGCTGGCCCTTGGCCTTGCGGCCGTCCTTTCAGCCTGCGGCCAAGGCGGCGATGCAAAGCAGTCCGCCACCGCGACCAAGGATCAGCCACACACTGCTGAGGCGATGGCAGCGCATGATGCTTCCAACCCATTCGCGGGTTCCGAAGAGCAGATGCACGACGGCATGATGGCGGCGGGCGGCAGCAACGTGTCCGAAATGTGGGCGCGCAAGATGATCGAGCATCATCGAGGCGCGCTGACCATGTCCGAGGTTTTGCTGAAGCAGGACCCCAACTCACGTTTCGCAAGCATGGCGCGGACGACGATACGCGATCAAGGCGCCGAGATCAGGCAATTGGAAAAGATGCTCAACGACGGTGCGGCGGGTCGCTAGTCAGCCGATCACCTGGACGCAGGTAGCAGGGGCACACTTCAGCTGCTCGTTCATCATCCGGCGTACACGCACCAGCACTTTGCAATCCGCATTTCGGCTAGCCACTAAAGCCGTAACGTTCTTCGGCATGTTCGACCCGATGAACTGGAGAAATGCCTGAACATTCTTATCACTGACGGCTCTTCCGTTCCAGACAAGCTTGCCCCCCTCGCCGACGGAGAGCACGTTCAGCGGCCGAGCCTTGCTGTGTACCGGCAGTTTCTTCAAAGCTTCCCAATTGGGGAGCGTGCCTTCGCATTGACCTGCACCAGCGGCTGTGCTGCTCACCCAAAGCAAAGCGGCAATCAGGAGGATCGTTGACTGCATAGCTTCAAGTTACGCCTCTAGTACGATGTCTTCAACCGGCACTTTCCGGTTCGTCATGTCGCTTTGTGGTGGAAAGCGGCCTTGGCGTGCCCACTCGTGAAACCCTTGCGGCCTAGCGGCGTATGCTATGCATGAGCGCACGACACGGCATTTTCCCGACCTTCTTCCTTTCGGGTTTCGAATGCTCCACCTTCGACTGGAAAGATGGCGGCCGTCGCGATCTTGCCGCTGAACTCCAGCATTATCGTCATGCCGATGAAGATTATGCCATGCTTCCCCGCCTGGGCATCGCGGCGGCGCGCGAGGGCATCCCATGGCCACTGGTTGAGCGAACGCCCGGTGAGTACGACTTCTCGCTGATCGACGACTACCTTGCGGCGCAGCGAAGGCACAAGGTGCTGCCGATCTGGGATCTTTGTCATTACGGCTTTCCCGACGGGCTCGACCCCTATTCCGATGCTTTCGTCGAGCGTTTCGCCGCTTACGCCCGAGCGGCGGCTCGCTATGTCGCGGAGCGCGCCCACCACGAACCGTTGTGCTTCACGCCCGTCAACGAGCCGACCTTCTGGGGATATATGGGCGGCGAGTGGGCCTGGTGCGCGCCGTTCGGCAAGTCGGCGGATGAGCGCCGGCGCTTCACGCTCGCTCTTGCGCGAGCGGACATAGCAGCCGTCAAAGCAATCCGGGCGGATTTCCCCGAGGCGCGGATGGTTCATATCGATCCGCTCATCTGGGTCGTGCCCCCGAGCGACCGGCCCGACCTCGCCGAAGAAGCACATCGCGAGAGCTATGAGGATGCCTATATCGCCTGGGACGTGATCTCCGGCCTGAAGCACCCCGAACTGGGAGGCAGTCCCGAGACGATCGATATCCTCGGCTTCAACAATTACAGCTTCGGCCAAATGGAATATCAGGGCGGCGGCAAGCCCAATCAGCCGCTGGAGCCCGGCGACCCGCGTATCCGGCCGCTGTGCGACCTGCTGGTGGAAGGATGGGAGAAGTACAAGCGGCCGTGCATCGTCGCCGAGACATCCGGGCTGCATGGCGGGCGGCCGGACTGGCTGAACGACATCGTCTGTGAAGCGCTCGCGGCGATCAACCGCGGCGTGGACCTTCACGGGGTCTGCCTGTTTCCGGCCGTCGATATGACCGATTGGCATACGGGCGAATGGCTCCGGATGGGGATCGCCGACGTGGAGGAACTTGCAACCGGCGCGTTGATGCGCAAGCCGTTCCTGCCTTACGTCCAGATGCTGCAGCGCTGGCAGACCCGGCTCCATCGGCCCACGAGCCTGGATGAAGATCCTTTCGACAAGCCGGTCGACCTTGCGGACGTGACGAAAGCCGCCCGCGAGCTTGATCTTGCTCCAGACGCGAACTGGCACTGATGCTCGAGGCACAATGCAAGTGGATGCATAGATGGTCGGAAGGCTTTGGTGTTGATCTTTTTGAATGGAGCGCGAACGTCGCGTGATCGGAAGCAGTGGGGAGAATCAACATGAGGGCAGTATTTTGGTGTTTGCCGATATCGGCTTCACTTGCTCTTGGCGGTTGCGTTTCCGTCGCCACCAATGGCAGGCCCGGGCAGGAACTGGTAAATCGATGGGTTCAAGTCCAGCCGGCGCGCGGAGCGGTAAGCTCGATCCACTTCCGGAGCAACGGCACGGCCGTCGCAGCTTTTGGTCGGCAGCAGGTCACGGGCCGGTGGGAGGTGAAAGGACGGAACCTCTGCTTCTACTGGAGAGGCGCTGCGCGGGAATGCTGGCCCTACAGGTCCCGCTTTCAGCGCGGAGTGCCGAGATCGATCGTCAGCGACCGGGGCAACAGGCTGCAGGCAACACTGCAATGAGCCTGAGGATCGGCATCCGAAACGATGTGCCATCAGGCTCGATTGGCACCGGAACGGGCTCCGGGCGTTCAGGAACAGCAATGTCGCAGGGAGCAACAGATGAACATCGATACCGTCGCCGGTGAAGGCACCAATCTCAAAGGCCGCTTCAAGGAGTCGCTTGGGGATGCGGTTGGAGACCGCGAGCTACAGCGCGACGGGGCCGCGGACCAGGTCTCGGGCAGCACGCGCAAGGCAATCGGTGCGCTGAGGGATTTCGCACGCGATCAACCGGTCGTGGCGGCCGCTGTCGCGCTGGTGGTCGGTTGGGCCCTGCTGGGCGGATTGCGCGGCGATACACGGCGCTGATCCCGGGCGGATCGTTCGTCTCGGCGCGCGACGTTTGTGGAACGCATTCGCATCGGCTGTTCGGGCTGGAACTACAAGCATTGGCGCGAGCTCTTCTATCCCAAGGGGCTGCCGGTCGCGCGCTGGTTCGACCATTATGCGGCGACGTTCGACACGGTCGAGATCAACAACAGCTTCTACATGCTTCCAAAGGCGGAGACGTTCGACAAATGGCGCGAGCAGGCGTCGCCGGGCTTCTGCTATGCGGTCAAGGCGAACCGGTTCCTGACGCAGGCGAAGAAGCTGAAGGATTGCGCCGAGCCGCTCGAGCGGATGCTCGCGCCGATGCGGCATCTGGGCGATCGGCTGGGGCCGATCCTGTACCAGCTGCCGCCGCGGTTCCGGGTCAATCTCGAGCGGCTGTCCGAGTTCATCGACCTGCTGCCGCGCGACCTGACGCACGTGTTCGAGTTTCGCGAGACGAGCTGGCTGACCGAGGAGGTGCTGGCGCTGCTCGATGAGCGCGGAGTCTCCTTTTGCGCGCACGACATGCCGGGGCTCGCGACGCCGCGCTGGGCCGCCGGGCCCATCGCCTATGTGCGCTTCCACGGGGGAGAGGGTAAATATTGGGGCCGTTATCCGGACGAGCGGCTGCTTGGATGGACTGACTGGATCGTCGAGCAGGCGCGCGCAGGCCGGCAGGTCTGGTGCTATTTCAACAACGACATCGACGGGCACGCGATCGACGATGCGCTTACGCTGCGCGCGATGGTGGGTCAGGCGGTGCGCTAGCGGCGCATGACGTCCTGGAAGGCGGCTACGGCGGCGGCGGGACCCGCGGGATGCGCCCAGACCGCGCTGCTGACCGCGAGAAAATCAGCGCCTCCCGTGACAAGCGGCGCGGCATTGTCGACGTTGATCCCGCCGATCGCGACGCAGGGGATCTCGAAGACGCGCGACCACCAGGAGAGGATCGACGGGTCCGGCCGGTGGAGCGTGTCCTTGGTGGTGGTCGGGAAGAAGGCGCCGAACGCGACATAGTCGGCGCCCGCCTCGCCCGCTTCCATCGCGAGGTGGCGGCTGTCGTGGCAGGTGACGCCGATCTGCGCGGCGGGGCCAAGCGCTGCGCGGGCCTCGCGGGGGTCGCCGTCGGCTTGGCCGAGGTGGACGCCGTCGGCGCCGAGGCGCTTCGCAAGCCCGATGCTGTCGTTGACGATGAAGGCAGTCTCGCGGTCGGCGCAGAGGCGCTGGAGCGGCTCTGCGACGCGGGCGATTGCGTGATCGTCGATGCCCTTGAGGCGGAGCTGGAAGGCGGCGATGGGGCCGCCGTCGAGCGCGGCCTTGAGCGCGTCCTCGAACGCGGCGTCGATCCGCGGCGGCGAGATCAGGTAGAGCTGGCACGGGCCGCGCCTGGCGGGCTCGAACCGGTCGGCAAAGCCGGGGTCGAGGGTGAGTTCGTCGTCTTCGTCTTCGGATTGCATAAGGCTAGCCGTTGAACCCAAGCCGCGTGCCGCTCAAGAGAAGAAAGCGATCGGGCTTGCGACCGGTGCCGAAAGCCGCGTGGATTGCGCCGAAGCCGGCCGCTTCCATGAGGCTGGTGACTTCATCCTGCGAATAGACGCGGAAGCCGAAGCGATGGCCGGGCCATTTGCGAAGCTCCTCGGCCGGCTCGAAGCAGATTGCGAGATTGCCGCCCGGCCGGATCACCCGCGCCAGCTCCGCCATGCCTGCCTCAGGATCGGGCCAGAAATAGATGTTGTTGACGCTGCACGCCTTGTCGATGCTCGCAGTCGGCAGCGGGACCGCCTCCACAGAGCCTTGGAACAGCCGCAGCCTCCCCTCGCCGGAAAAGCGTCTTCGCGCCCGTTCCACCATCGCTTCGGACACGTCGAGACCGACCACTTGCCCTGAGGTCGCGCCGAGGATCCAGCCGAGGATCCAGCCGAGGAGCTCGCCCCCGCCGAACCCCACCTCCAGCACCCGATCCTCCGGCTGCAGGCGCAGTTCATCGAAGGTCAGCCGGTTCATCGCCCGGCCAATCCGGTTCAGCCAAGGCCCGAACAGCCATCGGCCGGCCCAGCCGCTGGGGCGGGCGAACTGGCCGGCGAGATAGCGGCGGATCAGGCGGCGGTCTTGACGGTCGAAGCGCGATGGATTTCGTCGATCGCTCCACCGAGCGAGCGGTTGAACTCCTCCTCGCTCATGCCGTGGCGCAGCTCTTCGAGCAAAGCGCGCGAGAAGCTGGCGATCATGCCGCTATTCTTGGCGAGCTCGGCACAGGCTTCGGGGCGGTTAAACCCACCCGAGAGCGCAACGACGCGCAGCACCCGCGGATGGTCGACCAGTGGCTGGAACAGGCCCGGCGTGGCGGGGATTGAAAGCTTCAGCATCACCTTGTCGTCGCCCCGGAGCGCGTCGAGCGCCTTTTGCAGCTCCTCCAGGAGGATCCGGTCGGCCTCGGCCCGCTCCGGGCTCTTGATGTTGACCTCGGGCTCGATCATCGGAACCAGCCCGGCCGCAAGCACCTGCTGCGCAACCTCGAACTGCTGCCGGACGATGGCTGCGATCCCTTCGCGATTGGCGAGGTTGATGACCGAGCGTTCCTTGGTGCCGAACACACCAAGGCTCTTGGCGCGGCTCAGCAAGGCATCGAGCCCCGAGATCGGCTTCATCAGCTGTACGCCATTCTCCTCGGCTTCCAGGCCCTTGTCGATCTTGATGAAGGGGACGACCCCCTTTGCCTTGAGCGCGTTGGGCACCGGCTGGCCGTCCACCTGCCCGTCCATTGTCCGC
>NZ_CADCWD010000061.1 GCF_902806315.1 uncultured Sphingosinicella sp.
GGGTGCATGAGCTTGGCCGCAACAATGTCGACCCGACACCGGAGCAGCTTGGGCGCATGCGCGCGCTGGTGCGGCAGGCGATGGACGAAGGCGCAATGGGTGTCGGTTCCTCGCTCGTCTACGTGCCGGCGGCCTATGCGGGCACGGACGAGCTGGTGGCGCTCGCGAGCGAGGCGGGCCGCTGCGGCGGCATGTATATCAGCCACATTCGCAGCGAATCCTCGCGGCTGATCGAAGCGATCGACGAGCTGATCGACATCTCCCGCCGGTCGGGAGCGAGAGCGGAAGTCTATCATCTGAAAGCCACGGGGCAGTCCAATTGGCCCAAGATGAGGGCGGCGATCGCAAGGATTGAAAGGGCGCGCGCGGCCGGGCTGCAGATCACGGCGGACATGTATCTCTATACGGCTTCGGCAACAGGTCTGGACTCGAAACTCCCGGTGTGGATCCGCGAAGGCGGGCACGCGGCAATGATGGAGCGCCTGAAGCAGCCGCGGCTGCGCGCCCGGGCAGCCGCCGAGATGCGCGCGCGGCGCCGCGGCTGGTCGATCATGCAGGTGACGGGCTTCAAAAATCCGGCGCTGGACATCTTTGCGGGCAAGCGGCTGTCCGAGATCGCCCGAATGCGCGGCACCTCGCCCGAGACAGCGGCTCTGGAGCTGATCCTCGAGGATGACAGCCCGGTCGGCACGATCTTCCACCTCATGTCGGAAGACAATGTCAGACAGGGGGTGGTGCAGCCGTGGATGAGCTTCGGCTCCGATGCGGCGGCCGTCAGCGCGGAGCCTCCCTACACCGACAGCCCGACCCACCCGCGCGCCTACGGCAATTTCGCGCGGTTGCTCGGCCGCTATGTGCGCGAGGAGAAGCTGCTGAGCCTTGCCGAGGCGGTGCGTAAGCTCACCTCGCTTCCGGCCGCGAACCTGAGGATTGCGGACCGGGGGCAGCTGAAGTCCGGCTTCTTCGCGGACATTGCTATCTTCGACCCAAAAACGATCGCAGATCGCGCGACGTTCGAGGATTCGCACCAATACGCGGTCGGCATGCGGCACGTGCTGGTGAACGGAGTGCCGGTGCTGAGGAACGGCGAGCATACGGGCGACAAGCCTGGCCGCGTGGTCCGCGGGCCGGGCTGGCAGCGTTGCAAGTGATTATTCGCTCGGCTGCTCGGGTGCGGGCTCCGGCGACGGGGTCGCCGACGGCCGAGGCTTGATGGCGCCCGAATTGCGGTAGCGCTCGCGAATGGTGGACTGCGGCAGGCCCAGTTCGGTGAGCTTGACCTTGGGGAGATTGTCGGGCGGCGCGGTGACCATCGCCGACAATGCGTCGGCGGTGCTGGCCTCTGCGGCCGGCCGGATGATGTCGGAAAGCTTCATCGGCAGCTTCGTGACCGGAAGGGGCTCGGTCAGGGCCGCCTGCTTGGCGAGCGCTGCGACGCCCGGCTCCACGCCGGCATAACGCTGACGGAATGCGACGGGCTGACCCCAGGCGCCGCTCCAGCGATAGAAGATGTGGGCGCCGATCACGGCCGATTTGACCAAGCTCGACGCCCAGTAAGGAAGCACGGCCTGCGTGTGGTAATGAGTGGCATGGCCGACCGGGCCGTAGACTTTGCCCGCCAGTGCTTCGGCAGCGAAGCGGCGGGCGCGCGCCCAATTGGGTCCGCCGGCCGGAACCGCCAGCGAGCCGTCGCAGGTAAAGGTGAACTGACAGCCGGTGCGACGCTCCGAGCCTTGATAGACGACGCCGCAAACGGTGGAGGGATAAGTGGGGTGGCGGGAGCGGTTGAGCACGACCTGCGCGACGGCGCGCTGACCGTCCTCGCTCTCCGAACGGGCTTCGTAGTAGATCGCCTGGGCGAGGCAATCTAGCGAGCGGAGCTGGTCGATCGGCGTGCGGGCGCGGAATACGATCGAGGCGGCGCGAGGATTGGGCGTGGTGGAAAGCGGGATCGCGGCGTTGATCGCGATCGCCTCGACCGGCGCGACCGGCTTCAGCAGCAGCGGCTGGGGCGCGGGTGGCGGCGCCTTGGCTAGCTCCAGCGCGGCATCGGATGCGGTCGCGGGCCCGGCGAGATTCGCTTCGTCGGGAACGCAGGAGGCCGTCGCGACGACTGTCACCAGCCCAAGCAAGCAGAGGCTGTGCAGCTGGGGCCTGCCTGAGGCTTTGGAAATTTTCACCAACTCTCGCATGAACTGCCGACAATCCCGCTGTCTGGGCTGGGCGTAACGTCCTGTAGCCGCTTTGCTTCCGGCTGTGGACGGCGCTTTTGCACTTGTCCCAATAAGGCACAGACGCGAAAAATTCGTTGATACGCGCCGGGGATCAATTCTGGGATTCCAATGAGTCGGCGAGCCTGCGAAAGCGCCTGCAATGACAGCCACTTCGTTCACCGATTTCGCCCTCGCGCTGGCGGATGCCGCGCGCGGCGTGACCATGTCCGCCAGCGTGAAGCTCACCGCCGAGGACAAGAATGGCGGCGGCGCGTTCGATCCCGTGACCGAATCGGACCGCGGAGCCGAGCGGGCGATGCGGGCGCTGATCGAATATCGGCATCCCAATCATGGCATTCGCGGGGAGGAGTATCCGGAGCGGCGAGCGCGGGGGCGCTATGTGTGGAGCCTGGACCCGATCGACGGGACTCGCTCTTTCCTGTGCGGGTTGCCGAGCTGGACGACGCTGATCGCGCTGCTGGATGAGGGGAAGCCCGTGCTCGGTCTCATCGATGCGCCGCGGATGCGCGAACGGTTTCTGGGCACGCCCGGCGGCACGCGCCTGCTCAGCGACAAGGGCGAGGCGGCGCTCAAGACGAGTGGGTGCACGCGGCTGGACGAGGCGCGGTTCACGACCACCAATCCGTATCTGTTCGAAGGCGCGGAGAAGGAGGCATTTGAGACGCTGAGGGCGGGGGCGCGGCTGACGCTCTTTGGGCATGATGCGTACGGCTATGCCCGGGTCGCGGCCGGGACGGTGGATCTGGTCGCGGAATCCGGGCTGAAGCCACACGATTATAATGCGCTGATCCCGGTGGTGCGGGGCGCCGGCGGAGTAATCGGCAACTGGCGCGGCGAGGACGAGTTCAGCGCAGGGCAGGTTGTGGCGGCCGCGACGCAGGAGTTGTTCGACGAGGCGGTGGGAGTGCTGAAGGCTGCGGCAGTCTAGCGCTCCGGGCCTTGCGGCTAGAGCTCGCGGTTATCGCGTGTCGTGCCGAGCGGCGAGTTCGGCGGCCACCTCGTCCCAGGTGAAGCCCCTCGCCTGCATCAGCACGGTGAGGTGATAAAGGAGGTCGGCGGTCTCGGAGACGCACTGCGCAGCGTCTCCCGTGGCTCCGGCTAGGGCGACTTCGACCCCTTCCTCGCCGATCTTCTGGGCGATGCGGATCGGACCCTCGGCAAGGAGCTTGGCCGTGTAGCTTTCTGACGCTCCGGCCGAGGCGCGCTGCTCGACGATCCCGGCGAGCTTGGCGAGCCAGCCGACGCCGCTTGGCCCCGCTTCCGAAAAGCAGCTTGTGGTGCCGAGATGGCAGGTCGGGCCCTCCGGCACCGCCTCAATCAAGAGCGCATCGCTGTCGCAATCGGAATGCACGGTGCGGACCGCCAGCCGATTGCCGCTGGTCTCGCCCTTCATCCAGAGCCGGCCCTTCGAGCGGCTGTGGAAGGTGACGAAGCCGCTCTCCAGCGTGCGCGCTAGCGCTTCGCGGTTCATATAGCCGAGCATCAGCACCTGCAGCGTGCGCGCGTCCTGGACGACGACCGGCAGCAGGCCGTCCATCTTGTCCCAGGAGAGGCTGTCCAGCTCCGCCGCGCTCAGCGGCGCATCTCGATCCCGCATGTCGCGAGATACTCCTTGAGGTCAGGGATGGCGATCATGCGGTCGTGGAACACGGTCGCGGCGAGGGCGCCGCTTGCAGAGGCTTGCTCGAAGACGGTGCGGAAATGCTCAGGGGCGCCTGCGCCGCCCGAGGCGATGACCGGCACGGAGGCGGCCTCGGCCACAGCGGTCGTGTGGGGGACGTCATAGCCGGTGCGCACGCCGTCTTTCTTCATGCAGTTGAGGACCACCTCCCCTGCCCCGCGCTCCGTAGCCTCGCGCACCCAGTCGAGGGTGCGCAGACCAGTGTCGCGGGTCTTCTCCACGCTGCCGGTATATTGATGCACATAATAGTCGCCGTCGGCTTCGAAGCTGTCCACGCCGAGAACGACGCACTGGCTGCCGAAGTCGCGCGCGAGTTCCTCGATCAGCTCCGGACGCTCGAGCGCGGGCGAGTTGATCGAGACCTTGTCGGCGCCATTGCCGAGGCAAGCGGCGGCGTGCTCGCGGGTGCGGACGCCTCCCGCTACGGCGAAGGGGATGTCGATCACTCGCGCGATGCGGCGGACCCAGCCGGTGTCGAGGCTGCGCCCCTCCGCGCTGGCGGTGATGTCGTAGAAGACGAGCTCGTCGGCGCCTTCGTCGCGGTAGCGCAGCGCATGCTCGACGATGTCGCCGATGTCGCGATGATCGCGGAACTGGACGCCCTTCACCACGCGCCCGTCCTTCACGTCGAGACAGGGGATGATCCTACGCGCCGGCATCGATGGCTTGCTTGAGATCGATCCTTTGCTCCCAGAGCGCCTTGCCGACGATGGCACCGGCGGCGCGGGCGGCTTTCAAGTCGCGCAGGTCGTCGAGCGAGGAGACGCCGCCGGAGGCCTGCAGGCAGCAGCTCGGAAGGCGAGCGGCGACTTCGGCGATGAGTTCGGTGTTCGGGCCGGTCAGCATGCCGTCGCGGCCGATGTCGGTGACGAGGAGATGCTTCGCCTCGGGGTAGAAAGCGGCGACTTCCCAGAGGCTCTTGCCCGACAGCTCGGTCCAGCCGCGAGTCGCGACGATCGGGACGCCGTCCTCCAGCTTCACGTCGAGCGCGAGTGCCAGCTTCTCCCCGCCAAAGCTTTCGAAGAAGCCGCGCACCTTTTCGGGTTCGTAAGCGGCGAGGCTGCCGATGACGACGCGGTCGACGCCGGCATCGAAGACGCGGGTGAAATGATCGGCCTCGCGAAAGCCGCCGGCGACCTGGAGCTTCACCGAGACGGAGAGCGCGATGTCGACGATCATGCCGTGCTGGCGGGGGCAGCCGTCGCGCGCGCCGTCCAGATCCACGACATGCGCCCATTCGGCGCCCGCTTCCTCGAATGCGAGCACGGCTTCGGCCGGATCGAGCATGTAGCCCGTCGCATCGTCGAAGCGGCCCTGCGCGAGCCGGACAGGGCGGCCGCCCATCAGGTCCATGGCGGGATAGATGATCATAAGCCTGTAACGAACTTTTCGAGGAAACGGGTCCCGGCAGGGCCGGAGCGTTCGGGGTGGAACTGCGCGCCAAGAAAGTTGCCGCGCGCCACGATCGCAGGGATCTCACGGCCGTAATCGGCCGAGGCGAGGACATGCGGGCCGGGATCGCAGGCGTAGCTGTGGGCGAAGTAGACGTAATCGCCGTCGGTGAGGCCGGGGACATCGCCGTGGAGGCTGAGCTTGCTCCAGCCCATGTGTGGGACCGGGCGTTCGCGGGTGGGCTCAAGGCGGCGGACTTCGCCGGGGATGATGCCGAGGCAGTCGGCGCCCTCCTCGTCCGATCGGTCGAAGAGGAGCTGCATGCCGAGACAGATGCCGAGCACCGGCTGCTTCAGCGCCTTGATCGGTTCGCGAAGGCCAAGCTCGTCGATGCGGCGCATCGCATAGCCGGCCGCACCGACGCCTGGAAGGACAACGCGGTCGGCGGACGCGATGGCCTCCGGATCGGCGGTCGTGATCATCTCCAGTCCCAGCCGCTCGAAGGCGATGGAGACGGACCCGATATTGCCGCAGCCGACATCGACGATGGCGAGCTTCACAAGACCCCTTTGGTGCTGGGGAGCGCGTCGCCGTCGCGTTTCACCGCCTGGCGGAGCGCACGGCCGAAGGCCTTGAAGCAGGCTTCGGTCTTGTGATGATCGTTCTCCCCGGACACGCGAACGTGGATGGCGGCGCCGAGGCTGTCCGCGAAGGAGCGGAAGATATGGCGGGTCATCTCGGTCGGATAGGCGCCAATATGGGTCGCCTGGAAGTCGCCTTCGAAGACGCTGTAGGGGCGGCCCGACAGGTCGATGAGGACATGGGCTTCGGTCTCGTCCATCGGCAGCGAGAAGCCGAAGCGGCCGATGCCGCGGCGGTCACCGAGGGCCTTGCCGAGAGCGGAGCCGAAGGCGAGCGCGCAATCCTCGAGGCTGTGATGCGCGTCGATGTCGAGATCGCCTTCGCAGGCGAGGGTGAGGGCGAAGCCGCCATGCGCGGCGACCTGATCGAACATGTGGTCGTAGAAGGAAATGCCCGTGTCGATCCGGCGCGGGGCATCGGCGTCGAGATCGATGGCGACTGCGATCTTTGTTTCCTTGGTGTCGCGGACGATCTCGCCGCGCCGGGCGGGACTTGTGCCGAGATCGACGCCGAACGCGGCGAGCGCGGCTTCATTCTCGGCATCGGTTCCGATCGTGAGGCGGACGCCGCCCGGTGCGGCGTTGGGGCGGAAGCGGATGCGTATGCCGAGGCTCTGCATCTTGCGGGCGAGCGCTTCCGGTTCGTCCACCTCAAGGAAGAGGTAGTTCCCGCCCCCGTTGCGGACGGAATTGACGATCGGAGAGCCTTCGAGCAGCGGCGCGAGGCGGTCGCGGTCGGCCTTGATCTTCTCGATGCGCTGCCGGTGCACGGGACGGCGCGAAGCGGACAGCGTGGCGAGCGCCGCCTGGATGGAGAGCGTTGGCAGCGGATAAGGTGGGAGCGCGCGGGAAATGAGGGCGATGAGTTCGGGCGTGCCGATCGCGCAGCCGACGCGCGCGCCGGCCAGCCCATAGGCTTTGGAGAGGGTGCGGAGGACTACGAGGTTCGGGCGACGCGCCGCTTCGGCGGCGAGGCTCTCCAGTTCGGAGAATTCGATATACGCCTCGTCTAGAACGATGATGGTCTCCAGGAGCCCGTCGGCCAGGCGGAGGATGTCCTTGGGCGCGACGGGATTGCCAGTGGGGTTGTTCGGCGAGCAGATGAAAGCGAGCTTCAGATCGGGCCGGCCACGCACTCCGTCTATGAACATCGCGGGTTCGAAGTCGAAATTGTTATCGAGCTTCGTCTCGATGACTTCCGCTCCCTGCAGGCGCGCATATTGGGCATAGGCCGAGAAGGTCGGCGTGCAGATGGAAATCGCGTCGAGGCCCGGTCGGCAGAAGGTGCGGATCAGGATCTCGATGGCATCGTCGGCGCCGCGGGTGATGACGAGGCTTTCAGGCGCGACGCCGTAAAGCGCGGCCATGACGCGCCTCAGCTCGGCCGGCTGCGGCTCCGGATAGCGATTGACGTTCGCGGCGAGACTGCCGTCCACAAGCGGCGGGAACGGGTTCTCGTTGGCGTCGAGCTTGATCGCCGTCGAGGAGAAGCGCTCGTTTGCCTGGGCCGCGACGTCGACCGGCGGCAGCGCGAGGATTTCAGGCCGGGCGAGCCGTTCGAGAAGGCTCGTCATGCCGCGCTCTCCGCGAAAATGGTTTCGAGCCGGGCCTCCGCGGCTCGGGCATGAGCTTCCAGAGCTTCCATGCGCGCCAGTGCGGCAGCGGGGACGGCAATGGATTGAGCGGCCCTCGCCGTCACGGTCTGAATAGTCATCGCCTTGAGGAAGGTGTGAACCGAGACGCCGCTCCAGCTGCGTGCCGCGCCATCGGTGGGGAGGACGTGGCTGGTGCCGGCGAGATAGTCGCCGAAAGTCTCGGCGGCGAGGTGACCGGCGAATATGGCCCCCGCATTGCGAACGCCGGCCAGCAGCGGCTCCGGGTCGGCAACCGCAAGGGAAAGGTGCTCGGGGCCGTAGGCGTTGGCCACCTCGACCGCCTGCTCGATGGAGTTCACCAGGATCGTCTTGGCCTGACCGAGCGAGGCTTCGGCAAGTTGGCGGCGGGGCAGATCGCGAAGCTGGCTTTCGATTTCGGAACCGGCGGCGCTCACCAACGATGTCGAGGTGGTGACGAGCAGCACTTGCGCTGCCGCATCGTGCTCGGCCTGGCTAAGGAGGTCCGCCGCGACGGTGCGCGCGTCCGCGGTGCCGTCGGCGATGACCAGAAGCTCGCTCGGGCCGGCCGGCATGTCGATGGAGGGACCGCCGGAGAGGCTGGAGACGTAGCTCTTCGCTTCGGCAACCCAGGCGTTGCCGGGCCCGCAGATCTTAGCGACCGGCTCGATCTCGCCGGCGCCGAAGGCGAGCGCGGCCACGGCCTGCGCGCCGCCTACGGTCCACACCGACCCTATCCCGCAGAGGTCCGCCGCAAGCGCCACTACCGGATCGAGCCCGCCGCCGGGTCGCGGCGGGGTGACGACGACGATGTCCTCCACACCGGCCGCGCGAGCGGGGATGGCCAGCATCATCAGCGTCGAGAAGAGCGGTGTCTTCCCACCCGGTATGTAGAGGCCGACGCGGTCGAGCGGGCGCCAGACCTTTCGGCAGAGAAGGCCTGGCATCGTTTCGATCGCATGCTCAGCGGGAAGGCTGCCGGTGTGGAAGGCAGTGATGTTGGCGAAGGCGAGTTCGATCGCTTCGATCTGCTCCGCGGCGAGCGTTCGGCGTGCTTCTGCCGCGAGTGGCGCAGTCTCGACGAGGCGCGGCGCTTCGCCGTCAATCCGCTCCGCGATCCGGCAGAGCGCAGGCCAGCCGCTTTCGCGCACCTCGTCGACAATGGCGCGGACCGAAGCGAGCAAGGCCGGATCGCGCCGCGCCGCAGGGCGGGCGAGCGCAGCGCGGCGGCTCGCAGCGTCCAGCGCGTTCCAGTCGAGGCGCTGCATCACATCATCATCTTTTCGATGGGAAGGACGAGGATGGCGGATGCGCCCGCGCCTTTCAGCTTCTGCAGCGTCTCCCAGAAGACCGATTCCTGGCAGACGGCGTGGACGGCGAAGTGACCGGGCCGGCCGACCAGCGGGATGATGGTGGGCGACTCCGCGCCCGGCAGGATGGCGGCGATCTCGTCCAGCGCCTCCTCCGGCGCGTTCAGCATTATATATTTGGACTCCTGCGTCGCCAGCACGCCGTCGATGCGGCTGAGGAGCCGGGTCGAGAGGTCGGCCTTATCCTCGGGAAGGGTCTTTCGCGTGCGGATCAGCACGGCTTCGCTTTCGAGCACCGTCTCGACAGGCCTCAGGCCATTGGCTTCGAGCGTGGCACCCGTCGAGACGAGGTCGCAGATGAAGGTCGCGATGCCGAGCCGCGGGGCGAGTTCGACGGCGCCATTCATCTTCACGACGGTGGCCGAGACGCCGTTGCGGTCGAGGAAATCCTGCAGGATGCAAGGGTAGGAGGTGGCGATGCGGGTGCCTTCCAAGCTCTGCGGACCCTCATATGCGAGCCGCTCGGGGGCCGCGATCTTGAGCGCGCAGCGGCCGAAGCCCAGCGCGGCAACCACTTCGAAGCGCGGTTCGGCCTCTCCGAGCGCGAATTCGTCGAGCACGTTGCGGCCGACAATGCCGAATTCGCAAACGCCGTCGCTGACAAACGTTGGAATGTCGTCATCGCGGACGAACATGAGGTCGATCGGGAAATTCTCGACGCGGGCGGTGAGGTCGTTCTTGCCGTTCTGGATGCGCAGGCCTGCGTCGCGGAGCAGCCCGCGACTGAAATCGGACAGGCGCCCGGACTTCTGGATTGCGAGGTGAAGGCGTCCTTCGGAGATCATTCGCCGCCTCCCACGCGCTGGATCGCCTTGCGGTAAGCCTGGTGCGGCTCCTGGCGAAGGAAACGCGCGACGCGGACGATTGTCGTGGTGCTGACGCCGGTGGCGTCGTGGATCTCGCGATAGGAAAGCTTGCCCTCCTCCAGCAGCCGGGCAACGTGCCAGCGCTCTGCCAGCGTGCGAACTTCGGCGGGCGTGCACAGATCGGCGAGCAGGGCGGCCATTTCTTCGCGCGTGTCCGGCGTCAGCAATGCGACGCAAAGGTCTCGCGCCAGCTCCGCCGCGTCACGGCTTGGTTCGATAGTGGTTCTGGTCGGTGCAATCATTTTGTTACATCGTGCTAACACAGTGAAACGGGCCGCTAACGCTTCGCAGCCGTTACCGCAAGCGATTCTTCACTCCGGCACTTTCGTCGTCCTCAACGACACGTTGGTCGCGCGACGGAGCGTTTGGCCGAACAAGCGTCGTGATCGTCGCAGAGCGGAGGCGCCGCCGCCGAAGCTCAGCTACTCCCAACTCATCGGCAGGTCGCTCAAGCTGAATGTTCCCCGGTCGGGGCGGCCTGCCGAGCCAAATCAGATTGCGATGCGCGCCGGGGGCGACGTCGTTGCAACCGGCCGCTGAACTGGCTCTTCAGCGGCTGACCAGGCGGCGGGATGGGGGTCCCGCCGCCTTTTTTTGTCAGCCGGGATTGTTCGACCCGGTCCGGGATTCGGTCCGCTGCTTGTCGGAGCCCTTGGCTTTCTTCTCGCCCTGGATCGCCTCGCCGCTGACACCCTTCTCCCGCTCATGATCCTTGAGCGTGGGATTTCCGGCATTGTTGCTGCTCTTTCCGCCGCCGCTATTGTCGCGCATTCGTCATTCTCCTTCCGAGCCGGGCTAACGAAGCGCGGGCGAAAAGCGTTGCGCGGGTGGCGAAGCGATGAGGCCGAACCTATCTCGCTGGCGATGCGCCGTTATTTGTCTCCTTTCCTGCTGATGCTTGCGGCCGCCTGCTCGCCGCTCAAGACGTTCAACACGCTGGTTCCCAAGGATCCGGGCGTCAGCCGGGTCGCGAAGGACCAGGCGTTCCGCCCCGGCCCGCGCGGGGCGCTCGATATTTACGCGCCCAGGAAAGCGCAGCCGGGCGCCCGGTTGCCCATCATCGTCTTCTTCTACGGCGGATCGTGGACGTCGGGGGACAAGGATGGCTATGCGTTCGTCGGCCGGGCCTTGGCGGCACGCGGGTTCGTGGTGGCCATCCCGGATTACCGCCTGGTGCCGGAGGTCCGATTCCCGGGCTTTCTGGAGGACGGAGCCGCCGCGGTGCGGTGGGTGCGCGCCAATGCGAGCCGCTTCGGGGGCGATCCGGACCGCATCGTCATCGCCGGTCACTCCGCGGGCGCTTACAATGCCGCGATGCTGAGCCTCGACCCGCAATGGCTCGGCGCCGACCGGGCGGCAGTGAAGGGGTTTGCCGGATTGGCGGGGCCATACGACTTCCTGCCCTTCGACAGCCCGGTGACCCGCGCGGCCTTCGGCCAGGCTCCCGATCCGCAGGCGACGCAGCCGGTCCGGCTCGCCAGCCCGGGAGACCCGCCGTCGCTGCTGCTGGTCGCCGGTGACGATACTTTGGTATACCCGCGCAACAGCGCCCGCCTTGCTGAAGCGCTGCGCGCCGCGGGAGTGCCCGTCGAGGTGCGCAGCTATGACGGGATCGGCCATGTCGGCATCCTTACCGCGCTGTCGCGACCGCTCCGGGGCAAGGCTACGGTGCTACGCGACCTGGCCGATTTCGCCGCGCGCGCGGCTTCGCAACAGGCCCCACAAGTCCGCTGATTCGCGGTTGCAGCTGAGAAGGCGATTACATTCGTCGGCGCCAAAAGTGCCTTCGTCGCCCCACTAAACTGTTTGCAGAGCCGGACGATACGGCGGTCGAACAGCGCAGGCATCCGCGAATCCGGTTCGCTATCCAAAATCAGCGGCGCAGGGCTTGGGGTCGTTCATCATCCCTCGATCCACGGTCCTGCGTCGCACCTGCATCATCCATAAGGAAGATAGACATGTTCGTTCGCACTCTCTCCGCAGCAGCCGCCTCGGCGCTCCTGCTTGCGACGCCGGCTCTCGCCCAGACCGAGACAATGACGGTCGAAGTGCGCACCGCCGACCTCAACCTCGCCTCCGTAGCCGGACAAGCACAGCTCCAGCGCCGCATTTCCGCGGCCGCCGGACAAATCTGCGGGGCTGCCCCCCGTTCGCTGGACATGCTTGCCGCTCACACATCGTGCCGGAGCGAAGTGCTGGGCGACGCCGCCCAAAAGATCGCAGCATTGAAGGCGCAGGGTGGCACGGCGGTGCAGGTCGCCAGCGCCGCTCGTTAAGCCTACCCGCTGTTTCCGAAGAGCTCGCCCGGCAATCGGCCGGCGAGCTCTTTGTGCATATGTGACAAACGCCCGACCGTCTGCTCCTTGCCATGGAAGCGCGCAGTGCTCCGCCTCCGCAAGTCGGAGGCGCTTGTCAGCCCGGCACCCACGTCACTGCTGCTGGTCGCCAAGCAGGGGTACGATTGTTTCCCGCGCGACATGCGGCTCGCGCAAGCCCCTTGGCGCCGCTCGGATCCCCTGAGGGGCGGACCTATGACGGGATCGCCGCATCTGGGTTTCCTGACGCGGTGCGCGACTCGCTCATTTCCTGCCGCGCTTTCGTAGGCCGTCGTACAGCCGGGTGATTCGCACTCGCAAGCGGATACCGCCGCTACGTTCGTCCCCCACGGAAATGCCTTGGTCGCGCCGCTGCATCGTTGGCCGACCAGGCAAGGCCGTCGTCGATCACCACGCGCATCCTCGAGAGCAGTCACCTAGCCAAGGATCAGCGGCGCAGGTTCGGGTCGTTCATCATCCCTCGATCGACGCCCCTGCTTCGCACCCACATCGATCCATGAGGAAGGTGAAAATGTTCACTCGCATTCTTTCAGCAGCCGCCGCTTCCGCGCTCCTGCTCGCGACGCCGGCCTTCGCGCAAACTGAGGCCATGACTGTGAAGGTACGCACCGGCGACCTCGACCTCGGCTCCGCAGCTGGCGAGGAGCAGCTGCAGCGCCGCATCCGAAACGCTGTCGGCCAAATCTGCGGGAAAAGTACCTTCCCGGCAAATTTGGAGACCCCTTACCGGTCGTGCCGGAGCGAAGTGCTGGGCGACGCCGCGCAACAGATCGCAGCACTGAAGGCGCTGGGCGGCACGCCGGTGCAGGTCGCCAGCGCGGCTCGCTGAATCAACCCGTTTTAGCAAAGAGCTCGCTTGGCCTAGCGCCCGGCGAGCTCTTTTGCATTGTGGAGGTAGAGCCGTCCGACCTTCTGCTCCTCGCCGTCGGGGAAGCCGGCGTACCAGCGGCCGCTCTCATCGCGGCGGAGGCCCGTCACGAAATCGCGGCGCACGATCGCCGAGCGGTGGATGCGCACGAAGCGAGCCGGGTCCAGCTCTTCCTCGAGCTTGCCGATCGTGTGGTTGATGAGCCAGCTGCGCGGCCCCGCATGGAGGCGCATATAATCGCGTTCGGCGGTGATCCGATCGACGCTGGACGCCGCCAGGCGGACAAGGCCGCTCGATTGCGAGACCCAGAACTCCTCGATGAAACGGGGCTGCTCGGGCTTCGGCACGTCCGCGGTGCGGCGATCGAGGCGCTCGCGGGCGCGTTCGAGGGCGCGGACGAGGCGCTCCGGAGTGACCGGCTTCATCAGATAGTCGACGGCTTCGATGTCGAAGGCGGCGACGGCAAAGGTGTCGAAGGCGGTCACGAAGATGACCAGCGGCGGCTTCTCGGTGCGGCCGAGTGCCCGCGCAACGTCCATGCCGTCCATGCCGGGCATCGCAATGTCGAGCAGCACCGCATCGGGGGCGACACCCTCGACCATCCGGAGCGCCCCCTCCCCGTCCGACGCCGTGCCGACCAATGTCGCATCATTGCAGCGGGTAAGCAGCACCTGGAGGCGCTCCACGGCGAGCGGCTCATCATCGACGACGAGCAGACGCAGCGGCTGAGCCTCAGCCATTTCGCACCAGCGGCATGGTCAGCGTCACCCTGAATCCCCCCTCTTGCGTTGATCCGTAGCGGCACGAGGCGGCATCGCCAAACCGGGCGAGCAGCCGATCGCGGACATTGGCGAGCCCGACTCCGGTGCCGTGCAGCGGCTCGCTCCGATCGCCGGCGCCGTCGTCGTTTTCGACGGTCAGTATCAACCGCCCCTCCTCCTCGCGGGCGCCGATCCCCAGCGTCACCACGGACTTGGCGCGAGCCACGCCATATTTGATCGCATTCTCGATAAGCGGCTGGAGCAGCAGCGCCGGCACCCGCGCGCTCCGCAGCTCGTCGGAGATATTCGTCTCGACGTTCAGCCGGTTGGGGAAGCGCGCCTTTTCGATGTCGAGGTAGAGCATCTGGAACTTGATCTCCTCGGCCAAAGTCACGTCCGCCGTGGGATCGATTGCGAGCGTCGAGCGGAAGAAGTTGGAGAGCCCCAGGATCATTCGCTCCGCCTCCTCCTCCCGCCTGGTCATGATCAGTGAGGACAGGCTGTTCAGCGTGTTGAACAGGAAGTGCGGATTGACCTGATAGCGCAGCGCGCGGAGCTGAGACGCTTGCGCTGCCCGCTCGAATTCGGAGGCGCGCCGCTCCGCCTTTCGCAGTTGGTTGCCCGCGCTCATCGCGACGTAAAAAGATGCCCAGGCGGCGAAGAAGAAATACCAGGTGACCGCGCCGTCGGCGATGGTGCGCGGCGCTTCTCGCATGAGGAGCTGACGTGCATCCACCTGGACCGCTCGCTGACCTTGCGCGAGGGTCTTCTGCAATTCTTCCGCGGTCAACGGAGCCTGCGAGCGTTGCACCACCACGGTGCGCTGAACCAGCGGCTCGTAAACCAGGAACGCATTATAGTTGAACGCGGAATAAAGCAGTGCGGCCGGGACCCCGGCGATCGCCGCAACCGTGATCATCCGGGACAGATTGGCGCGGTCGGCGAACAGACGCAGCGCGAAATACATCATGAAAGTGAGCGCGACGCCGACAAGGATGCCGGCGGAGCGGCGGAGCAGGATTTCGTTGATGCCCTGACCGATCACCACGGCGCGCAGCATCACCGTCGCGAAATAGAAGAACCAGAAGCCGAGGATCGACTTGATCGCGAGCGGAAGGTCCGCGAACCGGCCCTGCGGCCGCGGCAAGGTGAGGGATGCCATGCGCCTGTCTTAGCGGGTCGATGCTGCCATCCGCCAAGCAAAGCTGCGCTTTGCAGAAAAATAGCGGCGCTTGGTCGAAAGCGCATCCCACCAGACCCGGAACGGCGCCGCGAGCGGCACGTTGCCACCGGCATAATCAGGAGAACGCGCCGATGGCCGAGAACAAGGACCAGCTCGTCGACGAGCAGACGATGGAGAAGATGTCCGTCGCACCGCCCGACCCGGAGACCGAGGCGAATAGCGGCTCTGACGCGGCCGGCTCGGGCAAGCCCGCCGACCAGCAGAGGGAAACCGACACCATCCCACAGGACGCTTCCGACGCGGAATCCGGGGTGGCCGATCAGGACCCGCTCTCCGCCCATCCGAGCTGATCGCTTTCAGATTTCTGTGGATAAGCCGCTTTCTGTGGATAAGCGGCTTGCCAGCATGGGGAGCCGCGGATTCTGGCGCTTTTCGCCGACCGTCTGTTGCGTCCATGCGACACCGCAGCCTCGGCCGGGCGCAAACATCGTTAAAATATGTTGCGGCCCAACCGTTTCTCTGATTCTCTTCATGAACGGGGAGCGAGGTTCTGGTTAAGCGCTTGGAAAGTGAATCAGGCGCATGATCCTTGCTAGCGTAAGGTAGGGAGTGGGATCATGGCGACGAATACGAGGCCGGCCGACGGAGCGCTGACCATCGCCGAAATCAAGGAATTCGCGAGCTTCTCCAAGGCGACGCAGCGTTACATCCGCCGCTCGCTCGACGTCGGCCTCGGCCGCCGCGACGCGATCAAGCGCTGGTCGCGCGACGTTGCCGAAGCCGCCAGCATCCGCGCCCAATCGCGCGTGTATCAGCGCCTCGATCATATCCGCGACTATGTGCCGGACGATAGCGGCCTGGAGGCGATGGAGCCCCTGATGGGCCCGCTCGTCACCATGACCGCGTTCGACCTCGGTCAGGACCGGCTTCCTGACTTCGCCGCTTACCGCTTCCTTTACGAGCGGCTGATCGGCGCTGCGGTGCGGCCGTGGCTTCCCGGCGCGTTCTGCGCCGCGGCCGCCCTTCCCCACCTTCACCCGGAAAAGCGCCGCGTGCTGCTGCAGTCGATCAGCGAAGCGGCTGCGACCGCTCCGGGCTGGTCGAACCGCGAGCCCGCCTTCTACCCGGAATGGGTCGAGAAGGTGGACATCACCGTCGCCGGCTAAGCCATCTACGGGCCGTCACCTCCGGGTGACGGCTCAAGCCTTTTCGATCACCGCGCCCACCGCCGCGATCCGCTCCACAGCCGCATAGGGCGGCTTCTCAAGCTCCTCCCCGAATACGTCCGGATCGAGTTCACGATAGCGCAAGCTGCAGCCCAGCGCCGGCAGCGCGCTTTCCAGTTCCTCCTGCAACGCGTCCCGCCCCCCGACGATCGCCACGCCCGTATAAAGCAGCATGCGCCCACCGGGCTCCAGCCGCCGGGCAGAAGCGAGGCTCCATTCGAGCGACAGGGCTGCGCCGTGCATGTCGCCACCATCGCGATAGGTACGGTCGCTTTCATCGATCATGTAAGGCGGGTTCGCGATCACGAGATCGACTGCCCCCGCGGCGGCGTCGAGCCCCTCGCCCTCGATCAGTTCGACATCCACACCCGCATGACGCGCGTTGACGCCGGCTATTCCTAGGGCTTTCGGGTTGGTGTCGATCAGGCTGATCCGGGCTCCCGCTATCAGGGGCGCTGTCATGATGCCGCCCACACCCGCGCCGGCGCCGATGTCCACCAGCCGCCGCACCGCGCGCCCACCGACAAGCTCCGAACGAACGAAGTCGACGAAGCGGTAGGTGTCGGGGCCGAAGAAGACCGCGTCTTCCGCCGTGGTCGGATAGGCCGAATGAAGGAACAGCCCGCCATGGATGCTGGAAACGCGCACGCCGCTCTTCAGCAGATCGCCCTGGCGGCGGAGCAGGCCGGAACGCTCGAGCAGGGCGAGCAGACTCTGTGGGAGAAGGTCGTGGGCAAACGGCAGGTTCCACCCGAACACGCCGCGAAGGTCCTTTGCCTCGCCGATCCCGGATCGGCCGATCACTCGCTTATGCGTTGCCGGCGTCGGCGTCACAAACGCGTATCCCTGCTCCTTCAACGCCGCAAGCAGCTCCACCAGCGCATCCGCGGCAACGTCATTCTCAACCAATCGGCACCCTCCTCGACAGTTGCAGGACCCGCCGATTGCACATCCATGCGCGCGTGACCATCTGCGGCTGCGAACAACCCCAACGAGGAGGAAGACCATGTTCACCCGCAGCGGATCGGCGCGCTACGAAGGTTTCGGCAAGGAGGGCAAGGGCCGGGTCTCGACCCAGTCAGGCGTGCTTTCCGACCAGCCCTACAGCTTCAATACCCGCTTCGGCGAAGAGCCCGGCACCAATCCCGAGGAGCTGATCGCGGCGTCGCATGCGGCCTGCTTCACGATGGCGCTCTCGTTCGGCTTAGCGAAGGCGGGCTTCACCGACGGCACGCTCGAGACGACGGCCCGCGTGAAGCTCGAGCAGGACGGAGCGGGCTTCAAGGTGAGCCGGTCCGATCTGAAGCTGGAGGCCAGCGTGCCGGGCATCGAGCCCGAGCGTTTTGCCGAGCTTGCCAAGGAAGCGGAAAAGAATTGCCCAATCTCGAAGCTGCTCAATGCCGAGATCACGCTCGAGCATCGGCTCGCCTCCGAGTAGCCTCACCTGAACGAGGGGCTTCGGGCTTGTTGTTTTGGGTTCATGCAACCCATGCAAGAGAGGCGGCGTTGTTACACCCGAGCAACCATTCAAAGGATAGGGGTATGCGTAAATTCACTCTCGCTTTTGCCGCCGCCAGCCTGGCGATGCCGGTTGCAATGCCGGCTCCGGCATTTGCGAACCACAACGGCTATTATCACGGCAAGACCTGGCGCGATTCCCAGGGCCGCACCCGCTGCCGCCGCCGCAACGGCACCACCGGCCTGATCGTCGGCGGCGCTGCCGGCGCACTTGCCGGCCGCGCGATCGACGGTGGCCAGAACCGCACGCTCGGCACCATTGCCGGTGCCGCCGCGGGCGCGCTCCTCGGCCGTGAAGTCGACAAAAGCCGCGGCTTCCGCTGCCGCTAAAGGATTCGGGCCAAAGTAACACTTTGGCCCGGATAGGACCCTCGCCTCCCGGTTATTGGAGGTCGGGCGGGCTGCCAGCTTAACATAGGGCAGCCAATTTCCTGGAAGGGCCGCGAACCATCGCGGCCCTTTCTCGTTGCGCTTCCATGCGCATTCATCATCTCAACTGCGGCACCGACTGCCCGTTCGGCGGCGCACTGTTCGACGGGCGGAGCCTCGGACCGCTCGGCCATCTCGTCTGCCACTGTCTGTTGATCGAGACGCCGTCCCATGGGCTGGTACTCGTCGACACAGGCTATGGCCTCAAGGACGTGCATCACCCGCATGACGGACCCGATCCGCGCATCACCAAGACCTTCCGCGCGATGCTCAACATCCAGCTGCGCGAGGAGGAGACCGCGATCCGCCAGGTTGAGAAGCTCGGATTCAAGGCGAGCGACGTCCGGCACATCCTGCTCACCCATCTCGATTTCGATCATGCCGGCGGGCTGGAGGATTTTCCGCACGCGACCGTCCACCTCATGGACAAGGAATATCGCGCGGCGACCGGCCCGCGCGACGGCTTCGTGCCCTATAATCGCTACCGCCCCCGCCAATTCGACGAGATCCGCAACTGGAAGCGCTACGGCGTAAAGGGGGAGCCCTGGTTCGGCTTCGAGGCGGTGCGCGACCTCGACGGGCTGCCGCCCGAGATCCTGATGGTGCCGCTGCCCGGCCATACCTGGGGACATGCCGGGATCGCGGTGCAGGGCCAGGACGGCTGGCTGCTGCACGCGGGCGACGCCTACTTCTACCGCCACGAGGTGCGCGAGCCCAAGCGCAGGTGCACGCCGGGGCTGCGCTTCTATCAGACGATGATGGAAACGGACCGAAGGCTCCGCCTTGCCAACCAGAAACGGGTCCGCAGGCTTTCCGTCGACCGCAAGAACAAGGTCCGGGTCATCTGCGCCCACGATCCGGTGGAGCTGGAGCGCTGCCAGGCGGGTCGGCCGCTATAGAAACATCCTCCCCTTGATGGGGAGGGTTGGGTGGAGTGGAGTGAATGGAGGGCGGTGCGTATCCGGATGCGCCACCCCGCCCCAACCCCTCCCCATCAAGGGGAGGGGCTAGGAGCAAGGAGCACAGACGCCGTGTCCGGCAACGAAAGTGGATGCCGGATCACTTACGGCATGGCGTTTCGCGGGCGGCTAAGCGGCTAGCCTGCGTTGCTTCCGGAACCGCCTTCGCCGGCGCCGGACGTCTTGCGACGCGATCCGCCGCTCTTCGCGCCCGAACTGCTCTTGCCGTTCTTGGACGCTCCCGACTTGGCCGTGCCCTTCGCCCCGGCCGCCTTGCCGCTGCCCGAGGACACGCCGCCGCCCGATTTGGCGCTGCTCTTCGCACGGCCCGAGCTGCCCGACGCGCTCTTGCTGCTGCGCTTGCGGGGAGTGGACAAGGGCTCTTCCTGGCTGCCACCCGAATTGCCGGTCGAAGTGCCGGAGCCGGAGCCCTCGTCCAGGCTGAAGAGGCGCCGGAAGGTGTCTGTCGCCGCCGAGACCAGTGCCTCCCCCACGCGGGTCGCGCTGGTGGCCGCTTCCTCGGTCGCGTCGGCCGCGTTCTTGGCCGTCTTCCTGGCCGTGTCCCGCACCTTCTGGTTCGTGGTCAGGGCCGCAGCCGCCGTTACCAGTCCGGCAGCGATCACGCTGCGGGCGATCGGGTTTTGCGCAAGTTCCGCCGCCTTTTGTCCGAATTCCCTGAGCGACGCCGGAATGCGGTCGCCGGTGCCGCCGCCGGACGTCTGATAGCCGCTGCCCGGCCCGCCTTGGCCCTGGCCGCCTTGATTGTTACCGCCCTGGGCTCCTGCGCCCTGATTTCCACCAGTCTTACGCTTCGCCATCTTCGCCTCCAGCCTCAATCATAACCGATCCGTAACAGACTTGCGGTGGCGCGAACAGTTTCGCCGCGCCACCGCCGCCTGGATTGCATGCCTGTCTTAAGAAAGCTTCCGATCAGGAGTCCGCGTCGCGCTCGAAGCTGCCCTGGCCGCGATCCTGATGCTGCTGCTGGTCCTGCAGAAGCTCGTCGGCCTGGGCGTCGAGTTGGGCGTTTTCGGCTGGGTCGAAGCTTCCGTCGCTGCCGCCGGCCCGATCGGGGCTGTCGCCGCTGACGCTGTCGGCACCGCGGCCGCCGCCCTGCTGCTCGTCGAAAGCTTCGCCGCGGCCCTGCGTGGCGTCGTGACCGACATCCTCGCCGCTGCCATAGCCCTGCTGGGCATTTTGCTGGCCCTGGTGGTTGGCCTGGTTCTGCGCGTTGCCGTAACCGCCACCGCCGCTGCTTCCGCCGGGGCTGGCCATGTCGCTCTGCGAGGGGCCGCCGCCCATCTGGGTGCCGCCGGTGCCTTCCTGCATCTGATCGCGGGTGAAAAGGGCGCCTTCGCCTTCCCCAGTCGCCTGGGACTGCTGGAGGTCGCGTCCGCTGAGCTGGTCAGCGTCCTGGATGCCCGATTTCTGCTCTGTCATATCTAGTCTCCTCGAAGGTTGAACGTTGGCCTTACTTTGGGGGTTCCTTGTCCCCAGGGCCACGTCCCAGGTCGTCGTAGCGATAGGGCTCGCCGTCGGGGTTGACGCCGGTCGGGTCGGGCGAGACGACTTGGCGCCCCTCCTCTCCCCTTCCCTTTGCGTCGGCGAGACCCTCCGGGATCTCGTTGTGGCGCGCTTCGTCGCTCTCGGGGAGCGGATGGCCCTTGCCGTCCATGTCAGGTCCCCTCGTCCGGATCGATCGGACGCTCGACCGCCTTGTCGATCGGCCGCGCGCCATGCGGCTTGGGCCCACCGCCGCCGTGCGGATCGGTATCGTAATCCTCGCTTCGGGTGCCGCCGCCGCCCGCATTGGAGCCGCTGCCATGCACTTCGCCGCTTTTGGGGTCGAAGGAGGCGCGCTTGCCGTGCTCCTCCCGGTCCACCCTGACCCGATCCACCTTGCCCTTCGTTCGCTCCACCACGGGCGTCTCCTTGGTTAGCCTTGAACACTGAACGCGGTGTGCAACGCAGCCGTTCCGAGCCCCATTTTGTCGCTCCCTTGCGGCACCCTTCTCGTTGTCGATGCGTTACGTCAGCGGATTTCCACCCAAGAGGAGCAACCCTATGTTCGACAAGAGCCATGATATCAGCGTGCTCAACAGCCTGATCGAGACCACGATCGACAGCGTCGACGGCTATCGCCGTTCGGCCCAGGAGGCGACCAACAGCCGCTTCAGCGCGGCCTTCCTGGAGCGCGCCAGCGAGCGCGAGCAGATCGTCTCGAAGCTGCGCGACGAAGTGCGCCGCTTAGGCGGAAACCCGGAGGATGACGGCAGCGTGCTCGCCGCCGCTCACCGCGCTTTCCTGTCCTTGCGCGACAAGGTCACGGGCAGCGACGACGCCGCGGTCATCGCGGAGGTCGATCACGGCGAAAGCTACCTGAACGGCAAGTGGGAAACAGCGCTTCGCGACGACCAGCTCTCGCAGGAGACCCGGAGCCTGATCCAGCAGTCCTACGATTCCGTGCGCGAGGGCCGCGACACCTTCCGCCGCCTGCACGAGGACATGTCGTCCACGAGCAGCAGCGGCGGCGCCAGCACGAGCTACTAAGCCTCGGCAGCAAGAGAGGGGCGCGTTCGCGAGGACGCGCCCTTTTCTGTGCCTAGCGGAGCTTACCGCAGGCTTCGAAGAAGGCGCGGATCAGCTGGGGCGGAGGCGCTGCGACCGGGCCGACCTGCTGCGTACCGTAACGGGCGGTGATCTGCTTGGCCTGACGCAGGAGCTGCGGCAGAGTCTCGGGGACCGGTGCCTCGGCGGTCACGCCGCCCTGCGCGCCGAGATCGGCGACCAAAGTCACCGGCTCATCACCCAGGCCAAGCGAGAACCTGTCTTCGCTGCCGATCGGCTTGAACTCGGGGGCGTTCGCGACGAGCCGCGCTGGGTTGGGGAGGCACGTCAAAGCCAGGCGAGGCTGCCCGCCTTCCACCAGCCGGAGCGAAGTGGCCGGGCCGCTAACGGCGCTCTCCCACTGGGCCGCGTCGGCCGCGGGCGCTGGCTGGAGGGGCTGCGGCTCGGGCTGCTGCGCTACCGGCGGGCCGGACGGCGTCGGCAGCGTATCGGGATTGGCGGGTTGAGGCGCTGGGCCGCAGGCGGAAGCTGCGAGCGCAATCAGAAGCGGCAGGATGCGGGTCATGCCTTGAGGTGCCCGCAAAGACGCGCCGGGCGCAAGCTCTAGCGGCCCGACCGCTCCCAGAAGGGGCGCAGCACCGCCGCGAGAAAGCGGCCGCGGACCAGCAGATAGTCCATAATATCGGGTCCGGGCGTTTCTCCCATCGTGCTCTTGTGCCCGCCGTCCCCCGCGCCGTCGTCGAGGAAGGTGATGCCGCGATCGGCTGCTGCCATGTAGGTGCGGTAGCTCAACACCTTGCCCGGGCTATGCTTGGCGAAGGCCTGATCGTAGCTGGTGGCGATGCAATAGCGGGTCGTGCCGGCGTCGATCCCGAAGCTGAAGGCCGCGGGCTCGCCGGCTATGTAGAGCATGCCGACACTCATCATCCGGGCGAGCTGCGGATCCCGCACCGCCTGCTCCCAGATCGAGCGCTGCCGGGGATCGAGGAACTTGGCGTCCCCTCCCCGCTCGCCCAGCCAGCTCTTCCGCTCGATCGCGGCGAGATCGTCGAAGACCTCCTTCGTCCAACCGGAGCCGGAAATCTCCTTCCATTCGAGCGCGCCATGTCCGGCGAGATGCTTCTCATGAAAGCGATTCTTCTTGAGGGTTGAACCGCGCGGCCAGGGGCCGACTTTCCGTGCCTCCAAGATATCGAGGCAGAAACTGGTGGCGACGCGCCGCTGAAGCACGGTCCAGCCGGACCGGGGCGCGGCCGCAATCAGCCGGCGGATCGTCGGGTCGTTCGCATTGGCGGGGCCGATGCGCAGCGCGTTCCCCAAAGCCTTTTTCGTGGTCCTGCTGGCGAGAAAGGCCTGCACTTCCCCCTCGCGCGCATCCGCGGCGATCGGGAAGCTTCGGATCGGCCAGTAGCTCCCCGGCACGGCTCGAATCCCGAACATGCCCGGGCCGGTGCGGACGATGGGCAGTGCCAGGATAGGCTGACCGTCCCTGCGGCAGGCGACGAGCGTCGCTGCCCCGCCTTTCCCGGCGGCGTCGAACCAAGCCGCCCTGAGAAAGGCGTGGCGAGTGTCCGCGTCGTTTGCGACGTCATCCATAGCCGGGTCCACGCCTTCGCGCAGCTGGACGTGGAGGAGCGGCGCGGCACGCGCGACATTGATCGGCAGTTCAAGCATTTCGTTCCAGTCCTGCCTTTTGCCCGCCTCTGCAACCGCTTAGGCGACAAAGATGACCATCGGGTAAGTCGCGGTTGACGCGGCGGCGGTTAAAGCCGTTATCAGGCGCCATGAATGGCGGCGTGTCGACCATCGCGGAGATCATCCAGCTCGCCATCGCGCCAGTCTTCCTGCTGGTCGGCATCGGCAGCCTCTTGAACGTCATGACGGGACGGCTCGCACGGATCATCGACCGAGTTCGCGTGCTGGAAGAGGATGTGCTCACGGCCGACGACCAGCGGCGCCGAGACGAGATTGGCGAGCTTTCGGTCCTGTCGCGCCGCCTCAGCATCTGCCAGTGGGCGATCGCCATGTGCACGGTCTCGGCCGTGCTCGTCTGCGTGATGGTGATCGTGCTGTTCGTCGCCAGCATCGGCACGATGGATTTCGCCACTCCCGTCGCCTTGCTCTTCATCGCGATCATGGCCGCGCTGACGCTGGGGCTCGCGCTCTTCTTCCTGGAAGTGACCATTTCCACCCGCGTGGTGCGGGTGCGCGAGGAATATGTGCGGGCTGCACGCCGGAAATGACACCGGCGCTCGAGCGAAGGTTGCTTCAGGCGAGTGTCGCTCTGGCCTCGACTGTTTCGCTCACGATGGGCGGCCTCAGCATCCTGCGCAGCGCCGACATCCTGCAGGGCATGAGCCCACCCTTCCCCGTCGACCTCGACAGCCATTATCGTTACCTCTCGGGCCTGCTGCTCGGCATCGGGCTCGTCTTCCTTTCGACCCTTCCGCGGATCGAGACCAAGCAGATTGTGTTCAGGACCCTGGGCGCGATCATCGTCGTCGGTGGTCTGGGGCGCCTTTGGTCGCTCATCGATGCCGGAGTGCCGAGCGCCGGACACCAGTTCGGACTGGTCATGGAGCTGATCGTGACACCGCTGATCGTCATGTGGCAGAGCCGCGTCGCGAGGCGCTGCGCGGCCCCATAGCAAATCGCTCCGCCCGAATGAACGGACGGAGCGATCCTCGCGTAAATGGACCCAAGAGGCCCCGGAAACAGGACAGCAATGTCCGTGCCAAGACGCATTGCTGCGGAACGGCATGGTAAAGCGGAATGGTTTCGTAAAGATTAGCGACGTTGGAACCGCGCAGGACAAGACTGCGAGATGACAGGTGCCGTGCACCCCAGAAACGCTGAAGGGCCGTCGGGCAACTTGCCCGACGACCCCCCGACATGGTCAGCGGCCGGATGCTCCAGCCCGGAGGACCACAAGAAAGCTTAGGCTTTCATCCCCCGAACGAGCAGAACCGACCCCCTTGCTGAACCATGAGACATCGGATCACCTCCTTTCGCTTGTTGAAGACAAGGCGACTATGAGTCGGCCCGACAGCGTGATCAAGTCTTGTATTGAATTCATTTGACGCTAGTCTTTCTGGCTTCCGCCGGCCGGCCCGCCCGGCGCCTCCAAGAGGCTCCAGACCTTGCGGCTCTCCCGCTTCTTCGCGCTGTTCCTGCTTCTCCTGGCTTGCGCCTGCACGAGCCGCACGGAACAAGTCTTGCCCCTCTCCCGCTCGATCGTCGGCGCAAGTCAGGTGAAGCGGATCGAGCTGGTCGTGACGCCTCAGGCCCGGGCTTCGATCGCGGCGATGGACGAGCGCGCCCTGCAGAAAAAGGCGGTGGGCGGCTATGCAGCGGCCCCGTTCGCGCAACTGCTCCCCGATATGATCATGGAAGCCACGCGAAGGGCCGGGCTCACCAGCGGCCGCGAACTCAAGCTTCAGATCGAGGTCGACGAGTTCGACACGGCCAGCGCCGGCGCGGCCATATTCGGGCGGGAGGATAGACTCGCCGGAACCGTCTTCGTGACGGACGCCGGGACAGGCGAGGCGCTCGGCCAGCTCTATGTGGATGTCAATGCGCGGGCGAGCGGCCTCATCGGCCTCGCCACAAGGGGCGGCGTGCGGGAGCGGATCGCGGAAGCATTTGCTACCCGAATAGCGAACGCACTGAGCGGCCGCTGAAGCGGCAAGATCCTGGCGAAACCCGATAGATCAGCCGCTCCAATCGCAAGTAATTGACTCTTAATCTGTTCCGTTCGATCCTTTGCGCTTCAACAAGGGGGATAATCATGAAACTGCTCAAGGTTCTGCCGCTCGCACTCCTCGTCGCGACTGCCGCGTCGCAGCCCGCAATTGCCAAGGACAAGCCGAAAAAGGCCTTCGTCGTCGTCAACGAGGCAGTCGGCGTTCCCGTTTTCCCGCACGACATCACCGACCGTCCCTACGAGGTGATCGGTGAGGTCAAGGCCGGCGTTCGCAAGGCGACCATCTTCAGCAAGGAAGCCAACCAGACGAAGATTTACGAGGAGCTCTGGGAGCGCGCCGAAAAGCTGAAGGCGGACGCCGTGATCAAGGCGAATTACGGTGAGTCTCACGTCTCCGCTTTCAGCTGGGGCAAGACCAACGCAACCGGCACCGCGATCCGCTTTACGGGCCCAGCCAAGGCGGCTGCCGACAAGCCCGCCAACTAAGACGATGAGCCGGGCGCTTCGGCGCCCGGCTCCTCTTTGGGAGCGGCTCATGCTCGCATTCTGTATCGCACTTGCGCTGCAAGCGGTTGCGCCGCCGCAGCCGAACACCACGTCCCAAGCGGCCACGGCTCCGCAGGGCACGATCTTGGTCGAGCGGGACACGCTCGTTCGCCTCATGGTTCTCAACGAGGTCAGCACGCGGCAAGCCAAGGCCGGTGACCGCTTCGTGCTGCGGGTCGACGAGCCCGTCACGATCGGCGGCACGACTGTGATCCCGGTCGGCACCAAGGCTTGGGGCGAAGTCGTGGACGCGGAGAAAAGCGGTTCGATCGGGAAAGCCGGACGGATTGCGGCGCGTCTGCTCTTCATCGAAGCTTGGGGAGCTCAAATCCCGATCAGCGGCGACACGAAGACCAAGGGCGAGAAAGGCACCACCCAGGTGGGGTTCGGCGTGCTCGGCCTCGGCCCGTTGGGGCTGCTCGCCCCCGGCAACAACGCCCGGCTGAAGGCAGGCGAGATCTTCAGCGCCTACATCGAAACCGACATGCTGTTCGATCCCGCGACGTCCATGCTTCGACCAGCCGGCGAAGCGGCGAAGTGAGCATCGCCGCCCTGCTGCTGCTCGTGTCGGCTCCGACAGCCCAGGTCGGGACGCCGGCGGGTGGCGCCCGCAAGGCCGAGTTGGTCCTGCAAGCCGGCACCGCCGTGCGGCTGAAGACCGTCACGACGCTGCACAGCAAGACGAACCGTCAGGGTGAGCGCTTCGAGATGATCGTGGACGAAGATGTCCGGGTCGGCAGCCACATAGCGATCCCCCGGGGATCGCCCGCTTTTGGCGAGATCGCGAAGCAGACGGCGAAAGGCCCTTATGGAAAGGCGGGAGGGCTCGAGCTGCGCCTGCTCTACGCAAGTGTCGGCGACAGGCGCATTCGGCTGGACGGCGAGCAGGCGGAAAAAGGCGCCAGCAGCGAAGCCGCCGCAATCGTGACCGGGTTTGTTTCAGGTGCGATCGGGGCATTCATCTCCGGCAAGAGCGCCTCGGTTCCCGCAGGGACGATCCTGACCGGCTACGTCCACCGCGACTTGCCGCTACTCCCCTCTAAGTAGGCGCTGCGACCTTTCGAAGCTTCGTGAGGAGGCTTGAGCGGGCGACATCGTCGAAAGGAGGTTCGAAAAGTGTGAGTGGCCCGGCGGAACTCATGTTCAGTGTCCGGTCCGGGTCAGAGCGGCGTTGATCTCGTATTTCGGATCTGCAGGTCCCGCGCAGCCACCCGGTCTTTGATAAACGCAAAACTGCTTGCGCCCTGGCCGACGATCCGAGCACTTCAGCAGTCGGTAGTCGCTTCCGATTTCCGGGGCGCGGCCTGGATGGCTCATCACCAGGTTGAAGCTGGAGCCCGCCTCCACCGCGCTTGTTTGCGCGAGTGGACCGAAGAAGCCGTAGATCGGCGTGTCTTGCCGGTAGTAGGTTCGAGCGGCTCCAAGCGGGAAATGAAGATCGTAGAGCGCCAGCGCGCAGACGCCCGGCACGGTGTTGGCAAAGCGCAATGTGTTGATCGTGGCATTGCTCGTCCAGAAGTCTCGATATGGGAGAGAGAGCCCGATCGCCGTGGACGTCACTGCCCAAATTGCGCAGGCAAGGACCGCTCTGATCCTCAGCCCGCTAATCGAAGCGTTTCTCGCCAACCAGCGCACCGCTTCGCCGGTCCCAATGGCAGCCAGGAGCACGATCAACGCGGTTGAAAGAAGAACGAAGCGATATTCCTTGTGAGGGATGAGGGAGTGAGCGGCGATGTTCACGATCGCGACTGCAAGCAAAACGGGATATCGGCGGGCGCCCAGGAAACTGAGCAGCAGGATCGGGAGGATAGCCGCCTTCCATAGAGGAAGCAGCAGGGTCAAATACCATTGGGGCGGAGCGACACCGTAATGGGCGCTCTTGTTCTCGACGAGGTTCAGGCGGAAATTCTCGAAGATCCACAGAAAGGGTGTTTGACCCATCGCCGCGTTCACGATGCCGTCCACGGCTAGGCCGGCGAGCCCCCCGACAATCAGTGGCGGAAGCGTCTCACGCAACCTGCCCCAGCACGTGATCAGCACCAGAACGAGCAAGGCGGGCGCAAGTTGGAAACGGACTACGAAGCAAAGCCCCAACAAGAGCCCGGCGATCAAGCAGTTGCGCCGGGTTAGCCGCTCAGACGGAAGCGTCAGCAGGTAAGCCGCGGGAAGGAAGAGCGCGAGGGACAGAGGTTCCGACATCGTTCGCGGTGCGAACTGGACGAGTTCGACCCACGTGGCCGCGACGAACCCGGCAACCAGCCCATGCAGCCGCGAGAGCCGGAGCCCGAAGGCGGCCGAATAAGCGACCACGACTAGAGAAACCAGAACCACCAGTATCTTTGGCAGGATCAGGAAAAGTGAGCTTCCCGGGGCGAGGACATGACCCAGCGCCATCGGTGCTGCGAGGAGTACCGGGATCAGCCAGCTTCTGATGCCGGCCCGATATTCCCACGGAATGACCCATCGGTCGAACACGATGCCGTTGGCTGGCTCGATATATTGCCAGAGCTCGTCAGGATGATGGATCGATGCAAGAGATATGGTCGCCAGCCGGATGCATGCAGCCAGCAACAGGATCCCCAACAGGGGCGTCCATCGATGTTCGAGGATCCGCTTGAGGGGCGGGTCGGCAAGCTTCTCCACGCCGGCTTTCTACAACAGTCGTGTGGGAAGTCGATCCTGGCTCATCAGCCCCGGCAATCCTCCACCACGCGTGCGGGCTCCGGCCAGGCCGGGATCACCAGCATGGGCGCACCAGGCACTTCGACTGTGAAGCGGCCGCGGCTGAACGCCATCTGGTCGAGGAAGCGGTCGCTTGCGGCAAGCGCGGTATAGACGGACGGCGGCGGTCCGCTTTGCACCGAGAGCGGGAAGTTGCGCGCGCCGTGTGTGGTGCGAACCGTCATCATGTTGCCCGTCGTGGCGCCCGGGCGCCAGAAGGAGACCTGGCGTTGAGCACGGTCGCAGCGGACGATGAAGTTGGCGACGCCGTTGCCGGAGCCGAACATCGCCTGGCTGATGTTGCCCTGCACATTGTAGGCCCAGCCGCCGGGTGTCAGCGGAACCTCCTGCCAATTGGCTGGGGGCGGCGGCGGAGGGGTGGGTCTGGGCCGCTGTACGGTTTGCGGCTGCTGCCTGGGCGGCGGTGGAGGCGCTTCGCGCTTTGGAACGCAGCCGACCAGGGCCGCCACTGATCCGACCACCAAAACCGCACGCAAAGATTTCATCAACACGCTCCGCAACATCACAGCCTGTTCAACCGTGCCGCCGGGAATTCGATCCCGCTGGGCGGCGACTTGCCAGGTTCGAAAGTCCCGCGCTAGCGGCGGGCTGCCCTCGCCCTTTTTTCCGCCCGTGCCGCCTTTTGCTTGCCGTAGCGAGTGGTCCTGGTGCCCGGCTTGCCGCTGATGGCATTGCCGCGCGGCAGGGCGCGCTTCTCCGTGTCCGGAAGGCCGAGCTCGTCGGACTGGAGGCGGCGGATCTCGTCGCGAAGGCGGCCGGCTTCCTCGAATTCCAGGTCGGCGGCGGCCTTGCGCATGCGCTGCTCCAGATCCTCGACATAGGCGCGCAGATTGTGGCCGACGAGGTGGGGCCGCTCGTCGTCACCGGTGTCGACCACCACGCCGTCGCGCTGCGAGACGTCGGCGAGGAGATCGGCGATGTCGCGCTTGATGGTCGTCGGCGTGATGCCGTGTGCCTCATTATACTCGCGCTGCTTCTCGCGACGGCGGTTGGTTTCGTTGAGCGCCCGCTCCATCGAGCCGGTGACCCGGTCGGCATAGAGGATGACGCGGCCTTCGACGTTGCGGGCGGCGCGGCCGATCGTCTGGATGAGCGAGGTCTCGGAGCGCAGAAAGCCCTCCTTGTCCGCGTCGAGGATCGCGACGAGCCCGCATTCGGGAATGTCGAGACCTTCGCGCAGCAGGTTGATGCCCACCAACACGTCGTAGACACCGAGGCGCAAGTCTCGAATCAGCTCGATACGCTCCAACGTCTCAACGTCGGAGTGCATGTAGCGGACGCGAAGCCCCGCTTCGTGGAGGAACTCGGTGAGGTCCTCCGCCATGCGCTTGGTGAGCGTCGTAACGAGGGTGCGATATCCCTTCTGGGCTGTGATCTTCGCTTCGTGGATGAGGTCGTCAACCTGATCCTCCACCGGCTTGATCTCGACCGGCGGGTCGATGAGGCCGGTGGGGCGGATGACCTGCTCGGAAAAGACGCCGCCCGTTTGCTCCATCTCCCAGCCGCCTGGCGTCGCCGAGACGGCGACGGATTGCGGGCGCATGGCGTCCCATTCGTTGAAGCGCAGCGGCCGGTTGTCGATGCAGCTCGGCAGGCGAAAACCATATTCGGCGAGCGTAATCTTCCGTCGGTGGTCGCCTCGGGCCATCGCGCCGATCTGCGGCACGGTCTGGTGGCTCTCGTCGATGAACAGCAGGGCGTTTTCCGGCAGATACTCGAAGAGCGTCGGCGGCGGCTCGCCCGGAAGGCGGCCGGTGAGGAAGCGGCTGTAATTTTCGATGCCGGCGCACGAGCCGGTCGCGGCGATCATCTCCAGGTCGAAATTGGTGCGCTGCTCCAGGCGCTGCGCCTCGAGAAGCTTCCCCTCGATGACCAGCTCCTTCAGCCGCTCGGAAAGCTCGTGGCGGATCGCCTCCATGGCCTGCTTCAACGTCGGGCCGGGCGTCACATAGTGGCTGTTCGCGTAGACCTTGATCGTCTCGAGCGAAGCGATCTTCTTGCCGGTCAGCGGGTCGAACTCGACGATCTCCTCGATCTCGTCGCCGAAGAAGTTGATGCGCCAGGCCGTGTCCTCATAGTGGGACGGGAAGATCTCCAGATTGTCGCCGCGGACGCGGAAATTGCCGCGGGCGAAGGCCTGGTCGTTGCGCTTGTATTGAAGGGCGACCAGCTTGCGGATGATCTCGCGCTGGTCCTGCGTCTCGCCCTTCTTGAGGCTGAAGACCATCGCCGAATAGGTCTCGACCGAGCCGATGCCGTAGAGGCAGGACACCGAGGCGACGATGATCACGTCGTCCCGCTCCAGCAGCGATCGGGTGGCCGAGTGGCGCATCCGATCGATCGCCTCGTTCACCGAGCTTTCCTTCTCGATGTAGGTGTCGGACCGCGGCACATAAGCCTCGGGCTGGTAGTAATCGTAATAGCTGACGAAATATTCGACCGCGTTGTCGGGGAAGAAGCTCTTGAACTCGCCGTAGAGCTGGGCCGCCAGGATCTTGTTGGGCGCGAGCACGAGCGCCGGCCGCTGAAGCTGCTCGATCACTTTGGCCATGGTGAAGGTCTTGCCCGAGCCGGTGACGCCGAGCAGCACCTGGGTCTGCTCGCCTTGCTGCATCTGATCCACGATCTCGGCGATCGCGGTCGGCTGGTCGCCCGCCGGCTGGTAGTCGGAAACGATGCGCAGGCTCTTGCCGCCCTCCGCCTTTTCCGGCCGCTGGGGACGGTGGGGTACGAAATCCTCGCCGGTTTCCGGCTCTGCAAGCCCGGTTCTGATCGCAATCGCCATCGCTTCCATATGGTCATTCCGCGCTCGCCCCGCTAGCTTCCGCGCAACAACGTAGGGGGATCCGATGCGCAGCCTGGTCTTGCTTCCACTTCTCGTCCTGGCCGCCTGCTCCGGCGGCGGGGACGACGCAGCCGCCACGGCGAAAGCCAAGGCCGAAGCCACCAAGAATCTGAAGCTCGCGGCCGGCCAGTGGGAAACGGTCGCGGCGGTCACCAAGCTCACCAAGCAGGACCAGGGTGCGCCCGCCATCAACACGCCCGAAGGCACCAAGACGACCGGCAATCACTGCGTCACCCAGGCCGATGCCGACGCGAAGAAGCCGCCCGCCGGGCTGTTCGCCGGCGAGGGCTATGACTGCGAATATAGCAATTTCTACATGTCGGCAGGCACGCTCAACGCGCAGCTGACCTGCAAGCGCGAGGGCTTGGCCGGCGACATACGCATGACCGTGGACGGCAGCTACACCGCCGAAACGATCGAGGCGAACCAGAGCCTTTCGACGTTTCTTTCCGGAACGGGCGACGTGAACGTTCAGTCGAAGCTCACCGGCCGCCGCACCGGCGCCGCTTGCGCGCCGACCGCCGAGGAGGCGAAGGCGTGAGGATCCAAGGAGACATACGAATGCGAAATACCCTGCTGGCCGCGTCCCTCCTCTGCGTGCTTCCCGCTTGCGGATCAAAGGCCGGCGGCGACGGCAGCGAGTCCCGCAACATGAGCGCGGACGAAGTGGCCGAAGAGCTCAAGGAAATGAAGATCGAACCGGGCCAGTGGGAAGCAGTGAACGAAATCATCTCCGCGACCGCCCCGGGCGTTCCCGCGGATGCGCTGAAGAGCATGGTCGGGCAGAAGAGCACGGTCAGCAACTGCATCACGCCCGAGCAGGCGGCGAAGCCGAGCGCCAATTTCCTGGCGGCGCAGCGCAACAACAATTGCACCTATCAGGACTGGAAAATGGATAACGGCAAGATGACGGGCGTGATGACCTGCTCGGGCGCCGGCATGCCCGGTCAGGTGATCATGAACATGAGCGGCAACTACAGCTCCACGGCATACGATCTCGACATGGACATGAATACGAGCGGCCTTCCCGGCGGCATGACCATGAACATCAAGGCGAAGACGACGGGGCGCCGGACTGGGGATTGTACGCGGACCTGAGCCTTGCTCCGCAGGTGCAAGCTTGGGCAAGGATCAGGCAACCGGCCGTGAACTGCGACTTGCAAGCAGACGCTCGTCCATTTCCTTAAGGATACGAGCCGACGGCAACGATTGCTCCGACGCTGGAGAAGGAGTCCTAGGGTATGCAGAAGGTATCCTTTAAACAGCTCCGCGTGGGTGCCCTGTTCAAGTTTGGCTTTATCTCGAACGTCGCGATCTGGTCGGTGATAAGCTCGATTTTCGGCATCGCAGCCATGTTGGGATTCAACACCGTCCGATTGAAAGGCGCGCCAGTATATGGCGTTCCTGGACTCCTCCTGTCACTCCTGTTCGGAGTGATCTGCGTCACTTTAGGCACGCTCCTCTTTGTCGGCGGTGCAAAAATCGCCAGCATGTTCAGCGAGCGCCTATCTAGCATCACCATCGACGCTTCGCCTGAAGACGACCGCTAGCATATTAGGGTTGCCGCCGGGGAGCATCGGTTGAAGCCGTCGTAACGGGCGGGACGAAGAACGGGCGGCCGACTTCGGTTGCGATGAAATGGTCGGGAGCAATCCCGCGCTGGCGCTTCAGGCGGGCAAGCTGCTGGGGCGGGTCGTTGATTGGTTCGAAGGTCAGCTGGAAGGTGCCCCAGTGGACGCCTAGGGCCTGCGTCGGCTTGAGCGCCTCGAAGATGCGCACCGCTTCTTCGGGGTTGATGTGGTTGGTCTTCATGAAGTCGCGCGGCTCGTAGGCGCCGATCGGGAGGATGGCGAGGCGATACGGCCCGCGCGCGGCCGCCTCGCGCGCCCAGGAGCCGTCGCCCCAACCGGTGTCGCCGGCGAAGAAGATCTTGCCCGCCGGCGTGTCGACCGAGAAAGCGGACCAGAGCGCGCGGTTGCGATCTGTACCCCAGCGCGAGCCCCAATGATGGTTGCGCTCGATATTGACGCGGACGCCGGGCCGGAGCGGAAGCGACTGGCCCCAGTCGAGAGCCCTCGCTCCTACACCCGCCCCGCGCAGGATCGTGTCGTTGCCCAGGCTGGTGACGATGACCGGCCGGTCGCGCTCCCACAGCCGCTTCAGCGTCGGCAGGTCCATATGGTCGTAATGATTGTGGCTGATGAGGACGAGGTCGATCTTGGGCAGATCCTGGAGGCGGATGCCCGGCGCCCGCACCCGCTTTGGGCCGACGAAGGAGAAGGGCGAAGCACGCTCCGACCAGATCGGATCGGTGAGAATGTTGAGCCCGCCAGCCTGGACGAGCACGGTCGCGTGGCCGATCCAGGTGACAGCCATCAGATTGGGATCGACGCTGTCAACGCAGCGGCGCCAATTCTCGACGACCGCGCCCTTGAGCCGCGGACAGAGGGTGGCCTCGGCGGGAGGATAGCCGGCCTTGACCGGCACCTGGCTCGGCCACTCGGCGCGTCCGCCCGAGAGAAAGCGCGTCAGGAAGCCTCCTGGGCTGCCGCGATACGCCGGAAACCCCGGATTGAAGAAGCGCTTGCCGTCGAAATGGTCGCTGCGCGGGCCTTCATAATAGATGCGGTCGAGGAATGGCGGCACGAGCGTCGGCGCGAGGCAGAGCGCGATCAGGGCGAACAGGATTACCGTGCCGATGCGCTTGAGCAGGGTTCGCATGGCCTCGCCTCCTGAAGGATGTTGATCCCCGCGGCAAGTTGGAGAAACCTGAAGCTGTTCGGGAGGTGAAGCGATGATTGGTTGGCTGATCGGTGCGGCGGCGGTGATCGGGGCCGCAGCGCTTTTCCAATATTCGCGGCGGCGGCGCGACTTCGATTTTGGTGGGCGACGCTATAGTCGGCATGGCGACGGCGGCTTCACTTTTGCCGATGGCGGCGCGATCGACGACGCGCGGGAGCGGGCGGAGGTGGAGGCGCATTGGAACGACACCTACTCATCTTCGGACGCGGGCGGCGACGGCGGAGATGGCGGAGGTGACGGCGGAGGCGGAGGAGATTGACGCCGCTGTTCAGCGGGCGATCTGGAAACCCGCAGGAGCGCCCTGCTCCGCATGATCGGCATGGTATTTGTCGAGCACCAGGCTGACTTTGCCGGGCGCGGCGGCGCCGCAATCGAGCGAATAGGAATCCACCAGCGAACCGTAGGCGCCGACGCCCGCGGAAGCCCTGGCGCCGACGCCGGGCGCGCGGCCGTCCGAGCAGCGCAGCCGCGCGAGATAGGCGCGTTCGCCCTCCGGGCCGCCGACGCGGATCGGATTTTCGAGCGTGCCGAGCGGGTGGGCGCTGGCTTCGGCGATCGCCTGCGCGATGGCGGCGTCGCTATTGCCGGAGCCGATCCCCTCGACGAGGTCGCGTGGCGCGGGCGATTCCACGCGCGGCGGCTGCTGGGCGGTGGCGGCCGCGGAAGCGGTGAGAGCGGCGGCGAGGATGAGGAAGCGGTACGTCATGGGGCGAGTCTCTAGCCGACGGGTCAGTGGAAGTCGCGGGTCTTCTGGCGGATCGCCTCCTCCCGGTCGGCGGTGCGGAAAGGCTTGTAATAATGGTCGCGGACCTTCCAGTCCTTCTCCCCGCGGTCGGGCGCGCCGGGATGGGTGACGGCGTCGCCGGGACCGGGCCGGTGAGGAAAGTCCAGCTCGCCCACCGAGCGGAGCATGGGCGTATAATCCTCGATCCGGTCGGCGATGATGTGGATGACGCCGCCCTCGCGCTGGACGGTTCCCTTCACGTTGATCATCGCCGACGACATGACGATCCGCCGCTGCGCCTCGAAGCGGCGCTGCCAGAGGATCGCGTTGGCGATGCCGGTCTCGTCCTCGATGGTGATGAAGGTGACGTTGGTGGAGCCCGGCCGCTGGCGGACGAGGATGATGCCCGCGACCTCGACCTTGCGGCCGTCCTTCACCCGATCGAGGTGGCGGCATGTGACGATGCCGCGCCGCTCCAGCTCGGGGCGGAGGAAGGTGAGCGGGTGGGCGCGAAGGGTGAGCTGGGTGTGGCGGTAATCCTCCACCACTTCGCGGCCTTCGGTCATCGGATTGAGCGAGACGGCGGGTTCCCGCTCGCTTTCGCGCAGCTGGGCGAAGAGGGGGAGCGGCGCATCGCGAAGCCCCCTTACCTGCCAGAGCGCCTGCCGCCGGCTGAGCCCTAGGCCATGGAAAGCATCGGCATTGGCGAGCTTCTCGAGCGAACCGCGGGACACGGCGGCGCGGCGCCAGACGTCTTCGGCGGAGGCGAAGGGGCCGAGGGCGCGAGCGGCGAGGATCTTCTCGGCCTCCTTTTCGCTGAGGCCTGAGGTCATGCGCAGGCCGAGGCGGAGGGGGAGGATTGGCCCCTTCCCTTCTTCCAAAGTGCAATCCCATTCGCTTGCATTGACGCACACCGGCCGCACCTCGACGTCATGCTCGCGCGCGTCGCGGACGATCTGGGCGGAGGCGTAAAAGCCCATCGGCTGGGCGTTGAGGAGAGCGGCGCAGAACACGTCAGGATGGTGGCACTTCAGCCAGGACGAGGCGTAGGCGATCTTCGCGAAGCTGGCCGCATGGCTTTCGGGGAAGCCGTAGCTGCCAAAACCCTCGATCTGCTTGAAGGTCCGCTCGGCGAACTCACGCGTATAGCCGTTGGCGATCATGCCATTCACCAGCTTGTCGCCAAAGGCGCCCACGCCGCCGGTGAACTTGAACGTCGCCATCGAGCGGCGCAGTGCATCCGCTTCGGCCGGAGTGAAGCTCGCTCCGACGATCGCCACCTTCATCGCCTGCTCCTGGAAAAGCGGCACGCCGAGCGTCTTTTCAAGCACTTCACGAAGTGCTTCGGACGGATAGACCACCGCCTCCTTCCCCTCCCGCCGCCGCAAGTAGGGATGGACCATGTCACCCTGGATCGGGCCGGGACGAACGATCGCCACCTCGATGACGAGATCATAGAACTCCTTCGGCTTCATCCGCGGCAGCATGCTCATCTGCGCGCGGCTCTCGATTTGGAAGACGCCCAGGGTGTCGGCCCGCTGGATCATCTCGAAAGTGGCGGGATCGTCCTCCTGAAGGGGAGGTGAAGCCATGCCCATGTCGATGCCCTTGTGGGCGCGCAGCAGGTCGAAAGCGCGGCGCATGCAGCCGAGCATGCCGACGCCGAGCACGTCGACCTTCATGAACTTCAGTTCCTCGATATCGTCCTTTTCCCATTCGATGACGCGGCGATCCGCCATTGCGGCAGGCTCGATCGGCACGAGATCGTCGAGGCGGTCACGCGCAAGGACGAAGCCCCCCGGATGCTGGCTGAGATGGCGCGGCGTGCCGATCAATTGGCGAGCGAGTTCAATTGTTTGGGAGAGGCGCGGGTCGGACTTGTCGAGGTTCAGCTCGTCGAGATGCTTTTCGCTGACACCTTCGGTAGACCAACCCCAGATCTGCCCTGCCAAGCTGGCGGTTACGTCTTCCGGCAGGCCGAGCGCCTTTCCGACTTCGCGAACGGCGCCGCGGCTTCGGTAACGGCTCACCACGGCGGTGAGCGCGGCATGCTGGTGGCCATAGGTCTCATAGATCCACTGGATGACTTCCTCGCGCCGCTCATGCTCGAAATCGACGTCGATGTCGGGCGGCTCGTTGCGATTCTCCGAGATGAAGCGTTCGAACAGGAGCTTGTGGTGGACGGGATCGATCGAGGTGATCCCGAGCACGTAGCAGATCATGGAATTGGCCGCCGAGCCGCGCCCCTGGCACAAGATGCCCTGGCTGCGCGCATAAGCGACGATGGAGTTCACAGTCAGGAAATAGGGCGCGTAACCGAGCTGAGCGACCAGCCTCAACTCATGCTCGAGAAGCTCGGTATATTCTAAAGGTTGGTGCTTTTCCGATATCTTGATGCGGGTAAGAGCGCTTCGCGTCATCTCCGCCAAGGCTTCCTGCGGCGAGCGGCCCGACATCACGATCTCGTCGGGATATTGATAGCTGAGCTCGCGAAGCGAGAATGTGCAGCGATCGGCGATGTCGGCGGTCGCGCGGATCGCGTCGGGATGGTCGCGGAAGCGCCGCTCCATCTCCGCGACGCTCTTGAGGTGCCGGTCGGCATAGCGCTCACGACGAAAGCCCAAATCGTCGATCGTGCATTTGTTGCGGATCGCGGTGACGACATCCTGAAGCATGCGCTTGTCCGGAGAGTCGTAGAGTATGTCGCCCGTCGCGACGCTGCGGACCCCGTAAAGGCGCGCCATTCGGTCGAGCTCGTGCAGGCGCAGTGCATCGCCCGGGCGGCGATGATGGGTGAGTGCGCTGTAAGCGCGCTTCCCGAAGATGTCGGAGATACTCGCCAGAGCCGCCCTCGCTTTGGCGTCCGGCATGTCGGGGAGCAAAGCGGCGACCAGGCCTTGCGAATGCGCCTCGACATCCTCCCAATGGAGGAAGCATTGCCCCTTCTCCCCCCGTTTCGGAACGGCCCGGCCTTTGCCCTTGGTGAGAAGGCGTGTGAGGCGGGACCAGCCGGCGCGGTCTTCCGGCCAGACCAGCAGCGACGTGCCGTCCATCAGGTCGAGCCGGCAGCCCGCGACCAGCCGAACCTCTGTCTTGTCGGCAGCAACCAAGGCGCGGACGAGACCGGCAACGCTGTTGCGATCGGTCACGCCCAAGGCCGTGTGGCCCAGCATCTTCGCAGCCGAAAACAGCTCCTCCGCGCTTGAGGCTCCGCGCAGGAAGCTGAAGTGGGTGGTGGCCTGGAGCTCGGTATACATTGCTATCACCCCAGAAAGTGACTAGGTGATGTAGTCACTTTCGGGATCTGGATTATGGGCAAGATGATTGGGGCCGCCGAGTTCAAGGCGAAGTGCCTGAGCATTATGAGGGAGGTGGAGCAGACTGGCGAAGCTGTGACTGTTACCCAGCGCGGCCGCCCGATGGTCGAAATCAAGCCGGCCCAGGCTCCAACGAAACAGAAGCTGTTCTTTGGATGCATGAAGGGGACGATGCGCATCATCCACCCGGACGATGACCTCACCAGCCCGGCATATGACCAGCCTTGGAATGCTGAAAAAGGTTTGTGGGAAGCAGAGGAGTGATCCTCCTCGATACCCATGTTCTTCTCTGGTTCACGCTTGGAAACCAGAAGCTTGGAACCCAAGCCAGGCAAACGATTGAGGATGCGATGGCTCAGGCCGCCATTGCGATCTCCGTCATAACTTTTTGGGAGGTTTCCCTGCTGGTGAGCAGGAGGAGGCTCGATCTTGGCGCAACCATAGGGGATTGGGTAAGCCGCTTCCGCACGCTTGAGGGTGTCGTTGTAACCGATATTCAAACCGAGATTGCAGTTGCTGCGGGCGAGTTGCCAGGAAGCATCCATGGCGACCCTGCCGATCGAATGATCATCGCCACCGCACGGACATGGCCTTGTCCTCTGCTGACGGCTGATCGAACAATCCTCGATTATGGTGCTGCTGGACATGTCAGCGCAATCGACGCGCGTGTCTAACCCGCTCACCCGAACATCCCCTGCATGTGCCAGCTGAGATCGCCGGTTCGGGCGTCGAGGCCGTCGCCGCGGCGGTAGAGCCAGAAGCGGGCGCCCTGCTCGTCCTCGACTTGGAAATAGTCGCGCACCGCATCGGCTTCGGCGGGTCGGCGCCACCATTCTCCGTAGATGCGCTCGGGGCCGTCGGCGCTGCGGACGCGGTATGACTTGCCGCGCCAGGTGAAGCGGCGCGGCGCGCCGTCCGGGAGCAAGGCAACTACATTCTCGATGCGCTCCGGACGGGACAGCATGCGCGCAGGACGGGGCCAGCGGTCGCGCCAGGGATCGAGAGCCGCAAAGGGCTGAACAGGCCTGAACGAGCGCTCGGGAACGTCGCTTTCGACGGCGCCGATGCGGAACAGGCGCCGTTCGCCGAGCCGCGTCGCCAGCCGGTCGATCAAGGGCGCAAGATCGGGAACGGGCTCTTCGCCGCTCAGATCGCTGTCGATCGGGCGGGGGGCGAGCGGTTGAACATGGCCGCCCGTGAGGCTCATCGCCTCGATGCCGAAGCCCGGCTCGATCTCCTCGATCTTCATGGACAGGAGGCGGTGGAGGTGGGCGGCGTCGCGGGTGGGAAGAGCCGTGCCGATCTCGAACCGCTGCTCGGCGCCGTCGACCCGGGTGGCGACAAGCGCGATCCTGCGTGCCGCCATGCCCCGCTCCTCCAGCAGAGCGACGAAGGCGGCGACGAGGTCGCTCAGAACCTGACCGATGGCTTGGGCGGTGGCGATCGGCTCGACGAGGCGCAGCGACACGCGGGGCGGATCGGGAAGCAGGACCGGGTCCATCGGCTCGGCGGCTCGGCCGAGCGCCTGGTCGAGCCGGGCGACCATCTCCCCGCCGAAGCGGCGGACCAGGGGCGCGCGGGGCATGGCGGCGAGTTCGCCGATCCTCTCGATGCCGAGGCGCCGGGCCGTTTCCACAATCGCGGGTTCGAGCCGCAGGGCGGAGAGCGGCAGCGGGGCGATGGCCTCGGCTTCCTCGCCCGAGGGGCAGAGGGTCAGGGGCGCATCGGCGCATTTGGCCAAAGCGTGAGCGGCGGCGGGGGTGCCGGCGATGGCGATGCGGGCGGTGAGGCCGAGCCGGCGGCAGAGGCGCAGCAGGCGGCGGGCGAACGTCTCCTCGCCTCCGAACAAATGGACGCTGGCGCCGATGTCGAGCCAGAGGCCCTCGCCCGGCACCGTCATCACCAAAGGCGTCCAGTGGCGGGCGGCGTGGCGGGCCAGCCGGTTGAGGTCGGCGGCGTCGCCTTCGGGGTCGGCGGGGCGGATGTCGAGCCCGGGGATCATTGCCCGCGCCTGGGTGAGCGGCATGCCGGGATGGAGACCGAGCGCCTGCGCTGCCGGGCAGGCGGCGGCGAGGACCACGCGCTGCCCGTCGCGGCGGGTGGTGACAAGAATATCCTCCCCTGCATTTGCAGGGGAGGGGGACCGCGCGGAGCGCGGTGGAGGGGCGGCGGCGAAGCCGCCGAGAGAAGTGCTCGCCTTGCTCGCGGCCCCTCCACCACCCTTCGGGTGGTCCCCCTCCCCCGGAAATCCGGGGGAGGGCATGATTCCCCTTCCCTTTCGGAACGGCACTTCGGCAGGTTCGCTGCGGCGGCCGAGCTCGCGCATGGGCGGGCGCTGGTGGAGGGGAAGGGTTTCGATCCTGGCTTGGAGCGCCGCCTTTTCCGCCGTCTTGCGGGCGATGCGGCGGTCCAGCCATTCGTCGGCATCTTCGCCCTTCGCCCAGCGAGAACCGGGGCGCCAGCCGCCCCCGCGCGGGCAGGAGCAGTCCTCGATGCGCATGCCGGGCTCGAGCGGGGCGCCCTCCTTCTCCTGCTCGAGCCGCTCCCTTAGCGCGACGAGCTGGGCTCGCTCCTTAGTGTTTTCGGGCAGGCGGGCGGGGGGAAGCCATTCCTCCCCTGCATTTGCAGGGGAGGGGGACCGCATGAAATCCGGTGGAGGGGCGGCGCGAAGCGCCGTCTGAGTCAGCAGGGCCCCTCCCCCACCCTTCGGGTAGTCCCCCTCCCCCGCAAAAGCGGGGGAGGATTTAGGCGACTGCCCGCCGACTCTCATCCGATCGATCCGCCTCAGCCGATCGATCGCGAAGTTCGGCAGGTAGAGCGAGGCAACCCTTTGCATCGCAGGACTCCATGATCCATTCGTGGGGCTCGCCGCCGCGCTGGCGGACGAGGTTGAGGTGCCAGCGGGGGCGGCCGATCCCTTCGACCGGCAGCGGCGTCGAAGGCGCCGAGGCGATCCGCCAGCGGGTGACGGCCGACGAAGGAAGCGCGAGCGGATCCTTTTCGCTCCGCCGCCAGCGTTTCAGCATGAGCGCGGTCGTGCCCCCCTCCTCCGCCGCGAGCTGCAGCCGGCGGGTGGAAGCCATCTGGACGCGGCCGACCTCGCCGACGACGGCAGCGAGGCCGCGGTGGCGAAGCCCCTCCTCCATCACCGCGAGCACATCCTCGTCGCTGCCGCATTCGGCATAGATGACCCGCGCGGGTGCGAGACCCGCCAAAGCAAGGCCAGGCGCGAACAGGTCGCGGCGGCTGAACGCCCAAAGGACATCCCCCTTCCCGCCCGCCCGCATTTGCCCCAAGCGCGCGGCGATGCCGGCGAGGAACAGGGTCGCGGCGGCATCGTCGCTGAGCGCGGCCGTCGCGCCCGTCACCTCGTGCAAAGCCGCAACCGCAAGCCCGCCGCCAGCGAGCCGCGCATCGATGGACTCGATGCCGAAAGGCAGGCAGTCACGCGCCTTCTCTACCCCCGCCGATTCGATCGCCCGCACTTCGGCGCGCAGGGCGGCGAGGCGTTCGGACCGGGTTGGCGACAAGGCAGGCATAGCGACTCACAGACTCGGTTGTTCCTATTATGTTCCTCTTGCATTCATCGAGAGTCAACGTGGAGGAGCGGAAAACTAAGGCAGACTACGTCCCTGCCGCACAGGCGCGGGCGATGCCGGAAGGGCATTCACGCTCGACAGCCGCACCCAGAATTGGTGAAGCGATCCAATGAAACTGATGAGAAGCTGCTTCCTTGCCCTCCTGCTGATCGTCGGCGCGCCTGCGCTCGCCGCCGGCGATGCGAGCTGGTTCTACAAAGGCAGCGACATCGCGCCCGATCCGGCCTGGACGTTCGGCACGCTGCCCAACGGCGTGCGCTATGCCGTCCGCCGCAACGCTCTTCCCGAGGGCCAAGTGTCGGTGCGCGTGCGGATCGCGGCGGGCGCGCTTCACGAGGAGGATCATGAGCGCGGATGGGCCCATTTCATCGAGCATATGGCGTTTCGCGGCACCAAGGCGTTCGGCGACGGCGAAGGGCGGCGCATCTGGCAGAAGCTGGGCGCGAATTTCGGCAGCGACACCAACGCATCGACCAGCGCCACCCAGACCGTCTATCAGCTCGACCTCCCGCGCGCCGACCAGGCGAGCCTCGACACCAGCCTCCATGTCCTCTCCGAGATGGTCGACACCGCCTTGTTCGACCCGGCGATCGTCGAGGCCGAGAAGAAGGTGATCCTGGCCGAAAAGGGGCGGCGGCCCGAGCTGTCGACCCGAATGCTCGAGACGAGTTGGCCAATCTTCTATGCCGGATTGAAGGTCGCGAACCGCGATACGATCGGCACGGACGAGACGCTTGGGCGCGCCAACCCGGAAGGCATGCGCGCCTTTTACGAGCGCTGGTACCGGCCCGACCGCACGACCGTGATCATGGTTGGCGATGCCGATCCCAAGATGATGGAGGCGCTGATCGCCAAGCGCTTCGGCGACTGGCAGGCGAGTGGCCAGCCCCCGCGTGAGCCCGATTACGGCCGCATCGCCGAGCCGCAAAGCCGGGCAGCTTCGCTCGCTTATCCGGGCGCGCCTTATTCGGCCGCCGTGATCTGGCTTCGGCCCTATGTGCAGACCGCCAACACCAAGGCGGAGGAGCGCATCGACCTGGCCCGCTCGCTCGCCGCGCGCATCCTCAACCGCCGCCTCGAGGCGAAGGCACGCGGCGAGGCGGAATATGTCAATGCAGGCGTTTCGGAGAGCCGATCGACCAACGTCGCAGACGTGACCCAGCTCTCGATCACCGTGCGCGAGGGCAAGTGGCAGGAGGCGCTGAAGCAGAATTTCGCGATCATCGCCGATGCGGTGCGGACGCCGCCGAGCGCGGCCGAGATCGAGCGCGAGATGCGCAACCTCAAGACGTCCGCCGCTTCGGGCGTGGAGAGCGAACCCACGATACGATCGCAGCAGCGTGCGCAGCAGATGGTGAATGCGATCAATCGCGGCAGCATCGTCACAACCGCCGCGACCGTGCAGGCGATCGTCACCGAGCTGGGGCCGCAGATGAAGCCGGCGGTCGTGGGCGCGGCGATGAAGTCGCTCTTCACCGGCGCAGGTCCGCGCTTCGTGCTGCTCGGGCCGCAGCCGGTGCCGGGCGGCAATGCGGCGCTGAGCGCTGCGCTTGCCTCGGCCGAACGGGCCGTGCCCGCGGCGCGCCAGGCCGAGCGCCTGGTCAGCATCGACAGCCTGCCGCCGCTCGGGCCGCCGGGACGCGAGGTGTCGCGCCAGCGGATCGAGGACATGGACGTGACGATCGTCCGCTTCGCCAACGGCTCGAGCCTCACCTTCAAGCGCACCGAATTCGAGAAGGGCTCGGTCGGCGTGCAGTTGCGGTTCGGCAATGGTGTTGTCGGCCTCCGGCCGGACCGGCCGTCGCTTGCCTGGCTTGGCGGATTGGTCGCCCCGTCGGGCCTTGCCGATCTCGACCTCGACGGCATGGAGCGGCTGATGACCGGACGCCGCATGGGGATGAGCTTCGGCGTCGGGGAGGATGCGTTCGAGCTGCAGGGCGCGACCAATGGCCAGGAGCTGGGGGATCAGCTTCGGCTGCTCGCGACCAAGCTCGCTTATCCGCGCTGGGACGCGCCATTGTTCGCGCGCTTCAAGTCGGGTGCGCTGCAAAGCTACGATCTGAGCTTCGCCTCCGCGACGTCCCGCGCGGGGCGGGAGCTTGGGGGCTTCACACGTAGCGGGGACGAGCGCTGGGCTCCGGTCGAGAAGGCGGAGATCGCGGCGGTAAGCGTCCAGGACCTTCAGAGCTATTTCACGCCCCTGCTCGCCACCGGGCCAATCGAGGCGATCATCGTCGGCGACGTCGATCTGGAGACCGCGGTCGAGGCGATGAAGAAGACGGTGGCCGCCCTGCCGGCGCGCAGGTCGGATCCGGTGCCGGCGGCTTCGCGGGCGGTTCGGCCGCCGCAGCCGAACCAAGCCCCCAAGATCTTCACCCACCAGGGCGATGCGAGCCAGGCCTTTGCCGCGATCGGCTGGAACACATTCGGGGGCGTCGATCGTGTGAAGGAAAGGCGGGCGCTGAGCCTGGCCGGCAACATCCTCCAGTCGCGCCTGTTCGAGCGGCTGCGCGAGGCGGAGGGCGCATCCTATTCGCCGAGCGCCATCTCCAGCACGTCTGAGGAACTGCCCGAATGGGGCATCTTCTACGCGGCCGCGGAGCTGAAGCCGGAGAGCACGGGCACGTTCCTGCGGATTGCGCGGGAGGCCGTGGCCGAGCTGGCCGCGAGGCCCGTCAGCGCGGAGGAGTTCGAGCGGGCGAAGAATCCGATCCTGACCGGCATCGACCGGCGGGTGAAGACCAACGGCTATTGGATGACGACGCTTGAAGACTGGGTGCGGGAGCCGGAGGTGGTGGAGCTCGCCCGCACGTTCCGCGCCGATTACGCCGCAATGACGGCCGAGGATGTCCGCGCCGCGGTGGCGAGGCATGTCGCCGAAGCTGGCGACTGGTCGATGCTGGTCTTGCCCGCTAAGAAGGCGGTCGGTGGCAAGTAGCTCTCCTCAGATAAACGCGCCGGCACCCGCTCCGGCACAGGCGGCCGGTCCGGTAACGGACAGGTCGGCCAAGAGCTGGGGACCGATCAGCCTCCAGCAGCAGCCCTTCTTCGAGGACAAGAACCGCGCCTTCTGGATCCTCCAGTCGGCCGGCTGGGCGGGCTATTTCGTCCTGCGCACGCTCACCGGCATCGCCAATGCGATGGGGTGGAGCTTCGTCATCCACACCGCCCTCCTCACCGCGACCGGATATTCCATCACCCTCCTGATGGCCGCGTCCTTCCGCCGATTGATCAGGCTGCGGCCGCTCGTCACGTGGACGATCTCGATTGCGCTGGTGCTGCTCGCCTCCGCCGGCTTTTCGGCGATCGAGACCTGGAGCTACGCCACCTTCCTCAGTCCCGGCTCGCGGCCCGCCGGGCTTCAGTTCTTCAGCTCGATCCTCTTGACCTTCTCCCTCCTCGCCGCCTGGTCGGCGCTCTATTACGGCATCAATTATTATCTGCTGCTGGAGCAGCAGACCGACCAGCTGCTGCGGCTGGAGCATCAGGCGAGTTCCGCGCAGCTGGCGATGCTGCGCTACCAGTTGAACCCGCATTTCCTGTTCAACACGCTCAACTCGATCTCGACCCTGGTGCTGCTGAAGCAGACCGAGCGGGCCAATGCGATGCTTTCGCGGCTGTCATCCTTTCTTCGCTACACTTTGGTCAACGAACCGACCGGACAAGTGACCGTCGAGCAGGAGGTGGAGACGCTGAAGCTTTACCTCGAGATCGAGAAGATGCGGTTCGAGGAGCGCCTGCGCGCCCGCTTCCACATCGATCCGGCGGCGGTGGGCGCGCGGCTGCCCTCGCTGCTGCTCCAGCCTTTGGTGGAGAATGCGATCAAATATGCGGTGACGCCGCAGGAGGAAGGCGCCGACATCCTGGTCGAGGCGCGCAGGAAGGGCGACAGGGTGGAGCTGACGGTGCAGGATACCGGGCCGGGGGCGGACAGCGGCTATACCGTCAGGGCCGAGCAATCGACCGGAGTCGGCCTGGCGAATATTCGCGACCGTTTGGCGCAGGCCTATGGCGCGGATCATCGTTTTGAGACTCAAACGAACATCCGGGGGGGCTTCAGCGTTACGATCGAAATTCCATACCAATTCCAGTCCGAGGAAGTGAAATGACCATTCGTACCATCCTGGTCGATGACGAGCCGCTTGCCATCCAGGGCCTGAGGCTCCGTCTCGAGCGCCACGAGGATGTGGAGATCGTCGAGACCTGTTCGAATGGCCGCGAGGCGATCCGGTCGATCAAGACGCACAAGCCGGACCTGGTCTTCCTCGACATCCAGATGCCGGGCTTCGACGGCTTCTCGGTCATTCAGGGCCTGATGGAAGTCGAGCCGCCTTTGTTCGTCTTCGTCACGGCTTATTCCGACCATGCGATCCGCGCCTTCCAGGCGCAGGCGACCGATTATCTGATGAAGCCGGTGGAGGAGCAAAGGCTCGCCGACACGCTCGAGCGCATCCGCCAGCGCCTCGCGGAACGGCGCGGCGTGGAGGAAGTGGGCCGGCTCAAGGAAGTGCTCGCCGAAGTGGCTCCGGAATCGATGGACGTCGACGGCGTCGAGGACGCGCATTCCTCCAACCGCTACGAGAAGCTCATCAACATCAAGGATCGCGGCCAGATCTTCCGTGTCGACGTCGACACGATCGAGAAGATCGACGCCGCGGGCGATTACATGTGCATCTACACTGGCGACAACACTTTGATCCTGCGCGAGACGATGAAGGACCTGGAGAAGCGGCTCGACCCGCGCCGCTTCCAGCGCGTCCACCGCTCCACGATCGTCAACCTTGACCTCGTCCGCCAGGTGAAGCCGCACACCAACGGGGAGTGTTTCCTCGTGCTCGACAGCGGCAGCCAGGTGAAGGTGAGCCGCAGCTATCGCGACGTGGTGGCGCGGTTCGTTCACTGAGCCGAGCTCGCCCGCAGCAGAATAGACCTATGTTAGCATGGCGGCGAAAACGCTTGATAAGGACGGGAAGCGAAGGCCGCATTACGGAGCTTCCCGACAGGGTCGGGGAGGTTCTGTATGCGTTACTTTTTCCACCTGAGACAATCCCAAGGCTACGTCATCGATGACGAGGGCGTAGAACTTGCCGATGGCGATGCGGTGCTGGCCGCCGCTACGATCGGCGCACGCTCCATCATCGCCGGCGAAGCGATGGATGGGAGGCTGCCGCTGCTGTCGATCATCGAAGTCGACGACGAGAACGGGCTGCGCGTGCTCGACCTCCCCTTTCGGGAGGCGGTCCTGCTGGAGTGCGAATAGCCGCCCGACGACGTGCTACGGGTGGACGATCTCTACCGCGTCCACGAAGTTCACGCTGTGCAGGACGTTTTTGAACTCGTCCTCCACGTCGATGCGCTGGTCCAGGCGGATGCGGCCGCTCATCGCTTCGTGGCCGATGATCCAGCGTGCCTCCTTCAGCGCCGCCTCTGGGATGGCGTCTGCGCCGCTCAACTCGCGGCCTTCCGGATCGAGGAGGATGTCGACGCTGTCGCGAAGATGAAAGAAATAGAGAGGCATAGCTGCTTCCGCTCAATCGGGGGCGGGAGCGCAAACGGTCTCTCAGTCACCGAGGCCCGAAACGTTGCTCGGCGATGCCCGCCTTATGGCAGGCAGCCTGATCTAAATCTATGTTTATTCTGGAATTCTATCATATGATGGGACGCTCCGTCTCAAATATGACATAGATCAACAATCGCTTCCACGCACATCGGGCGGAAGCGACCGAGAGATGCTTCGTGCTCCCGCCCTTTTTCGCGTGGAGACCTTCGTGGCCGCTACCTCAAGCCCGCTCGATCTTCTGTTGCGGAAGCTAGAGACACATTCTCGCCTGGACGAGGAGGACCGGCAGGCGATCCTCGCCCTGCCCTACACGCTGAAGACGCTCGAAGCCCAAAGCTACACCGTCCGCGAGGGCGATGCCCCGGAAGTCTGCGCGGTGCTGGTCTCGGGTTTCGCATATCGCCAGAAGCTCACCGGCGACGGCAGCCGGCAGATCGTGGCCGTCCACATTCCCGGCGAGCCGCTCGACTTCCAGAACCTCTTCCTCGACGTGGCCGACCATAACGTCCAGACGCTGACGCGGGCGGAAGTCGCAATCATTCCCCGCGCCGAGTTGCAGAAGCTCGCCCGCAGCCGGGCCGCGATCGGCCACGCCATCCTGGTCGCGATCTTGGTGGAGGCGTCGATCTTCCGCGAATGGGTCTTGAACATCGGCCGCCGCGACGCACGCTCCCGCCTCGCCCACGTGCTTTGCGAGTTCGCGATCCGGCTGGAAGCGCAAGGCCTGGCCGACGAGAACGGATACGAGCTTCCGATGACGCAGGAGCAGCTTGCCGACACGCTCGGCCTCACTCCCGTGCACGTCAACCGGACGATCATGGCACTCGAAAGCCAGGGCTTCATCGCGCGAGACAAGCGCCGCATCCGTTTCCCGGACTGGCGGCGGATGCGCGATCTCGCCGATTTCAACCAGCGCTACCTCCACCTGGAGCCCCAGGGATCGGGCGCGTTCAACGGTTGATGCCGTTGGTCACAGTTTCCGCTCCGGCGGTCTGAGGATTTCCGCTCCACACGCATCCGGACGTTCACCGGGAACCGCTCCGCACGCGGACCCGGCACGGTCGCCTTTGAACCTCTCTCCGGGCCATATCGAAGGGCAGCCCCTTTGCTGTACAAGCGACCGAATCTGCCCCTGACGGGCCTCGGGGGACCACATGCTTCATAAGCGCCTGCTGTTGGTGCTCGTCTTTTCACTGGCCTTCATGAAGCCGGCCGTTCGCTACCCGGTCGTGGCGGCCGACATCGTCTTCCTCGCAGCGGCTGGCGCCTGGGCGGCTGCGCTACTGCGGGGCGGCACGCGTTTTCGATGGAGCAGCGGCTATTGGGCCGTCGCCATCTATCTCGCGTGCGCGATGCTTTCGGTAGCGGCCTCGAGCGACCCGGGCCAAAGCGCGTTCAAAGTCGGCACCATGATTTATCTGGCGTTGCTTGCGGTGCTAGTCGATAATCTGACGGACACGGCGAACGACCTTCGCAACATCGTCTATGCGTGGCTTGCGGCCACAGCAGTCGTCGCCTTGATTGCCGTCGCGGCCCTGGTCAGCTTCCCGGTCGCGCCTGACGGCCCGATCATGCGCTACGCGCGCTTTCATTTCGGCACCTTGCCTCCTGGCTCCTACCCGAGGCTCGCCTCCACGTTTTTCAACGCCAACATGCTCTGCAACTATCTGACCGTGTCGATCGGGCTCATCTTGGTGGGCGCGCATTTGCAGTGGCTGTCGAAGCGCGCCTGCGCGGTCCTGCTCGCCCTTACGGGCCTGGCGGCGCTGCCGACCATTTCGCCAGGGCTTGGCGGCATCGCTCTTACCGTCGGCATCTGGATCTGGCTTCTGCGCCGGGACGACGCGCCGCGCCTCGCCACCGGGGCAGCGGCGTGCGGGGTGGCGGCGGCGGCGATGTTCGTCCTCGCCATGGCCGTAACGCCTCTTCTACACCCGACGGCGCCGTTCCTCATTCGCATCCCAGGGATCGATCTGGTTCTGGCTCCGGCCGGCCGTTTCCTGACGTGGACCGCGGCGCTGCGGGAATTCGCTCTCAATCCGGTGCTCGGCCACGGAATCGGCATCGAGGCCGTCGAAGTGCGCTACCTGAGCCCGTCCGGTGTGCATCAGAAGCTGACCGACGCGCACAACATGTTCCTCAACATCGCCGCCCAGGCTGGGCTGGTTGGCCTCGCGGGACTGATGTTCCTGATCGCGCAGGTCTTCCGCGGCACGCTTCCTTTGAGGTTCGATCCGACCGGCGCAAATGTCGTGCGTCTGGGCATCGGCCTCAGTTTCCTGAACGCCTTTGCCTATCACGGGCTGGGCGGGTCATTTGAAGATGCCCGTCACCTCTGGGTCCTGCTCGGAATGTTCTTCGCGGCGCGCCGCCTGGAGAGCGGCGTCCGTGCGGCCATGGCAGGGCACGCGGGATCGCGGCGGGTGGGGGATCGAAGGCCTTGAGCGCGGCGGCGGGTGAGGTTTGGGAGGCGAAGATCGGAGATCTAACGCGGGTCAGCTTCGGCGGGGGCGGAGGAGCGAGATGCTCGGGGTGCCGGACTTCATGACGTTGCTCTTGAACAGGCTGGCGCCGAGCTTGATGGTGAGCCAGACCCAGGCCGCCTGCCAGGCGAGCGCGGCGAGGTGGGTCCAGAGCTCGGACGTCTGGGCGGCGCGGGCGATCATGGCGAGCGGAGAGCTGAAGGGGAAAACGGCCGCGGCGATGCCGAGGAAGCTGTTGAAGGGGCCGACCGCGAAGGAAGCGAACATGAAGACCAGGATCTGGCCGACGGTGACCGGCATGGAAAGCGTCTGCACTTCGCGGACCGAGGCGGCTTGGCTGCCGATGCCGAGGAAGAGCGCGCCGAGCAGCAGGTAGTTGGCGCTGTAATAGAGGATCACGAGAAGGACGAAGAGCGGCCAGCCAACCGCGGGCTCGGGCAGGCTTTCGCCGGCCGGGAAGAAGGTGAGGCCGAGGATCGCTCCGGCCGCCCAGACGGTGACGCCGACCAGCGAGACCGCGAGCATGGCGAAGAGCTTGCCCATGAAGATGGCGTCCACCGGAGCGGAGGCGGCGAGCACCTCGATCACCTTGTTCGTCTTCTCCTCGACGAGGTTGGAGAGCAGCATGCCGGCGAGCAGCACCGTCAGCATGAAGAGCAGGAGCTGGCCCATGCGGGCGGTGAGCGCGCGAAGCGACGCGAGCGAGCCGGCGGATTCATCGACCTTGACGAACCCGAGGCTGACCGGCCGGTAACCGGCGCGGGCGAGCGCGCCCTGCTGCGCGGCTTCGTTCAGGATGAGGGCGACCTGATTGCGGATGGCGCCGGTCTCGCTGACGGCGCCGGTGAGCATCGGGCGGGCGAGGCCGCCGGTCAGCACGCCCAGGATTCGCTTGTCCTTGGCCGCGAGCAGCTCCCGCACCTGCGCGTCGAGGACGTAATCGGGCTCGACGCGGACGAGTTCGGGGAGTTCGCGCTGGCCGAAGCTGGGATTGAGGCGCTCGTGCGCGGCGGCGATCTGCGCGAATTCGGCTTCGTTCGCGATCACGGCGACGCGCGCTTTGAGATCGTCGCGGGCCATGCGCTCGGTCGCATTGCCGAGCACGATCGAGAGACCGATGATCAGCAAGGGCCCGAGTAGGAAGAGCAGGAAGGTCTTGGAATAGACTGTCGCGATGAAGTCGCGGCGGCCGATCACGAAGGCGGAGCGAAGGAGGCTGTTCATCAGGCGGTTTCCAGCTCGGATTCCTGAGCGGAGCGCATCTCGCGCGCCGCCGCTTCGCCGGCGATGGCGACGAAAGCGTCGTGAAGGCCGGGGCGCTCGATCGAGAGTTCCTCGATGCCGGCGCCGCCTTCGATCAGCGCCTTGAGGAGCGGCTCGATGCCGCTTTGCGGAAGCTCGAAGTGGAAGACGCCGTTCTCATTGGCCGCATCGGCGGGAAGCGCCGAGCGCCAGGGGCCGTCCGTGAGGCGGGTGCGCAGGCGAACTTGCGGGCGGAGGCGGTCGCGGGCCTCGGCGACGCGCCCCTCGAACCGGACCTTGCCGCCGGCGATGATGGCGATCCGCTCGCACAAGCGCTCGGCATGGGCGATGACGTGGGTGGAGAAAATGATGGTGGCGCCGGCTTCCGCTTCGGCGCGGATGAGGTGCTCGAGCCGGCCCTGGTTGATCGCGTCGAGGCCGGAAAAGGGCTCGTCGAGGACGATCAGCTTGGGGCGGTGGATGATGGTGCCGAACAGCTGCACGGTCTGGGCCATGCCCTTGGACAGGCTCTTGATCGGCTTGTCGACATAGTCGCCGAGGCCGTTTTCCGCGAGCATGCCGGCAGCGCGCTTCTTGCCGACCTCGAGCGGCAGGCCGCGCAGCGCGCCCATGAAGGCGATCGCGTCGCGGGCGGTCATGGCGGGGTAGAGGCCGCGTTCCTCGGGCAGGTAGCCGACAAGATGCGCCGCCTCGAGCGGGCGCTCGCGGCCGAGCAGCGTGCGGTGGCCCTGGTCGGGATCGATGATGCCGAGCAGCATGCGCAAGGTCGTGGTCTTGCCCGCGCCGTTGGGGCCGAGCACGCCGTAGATCGTCCCTTCCGGCACGGCGAGGTCGATGCCGTCCACCGCGGCCTTGCCGTCAAAGGCCTTGAACAGGCCCCTTGCTTCTATTGCGAGCCCACCCACCTTGGCACGTCCCCTTTGCGGATCAATGTGGTAGCGGCGGGTTGTGACGGTTAGCAAGCAGAAGCTGCGCCAGCGGATCGAGGCGGAGGCCCAGGCATTGGGCTTCGCCGCGATCGGCTTTGCACGGGCGGACGCGGCGCCCAGGACGGCCGAGCGGCTGCGCGAGTGGCTGGCGTCGGGCGCGCATGGCGACATGATCTGGATGGAAGAGACGGCGCAGCGGCGGGGATCTCCGGCCGGGCTGTGGCCGGACGTGCGCTCGGTGATCTCGCTGGGGATGAGCTATGCGCCGGCCGTGGATCCGCTGGCGCTGGCGGGCGAGCGGGAGGTCGGGCGGATCTCGGTCTATGCGCAGGGCGCGGACTATCACGACACCGTCAAGAAGGCGCTGAAGGCGCTGGCACGGTGGCTGGTGGCGGAGGCCGGGTGCGAGCTGAAGGTGTTTGTCGATACCGCGCCGGTCATGGAGAAGCCGCTCGCCGAAGCGGCGGGCCTGGGCTGGCAGGGCAAGCACACCAACCTCGTCAGCCGGACGGACGGGAGCTGGCTGTTCCTGGGCGCAATCTACACCAGTTTGGAGCTGGGCGGCGAGATCGAGCCGAGCGAACCCCACCCAGTGCATTGCGGATCGTGCAGCGCGTGCCTGGACGCGTGTCCGACCGGCGCGTTTCCGGCGCCGTTCCGGCTCGATGCGCGGCGCTGCATCTCCTACCTCACGATCGAGCATAAGGGGCCGATCCCGCACGAATTCCGGGAAGCGATCGGCAACCGCATCTATGGCTGCGACGATTGCCTGGCGGTGTGCCCGTGGAACCGGTTCGCGGACACGGCGCGGCGCAACCAGGCCTTCGTGCCGAGGGCGGAGCTGGTCGCGCCGGCTCTCGCCGATTTGCTGGCGCTGGACGATGCCGGGTTCCGGCAGGTGTTCGCCGGGTCGCCGATCAAGCGGATCGGGCGGGGGCGGATGGTTCGCAATGCGGCGATTGCGGCTGGGAATAGCGGGAGCGCGGCGCTTGTGGAGCCGTTGCGGAAGCTGGTGGGGGATGAGGATCCTGTAGTTGACGAGGCGGCACAGTGGGCTCTGTCGAAGTTGTTCTCCCCTGCCTTTGCGGGGGAGGGGGACCATGCGAAGCATGGTGGAGGGACCTTCTGACTCAGCAACGCCCCTCCACCACCCTTCGGGTGGTCCCCCTCCCCCGGAAATCCGGGGCAGGATATTAGCGCGTCTGCCCTTTAGCCATCAGTGCCGCGACGCAGCTTGCTTTGTCGATGTCGCGGCCGTCGAGGAGGCGGGCGTCGATGTAGGTTACCACAGCCTCGCGGCCCTGCTGGGACTCGTAGAGATAGGTATCGAGGACGCAGACCGGCCCGGAAAATTGGAGCTTGCGGGCGCTGCCCTCGCGGACGTCCAGAGCGGGCGTGCCGAAGCGCGACTGAAGGGTGGCGGCGCTCTGGCCCATGACGGCGGCGAGGCCCGTGACGACCGCAGGAGCCGCGGCGGCGGCGCGAGGCGCCGGCTGGGTGGTCGCGGTCGGCGCGCAGGAAATGAGGAAAAGCGGCACGACGACAGGTGCCCAACGCATGCTCAAGTTCATCATAGTCTCCCGCTTCGCACCTGATGTGCGCACACGGGCTCACCCGTCAATCGCTCAGGTTGCCCGCCGGTTGATCGCCCGCTAGGGCGCGTGCTTTCCCCGATCAGCCAAAAAAGAAAGAAGTCTGTGACCGACACCAGCCTGGACGTGCTCGCCATCGGCAATGCCATCGTCGACGTGATCGCAACCGCCGACGAATCCTTCCTGGAAGCCGAAGGACTGACCAAGGGCGGCATGCAGCTGATCGACGCCGAGCGGGCGGAAACGCTCTACAGCCGGATGCGCTCGGGCCGGGAGATTAGCGGCGGATCGGCCGCGAACACGCTCGCCGGAGCAGCGGCGCTCGGCGCCCGCTGCGCCTTCATCGGCCAGGTCGCGGACGACCAGCTGGGCGCCGTGTTCACGCACGATATGCGCGCTCACGGCGTTCGCTTCGACACGCCCGCACGGCCGGGCGAACCGCCGACCGGCCGCGTTCTGATCCTCGTCACGCCCTGCGGGGAGCGGACCATGAACACGCTGCTCGGGGCCTCGCATTATCTGCCGATGGAGAGCCTGGACGAGGAGCTCGTGCGCGGCAGCTCGATCCTCTACCTCGAAGGCTATCTCTGGGATCCGGAGCAGCCGCGCGCGGTGATGCGGAGGGCGATCGAGGTGGCGCGCGCGGCCGGGCGCAAGGTCGCGATGACCTTGTCCGTCAACTTCATTATCGAATTGCACCGCGCCGACCTCCAGAGCCTGATCGACGACGGCCTGATCGACATCCTCTTCGTCAATGAGGAGGAGCTGCTCTGCCTTACGCAGGTGGAGGACCGCGAGAGCGCGCTCGCGCTCGTCACTTCGAAGGTGCCGCTGCTCGTCATGACCATGGGCCCGGACGGCGCGATGGCGGTGAAGGATGGGGAGCGGTTCACCGTGACCGCCGAGCCCGTGGAGCGCGTCGTCGACACGACCGGCGCGGGCGACCTGTTCGCCGCCGGCTTCCTGGCGGGTCACGCGCAGGGCCGCTCGATCGAAGAGTGCCTTCGCATCGGCGCCATCGCCGCGGCCGAAGTGATCAGCCATTACGGCGCCCGCCCGGAAGCGGATCTGAAGGCGCTGGTCGCCGCGAAACTCGGCTAAAACGCTTTTCTGCTGGGTTCGTCCGCCGAATCCGGTTCGCTTTGAGCGAAAGCCGAGAAGCGCAGCACGGACGTTTCTCGACTTCGCTCGAAACGAACGGGTCAAGCTCGACCTGATCTGAGTCAAAAAAAGGGAGGCCGAAGCCTCCCTTTTCTCTTTCAGGTGCCTGCCTGGGTCAGGGCCGAATGTTCGGCTCGCCGCCGACCGTGCCGGCATCCTCGGGATAAGCGGGGAGATCCGGCTGATCGTCCTGCATCTCGCCATGCTGCAGGTTCGAATTGCGCATGCCGTAGACGAAGTAGAGCACGATCCCGCCCAGCATATACCACAGGAAGAACTGGAGGACGCTCCAGGGAACGGTGGTGATGAGGTAGAGGCAGGACAGGATGCCGAGCACCGGCAGAACCGGGTAGAGCGGCACCTTGAAGCCCCGCGGCAGCTCCGGCGCGGAGCGGCGCAGGTAGATGACCGACAGGCAGACGATCGCAAAGGCCGCGAGCGTGCCGACCGAGGTCATGTCGCCGAGCACGTTGATGTCGAAAAAGCCCGCCGCGATCGCGGTGATCAGGCCGACCAGGATGGTGTTGATGTAGGGGGTCTTGAGGCGCGGGTGCACCTTGGAGAAGACCTTGGGCAGCAGGCCGTCGCGAGCCATCGTGTAGAAGATGCGGGTTTGCGCATACATCAGCACGAGCACGACCGAGGTGAGGCCGATGATCGCGCCGACCTTGATGATCTTTGCGAGCCAGCTCCAGGTCGGGCCGAAATTGTCCACGACCACCGCGACAGGATCGGGAACGTTGAGCTGATTGTAGGGAACCAGCAGGGTCATGATCGCCGCCACCAACATGTAGATGACGGTGCAGACCACCAGTGAGCCGATGATGCCGAACGGCATATCGCGCTTCGGGTCCCGCGCTTCCTGACCCGCCGTCGAGACGGCTTCGAAACCGATATAGGCGAAGAAGACGATTGAGGCGGCCCGCATGATGCCGTCGACGCCGAACTTGCCCTCGCCCTCATTGGGCGGAATGAAAGGCGTCCAGTTCGCCGCGCTGAACTGTCCGAAGTTGGAGAGGACGATAAGGCCGCCGACCACGATGAAGGCGACGAGCACGCTCACCTTGATGGCGACGATGACATTGTTGACCTTCGCCGATTCCGACACGCCGACTACCAGAAGGCCCGCAAGCGCGAGGCAGATCAGGAAGGCGGGCAGGTTGAAGAGGGTCGTCACCGTCTGCCCGTTGACGAGGACGGGCTGGCCTTCGCTCATCAACGTATAGCCTGCAGGGCCAGTGAACTGGGGCGGAATGACGAGGCCGAAGTCGGCGAGCAGACTGACCACATAGCCGCTCCACCCGACCGCGACGACGGACGCCGCTAGACCATATTCGAGGAGGAGCAGGGCGCCCATGATCCAGGCGACGAATTCGCCGAGGGTCGCATAGCCGTAGGTGTAGGCCGATCCGGACACCGGAAGCGTCGAGGACAGCTCGGCGTAGCAAAGCCCCGCAAAGGCGCAAACGATGCCGGCGACGACGAACGAGAGAAGAACCGCGGGACCCGCGTGCAGCGCCGCGGCGCTGCCGGTGCGGACGAAGATGCCCGCGCCGATGATGCAGCCGACGCCCAGCAGGAGGAGATTCCACTTGCCGAGCGTGCGCTTCAGCTCGCTGGTCTGCGTTTCGCGCTGAACCTGCGCGATGGACTTTCGCGCGAACATCCGTCCGACAAAACCTTTGGAGCCCCCGGGCGGCGCGACACTAGCCATCAACACTCCTTTTCGCCGGTGATCGGCGGTTCTTGTTTTTTGAGCCTTTGAGCCTAGCCAGATATTTCGCAGCCGCAAAGACGTTTAACGTCGGGCGACCGAACCGGCCGCCGCCCCCCTCAGCGCCCAAGCATCGGGCCGAGCGGCTGGCCGCCGAAGATATGGACGTGAAGGTGCGGCACCTCCTGCCCTGCGAGCCGGCCGATATTGGCGAGCAGGCGATAGCCGCGCGCGACGAGGCCCATGTCGCGGGCCACCTTACCCACGGCGCGGATGAAGCCGGCAATCTCCTCGTCCGAGCCGCGCTCGGAAAAATCGTCCCACGAGACGTAGGCGCCTTTCGGGATGACGAGGATATGGACCGGCGCCTGCGGGTTGATGTCGTGAAAGGCGAGCGCGTGATCGTCCTCGTAAATGCGCTTGGACGGGATCTCGCCGCGCAGGATGCGCGCGAAGATGTTGCTGGGGTCGTAAGGCTTGGTGGCGTCGATCGGCATGTGGGCGTCTCCCTCCGCTCAGCTAGCCAAGCTTGCACTCCCGGCGCAACGCGCTTGACCGGTTACCGCGCGGCGCTACGAGTCGTCTTCATGAGCGACAACACGCCCGACAGCCTGATTCCCTATGACGAGATCGTCCAGGAGGCGCTGCGGGCGGTCGTCGGCCGCGTGCTGGGCGAGGTCGAGACCACCGGCCGCCTGCCCGGCGAGCATCATTTCTACATCACCTTCAAGACCGGCGCTCCCGGCGTCGACATTCCGCGGCACCTGTCGGAGCGCTTTCCCGACGAGATGACGATCGTCATCCAGAACCGCTTCTGGGACCTGAAGGTCGCCGAGGACGGGTTCGAAGTCGGGCTGAGCTTCAACCAGGCGCCGGCCAAGCTGGTCATTCCGTTCGCGGCGATCACCGGGTTCGTCGATCCGGCCGTCAATTTCGCGCTGCAGTTCCAGGCGCAGGTCGAGGAAGCCGAGCCGCAGGGGCACGAGCAGGCCGAGAACGATCCGCTCGCGGCCGAGCCGATCGAGGACGGGTCCAACGTCGTCTCGGTGGATTTCAAGCGGAAGAAATAGCCGGCTCCGCGGAGCCCTTTGCCCCCGCTCGGGCTGAGCTTGTCGAAGCCCCGCCTTTTCCTTAGCTGCCGCAAAAGAACAGCCCTTCGATATGTGGAGGGCGAGCGGAGTGAGAGATCCAGTGAGCAATAGCCGTACGGAAACCGACAGCTTCGGGCCCATCGAAGTGCCCGCCGATTGCCTGTGGGGCGCGCAGACGCAGCGCTCGATTGAGAATTTTCCGTTCGGCCCCCGCGAGCAGATGCCGCTGGAGATCGTGCATGCGCTGGGCTTCGTGAAGCAGGCGGCGGCGCGGGTGAATGCGCGGATCGGCGGGCTGGACGCGGAGCTTGCCGAAGCGATCCAGCGCGCCGCGGGCGAGGTCGCGTCGGGCCTCCATGACGACCAGTTCCCGCTCGTCATCTGGCAGACGGGCTCGGGCACCCAGTCGAATATGAACGCCAACGAGGTGATCGCCGGCCGCGCGAACGAGACGCTGACCGGGAAGCGCGGCGGCAAGGCGCCCGTCCACCCCAACGATCATGTCAACCAGGGGCAGTCGTCCAACGACAGCTTCCCGACCGCGCTGCACGTCGCGGCGGCGATTGCGGTGACGAAGCGGCTGCTTCCCGCGCTGCGGATGATGCAGGCGCGGCTCGCGGCGCAGGCCGAGGGCTGGGAC
>NZ_CADCWD010000062.1 GCF_902806315.1 uncultured Sphingosinicella sp.
CCTTGTCGGAACCCTCCAGCTCCGCCGCTTCGAGCATCAAGGCCACGATGTAAGGCTGCGAGATGGTCTGATCCGCCTCGATCGGCAGCGGCGCATCCTCATAGGCGAACTCCGCCAGATGCTCCGGCACGAACGCCTCCCGCGGCACCGCCCGCATCGCCGCCAGCACCCGCTCGTCGTGGATCCCCCGCGCGGCGATCTGCCGCTCCACCATCTTCTCGCGCGCCGCGGGGAAGTCTGGCATTCTCATTCTCCTCGAAGATCATCAACCAGCGCCAGGGGAGCCCGTTCCGATGACCTCGACCGACGCCGCCTTCGCCGGCTCGATCCCGGCACTCTACGACCGCTGCCTGGGGCCGCTCCTTTTCCAGCCTTATGCAGAAGACATGGCGAGGAGGGTCACCAAGCTTCGTCCGGCCCGCATCCTCGAAACCGCTGCGGGAACCGGCATCGTCACGGAAGCACTCGCCCGCGCCTTGCCCGAAGCCGAGATCGTGGCAACGGACCTCAACCAGGCGATGCTGGACGTCGCCGCCCGGCGCGTGCGCTCGCCCAATGTCAGCTTCATGGCGGCCGACGCGCAGTCGCTGCCCTTCGCGGACGCAAGCTTCGACGCGGTCGTCTGCCAGTTCGGCGTCATGTTCTTCCCGGACCGCATCGCGGCATATCGTGAGGCGCGGCGGGTGCTGAGACCGGGCGGCCGCTTCCTCTTCAATTGCTGGGACCGACTGGACAGGAACCCGGTCTCGGACATCGTCGCCTCCGCTGTCGCCGCTCTTTTCCAGGCTGATCCGCCGAGCTTTCTGAACAGAGTGCCCTTCGGCTATCACGACAAGGAACGTGTCATGGCCGACCTGCGTGCGGCAGGCTTCAGCGACACGGCGGGCGAGACGGTCGTCCTCGAAAGCCGCCTCGCCTCTGCCCGCGACGCCGCGTTGGGCCTCTGCCAGGGAAGTCCTCTCAGATCAGAGATCGAACAGCGCGATCCCGCCCGGATCGAGGAGGCCACGTCGGCGGTCGCGGAGGCGCTGTCTCGGCAAGGCTATGGGGACAGCGCAGCTTCGCCGCTCTCGGCACACGTCTTCAGCGCCGCCTGATGCCGCATGATCGCATCGTCGGTCTTTACGAGGAGAATGCCGCCGCCTGGGACACTGCACGAGGCCGCGATCTCCACGAGCGGCAATGGGTCGACGCGTTCACCGCCCAGCTGCCGAAGGGCGCGTCCATCCTCGATCTCGGCTGTGGCAGCGGCGAGCCGATCGCGCACCACCTCATCCAAAGCGGATACCGCGTCACCGGCATCGATTCCTCGCCATCGCTGATCGGGCTGTGCCGCCAGCGCTTGCCTGAAGGTGAGTGGCTGGTCGGCGACATGCGCGCCCTCGACCTCGGCCACCGCTTCGACGCCATTCTCGCCTGGCACAGCTTCTTCCACCTGCACTTTGACGACCAGCGCGCAATGTTCCGCCGCTTCGCCGCGCACGCCAAGCCGGGAGCGCTGCTCATGTTCACGAGCGGCCCGGCGCATGGCGAGGCCATCGGCGAGTGGCAGGGCGAGCCTCTCTACCACGCCAGCCTCGCTCCCGAGGAGTATCGAGACCTCCTGGGGGCGAGCAATTTCGAAGTCCTGAGCTTCCAGGAAGCACTGCCATTCGCGGCAGGCCTCTGGCTGGCGCGTCAGATCAATCCCGCCAGCGGACTCGACGGGTCCGCATAGCGCCGCTTGCCCATGCGGCCGGCGCGATAAGCCAGACGCCCCGCTTCGACAGCGGCCTTCATCGCCCTCGCCATCAGCACCGGGTCCTTGGCCTCGGCGATCGCGGTGTTCATCAGCACCCCGTCGCAGCCGAGCTCCATCGCCACCGCCGCGTCCGAGGCCGTGCCGACGCCTGCATCGACCAGCACGGGCACGCGGGCATTCTCGACCATGATGCGGATCATGACCTGGTTCTGGAGCCCGAGTCCTGACCCAATCGGTGCCCCCAGCGGCATGATCGCGACCGCGCCCGCATCCTCCAGCTTCTTCGCCGCGATTGGATCGTCGGCGCAATAGACCATCGGCTCGAAGCCCTCCTTGGCCAGCACCTCGGTCGCGCGCAGCGTCTCGATCATGTCGGGATAGAGCGTCTTGGCCTCCCCCAGCACCTCGAGCTTCACCAGGTTCCAGCCGCCCGCCTCACGCGCCAGCCGCAGCGTGCGGATCGCATCCTCGGCGGTGAAGCAGCCGGCCGTATTCGGCAGATAGGTATAGCGCTTGGGATCGATGAAGTCGGTCAGCATTGGCTGCTTGGGATCGGCGATGTTCACGCGCCGCACGGCAACCGTCACGATCTCGGCGCCGGACGCCTCCACGGCCGCGGCATTCTGCTCGAAGCTCTTATACTTGCCGGTCCCGACGATCAGCCGCGACGAAAAGGTCCGGCCCGCGACCGACCAGCTGTCCTCGCCCGCAATCTTGCTCAGCACGTTCATCAACCGCCTCCCACGAAGGTGACGATCTCGAAATCGTCCCCGTCATCGATCTTCGTCTGACCCAGCGTCGAGCGCGGCACGATCTCCAGGTTCCGCTCGACCGCGACGCGCGTGGGCTCCAGCCCGAGCTCCAGCGCGAGATCGGCGATGGTGATCCCCTTCAGCACGCGGCGATGCTGCCCGTTGACGGTGATCGAGAGGGTGTCGTCGTAGACCATGAGACTTCCAGATATGGTGCCGGATGAGGGGATCGAACCCCCGACCTTCGGTTTACAAAACCGCTGCACTACCGCTGTGCTAATCCGGCTCCCGCCCCAAATGCGTCAAGGCACGCCGAAGGTCCAGCCCTCGGTCATCGCGATTTCAGGCGTGAGCAAAGGCGGAGACCAAAAGTCCTGCCGATCCGCCACGTCCCGCAGCCAGGCGGAGCTGAGGATAGCATCCGTCGCATGATCGTCATAGCGCCCCAGCGGGCGGTGGGGCCGGCTTCCCAGCCGCGCCAGGGCCAGGTCGAGCGTTTCGGGATCGCGGACCTTGGTGCGTCCGCGCGGCAGGCCCGCGGCTGCGGCGGCGATGCTGGTGTAGATTTCGACCACCACCGAGCCCGAGGCGGGCAGCGGATCGAACGGCCAGATGGGCAGATGCGGGTCGAGCCGCAGGAAAAGCCGCATGCCGGTTAGGCTCGACTTGCCGACCTGCGCAGCGCCGACGAGGTTGAAGTTGCTGACCGGATTGCACAGGCCAAGCCGGCGCTCTTCCTCCTCGACCACTCGCATTCGGCCCGCACCGGGCTGGAAAAGGTCGCCGCAGCGGCCGCCGTGACGGCGGAAATGGCGGCTTGCCTCGGCATGATCCACGAAATTGGAGGCGCCGAGATCGGACTCCTCCGCACAATGAGCCTCGACCAGCCGCCAGAGCGCGCGCACGTCGGGCGGGCTGGCATTCCAGCCGGGGAAATACGCTTCGCGGTCCACGAACGCGAACGCACCGGACAGATCGAAGCCGAAAAGGGTCGGCGCAGCGGCCGCCGTTGCGAGCGTCCAATCGAGCACGTCGGTGCGGGACCAAGGCGTGTCGCCCTCGATCAGCAGCGGCGGAGCATCGCCGAGATCGCAGATTGCAACGGCGATCCCCTTGTGACGGGTGCCCTTGGCGCCGGACCAGTCAATCGCTGCGAAGCGGGTGAAGCGGTGGGCGGGCATGGCGCTTGAAGAGGCGACAAAGTTGCGATTGGCAAGCGGCGGCGTCGGGGCCATATCGCGCATCATGGCTTCACAGGCACATCCCAACGCTGCGGCGCGGCGGCCGACGGCGCAGCCCGGCGCGATCGCGACCTGGCTGCAGGTCGTCGCCGCGCTCGTCTTCCTGATGGTGGTAGTCGGCGGCATCACGCGCCTCACCGAATCCGGCCTCTCGATGGTGCGCTGGGAGCCGATCTCCGGCGCGATCCCGCCGATCAGCGAGGACGCCTGGCAGGCCGAGTTCCAAGCCTATCGCGCCACCCCGGAATATCAGAAGGTGAACACGGGCATGTCGATGTCCGAGTTCAAGGAGATCTACTTCTGGGAATATGCCCACCGCCTGCTCGGGCGCTTCATCGGCCTCGCCTTTGCGCTCCCCTTGCTCTGGTTTGCGGTGAAGCGCGCCATCCCGAGCGGCTATGGCTGGAAGCTGAGCGCGCTGCTCGTGCTTGGGGGCCTGCAGGGCGTGATCGGCTGGTGGATGGTCGCCTCCGGCCTCGTCGACCGGCCCGAGGTCAGCCACATCCGCTTGGCCGTCCACCTGCTGCTCGCGCTCTTCATCTTCGCGCTCCTGATCTGGACCGCAATGGACCTCGGCAACCTCTCCGAAGACAAGGAGGCGCGCCCCGCGCGAATGTCGACGCTCGCGATCTGGACCCTCTCCGCGCTCGGCCTGCAGCTCATGTTCGGCGCCTATGTCGCCGGCCTCGACGCCGGCTATGCCTTCAACAGCTGGCCGAAGATGGGCGAGGACTGGTTCCCCGTCGGCACTCCGATGCTGGAGCCCTTCATCGTCAACCTCGCCGACAACCCCATCGTCGTGCAGTTCGTCCACCGCTGGCTCGCCTTCCTCGTTGCGGGCCTCGCGATCGCGCTTGCGCTGAAGGCCTGGAAGCGCGGCATCCACGCCCCCGCGGCCGCCCTGGTCGCCACGGTCACGCTGCAAATCCTCCTCGGCATCGCGACGCTCCTCACCGGCGTCGAGCTCTGGATCGCGGTGGCGCACCAGGCCATGGCCGCCCTCCTCCTCGCCGCTGCGGTCGTCACCGCCCACAGCCTCGGGTCCCAACCGAAAGCCCTTCGCGCATGACCGGCATCGTCACCGTCTACGCCACCTTTCCCAGCGCGGAGGAAGAAACACGCATTTCCCGCCAGCTCGTCGAGGAGCGCCGCGCCGCCTGCGCCAACATCCTCGGCCCCACCCGCTCCATCTACCGCTGGGAGGGTAAGGTCGAGGAAGCCGACGAAGTCGCAGCGCTCTTCAAGACCACCTCCGGCCAGGCCCCCCTACTCATCCGCCGCATCGGCGAGCTCCACAGCTACGACGTTCCGGCGGCCGTCGTCTGGCCGATCCAGGAAGCGCCTGAAAGCTACCGGCTCTGGGTGGTCGGCAACAGCGGGTAATATATTACCACCCGCCAAACACCCGCTTTTGCTTGACTTCAGCGGCCCCCTTCGCCATTTGCGCCTCCAGCAGCGCTGCTCGGCCCTAGGTCCCCATCAAAGTACCACTTTGATGGGATTAGGGGGGGGCGCCGTTTCATTTTACGCAAGAGGTCGCAGGCCATGAAGGCTCTGATGAAGACCACCAAGGCGGCCAAGCCCGCCGAGGTGGAGAAGAAGTGGCATCTGATCGATGCCGACGGACTGGTCGTCGGGCGTGTCGCCTCGATCATCGCCAACATCCTGCGCGGCAAGCACAAGCCGAGCTTCACCCCGCACGTCGACATGGGCGACCATGTTGTCGTCATCAACGCGGACAAGGTGCGGTTCACCGGCAAGAAGCGGACCGACAAGGTTTATTACAAGCACACCGGCTATATCGGCGGCATCAAGGCGGTCACCGCCGACAAGATCCTCGACGGCCGCTTTCCGGAGCGCGTGCTTGAAAAGGCGGTTGAGCGCATGATCCCGCGCGGTCCGCTCGGCCGCGACCAGATGCGCGCCCTTCACCTCTATGCCGGCACCGAGCATCCGCACGGTGGCCAGGCTCCCGAAACTCTCGACGTCGCGGGCATGAACCGCAAGAACAAGGTTGGTGCCTGATGTCCGACAATCGTCAATCGCTTTCCGATCTCGGCGCGCTGGCCGAAGGTCAGGCGGCCGCCGCTGCTGCACCGGCCGCCCCTGCTGCGACCCCCGCGGCGGATGCACCCGCTGCTCCGGCCGAGGGTTCCGATCGTGACCGCGGTGGTGATCGTGGCGGCGACCGCGGTGGACGCCGCGGCCGCGAGGAGAAGGTCGATGATCACGGCGTCTCGACCCAGGGTCCGCAGATGGAAGCCGTGCTTCGCGAGCAGGTGCTCGACAAGCAGGGCCGCGCTTATGCGACCGGCCGCCGCAAGGACGCCGTCGCCCGTGTCTGGCTGAAGCCCGGCACCGGCAAGATCACGGTCAACGGCCGCGACCAGCAGGTCTATTTCGCCCGGCCGACGTTGCGCCTCGTCATCAACCAGGTGTTCGACATCACCGATCGCCGCGATCAATATGATGTCGTCTGCACGGTTTCGGGCGGCGGCCTTTCCGGTCAGGCCGGCGCGGTCCGCCACGGCATCTCGACGGCGCTCACCCGCTACGAGCCGCTGCTGCGCACCACCGTCAAGGGCGAAGGCTTCCTCACCCGCGACCCCCGCGTCGTCGAGCGCAAGAAGTACGGCCGCGCCAAGGCCCGCCGCAGCTTCCAGTTCAGCAAGCGATAATCCTGTCCTGAGCGCCTGCCTTGGCAGGCAGTCGAAGGGCGAGCGCAGCGCCGCCGATGCGGAACGCGTCGCCGAAGCAGCGCGAAGAGCTATCGCGGCCGGCCGACCGGCGCCCGGTTTCAAACCGGGCGACCGGATCGACGGCACGGGATTTAGTCCCGTGACGGCAGAGCAGTTCGGCGGCACGAGGAACACGGCCTGTGTCCACGCCCAGGATTGATGAGCTTGCAAGCGAGCTATATATCCCCGCTCATGGACGAGCACTCGAAACTCGGCAGCGACGTCGAAGCCGTCATGGACGGGCTGGTCGAGAGCGGGCGTTACCCTAGCCGCGAGGACGTGCTGCGCGAAGGCGTGCGACTGGTCCAGGATCGCGAAGCTCGGCTTACTCGGATTGATGCGGCGGTCTTGCGGGGGATTGAGGATGCCGAAGCGGGACGGTCGGAGGATGCGGAGGCCGTGCTGGAACGGCTGCGCCGGAAATATGAGGCGATGGCCGCCAAGCCGACGGTGTGAAAGTCCGCATCACGCGGCAGGCGCAGGTCGATTTCGAGGCGATCGCCGAGTGGATCGGCCGGGACAATCCAGAACGCGCGATCAGCTTCGTGGATGAGCTGCTGGAACGTTGCCGCTCCCTATCCGAGCACCCGGATCGCTTCCCCGTCCACCGACACATAGGTGGCAGGACCGTGCGCAAGATGAGCCACCAGAATTATGTGATTCTCTATTTTCGGCTCACCGACCGGATCGAAGTGGCGCATGTCGTCCACGGCGCCAGAGACCTAGACGCCCTGCTGGACGGGTAAGCCCCTAACCCGCCACTTCCGGGCTCCGCACCGCGAGCGGCGGCGCGTCGCCCAATGTTCGCAGCTCAACATGGAGAACCCCATTCTCCACCCGCAGCTCATTGAACGAGGGCGGCGTCGAACGCGTCCGCTCGGACAAGGTGCCCGCGCCGATCTTCCGGATCGTCTTGCCCGCGATCACATGCTCGATGTCGAACGGGTCGTGCACATGGCCCGAGAGCACCGCATGCGCGCCCGCTTCCGCCAGCGCCTGGAGCCCCTCGCGGCCGCGCAGCGTCTTGCCCTGCGATTCCAGCCCTTCCTTGTCGAGCAGCGGATGGTGGCAGGCGACGATCTTCACATGGTCGGCCGGGGCTTCCCTCAGCAATTGCAGCGCCCGTGTCAGGCCGCTGCGGCTGACCACCCCCCACGACCAGTTGCGCCGCCACTGAAAGCGCGCGGTGGTCTTGAGCGGCACCACCGTAACATGCTTGAGGTCGAGCGGCCGCTCGATCAGCCGCTCGACGCGGCCGTAGCGCGAGTAAGGATGGAAGAAACGCGCGAGCGGGTTGAAATAGGGCAGATCGTGATTGCCGGGCTCAACCGTGACCGGCACCGGAAGCGCCTCCAGATAGCGCCCCGCCGCTTCGAACTCCTCGCTGCGCGCGCGCATGGTGAGGTCGCCGGTGCAGATCACCGCATCGGGCATTTCGGCGCGGACGGTCTCGGCGAACCAGGCGACGGCCTGCTTGTCCTCCCGGCCGAAATGGAGGTCGGAGACGTGGAAAAGTCGTGTCATGGCCCCTGAACGGCTGTCGACGAGGATAGTTCGACCGTATTCCCGCTCACCCTTGCTCAAGGTCCTTGAGGAAGGCGCGGATCCGCTTGGCATTGACGCCGACGTCGCTCCCGCCGACGCGGCTGATCGAGCGCATGTCGACCTCGGTGCCGCCCTTCACCGGGTGCGGCCGGGCGCGAAGCACGACGTCGTCCTTGAAGCGGAAGAAGAAGGTCGTGTCGGTGGCTTCGAGGATGCCGGCCTGGCGGTCCGCCCTGGCGATCTCCCACCCGCGCGTTCGGGCCAGCGCCTCGGCACGGGCGATCACGTCCGGCACCGACATGTTGAGCCGCAGGGGGCGAAGATCGCCATAAGCCTGGCGGTGGATCGCCTTCCAGCGGCTTTCGGCGTCCAGGACCTTCAGCTTGGGATCGTCATTGTCCGGCACGTTCTCGAGATTGTCCGCGCGGACCTTGAGCGTGTCGAACCGCGGCAGATCGGCCAAGTTGGTCGTGACGTCGTGGATGGCGGGAACGCTGCGCGCGGTGGCGATCTGGTTGCCGAGATAAAGGACGAAGATGAGCGCGACCGCGAGTGCCAGGAGGTTGCTGCGGACGAGCCCTCGCCCGCCGCCCCGCCGCGCGAGCAGCACGCCGACGATCGCCAGCAGCCCGCCCGCCATCGCCGCGAACAAGGCGTAGCGCAGCACGGTAAAGGCGCCGCGGAAATGCCAAGCCCCCTGCCCTGCGCCGACCGACGCGATCAGCGCCGCCGCCACTCCGCCGAGGCTCAGCAGGAGCGCGAGCCCCGTCAGCCTGCCCGCCATTCTGCTCAGCGCCGCCGCTTCACCCATCACCGCTCCCCTTTCGCCCCTCTTGCGGCCAAGCCGCGCCCGCCGCAAGGCCGAGCGGCGTTGACCGGGCGCTCCCGCTTGTGGCAATCGAGCCCGGTTGCGGGTGTAGCTCAATGGTAGAGCAGCAGCTTCCCAAGCTGAATACGAGGGTTCGATTCCCTTCACCCGCTCCAAGACAAGACCATCCGGGGGATGGTCTTGTCTTGGAGCGCACGCGAAGCTCCGCAGGAGTGAGCGGGGCGACTGCTCCGCTAGATCCCTTCCCGCGCGACCTCACGCCCGTCGGCTTCCAGCCGCCCGATAAGGTCCTCCACGCAGGCATCGAGCCGGTCCTGATCGGTGCTGCGGACGACGAAATTCGCGCCCACCCGCCCCTCACGGAAAAAGGGATAGCTGCCGATCTGGCAGCCTTCATGCGCCTGTTCCGTTTCGCGCAGGATGTCGGCGACCTCGCTTTCGGGAATCCAGCAGCCGATCGTGCGCGAGATGAGCGGTTTGCCCCCCTCGATCGTCCCCGACAGCGCCTCCAGCATCAAGGTGGCGATGTGGGGCACGCCCGCCAAAATGAAGATGTTGCCGTGGCGTATGCCCGGCGCGCCCGACATCCTGTTCTCGATCAGGGTGGCGCCGGCCGGGACCCGGGCCATGCGGAGCCGCGCATCGGTGATGCCGCCGCGGGTCTCGTAATAGGCCTCGAGCAAAGCCCGCGCCTTGGGATGAACCTCGACCGAAACCCCGGTCGCCTCCGCGATCGCGTCCACCGTGATGTCGTCATGCGTCGGGCCGATCCCTCCGGTGGTGAAGAGATAATTGTTCTCAGCTCTGAGCGCGTTCACCGCAGCCACGATCTTCGCCATCACGTCCGGCACCACGCGCACTTCCGCGAGCCGGATGCCCTGGAGGTTGAGCCAGGTCGCGATCGATGCGACATTGCGGTCCTGCGTCCGGCCCGACAGGATCTCGTCGCCGATGATCAGCAGCGCGGCCGTCCAGATGCGTTCCGTCATGACCGCGCCCATAGCCTGAGCGCGACAGGCTCGCCAAGCCGGCTGCCATCGCCTATATCGCCGCCATGGCCGAATATGACATCATCGATCGCTACGACGTCATTCCGTCCGCGCGGAACGGCGCGATCAAGCTGCACGGGCCCGAAGGCTTTGCCGGCATGCGCGCCGCCGGGCGCCTCGCGGCCGAGATCATGGACGCGCTCGTGCCGCACGTGGTGCCCGGCGTTGCGACGCAGGAGCTGGACGATTTCGTCTTCAGGATGATGGATGATGCCGGCGCCTATCCCGCGACGCTCGGCTATCGCGGCTACATGAAGAGCAGCTGCATTTCGGTAAACCACGTCGTCTGCCACGGCATCCCCGGCGATCGGCCGCTGAAGGAGGGTGACATCGTCAATATCGACGTCACCCCGGTGCTGAACGGCTGGCACGGCGACACCAGCCGCATGTACCTGGTCGGCGACGTGCCGGTGAAGGCGCGCCGGCTCGTCGAGGTCACCTATGAGTGCCTGATGCTGGGTCTGGATCAGGCCAAGCCCGGCAACCGCCTGGGCGACATCGCGCATGCCATCCAAAGCCATGCCGAAAAGCATCGCTACGGCGTGGTCCGCGATTTCTGCGGCCACGGTCTCGGCCAGCTCTTCCACGACGCGCCCGAGGTGGTCCATGCCGGCAAGCCCGGCACCGGCCCCGAGCTCCGGCCCGGCATGTTCTTCACGGTCGAGCCGATGATCAACATCGGCAAGCCCGCCTGCAAGGTGCTGGAGGACGGCTGGACCGCGGTCACCCGCGACCGCTCGCTTTCAGCCCAGTTCGAACATTCGATCGGCATCACCGAGAGCGGCTGCGAGATCTTCACGAAGAGCCCCAAGGGCTTCGACAAACCGCCTTATCAAGCGGCCTCAGCGAAGCGTCACACGCACGACATTGCCGCGGTCGCTGGTGATGCTGCGGGTCTGGCCCGGGCGGAGAGGGACCGCATAGGGCCAGCATTCGCGGAAGCTCCCGCCCCACAGGAAGCAGAGCCGCTGGTTCCTGACCGACCAGCGTCCCGCCGCCTGGCGCCTGCCGAACATGGCGCGCACCTGGCCGCCCTTGTTGAAGAACAATGTCGAGGGCTCGCCCCGTGCCGGCACCAGCCGTGCGCTGCGCCCTATCAGTTCGGCGCCGGGCGAGCGGCCGCCGCCGAACAATGTGACGCAGCCGCCCAGCAGCATCGACGAGGCCAGAGCGGCCGCGATCACAGGCTTGCGCATGATCCTCTCCTTTTTGTCTTGGCCGCAGGATAGAAAGAAGCGGGCGCGCAGGCAAATTGGCGCCTCGGATGCTCAGGCGGACGGGCGCAGCGGCGGCAGGCTCCTGACCAGCGCCACGATCTCGGCCTGGCGTCCGCAGCCGAGCTTCTCAGCCACCGCCTTCGTCTGGTTGCGGATCGTTCCGATCGCGACCTTACGCTCTTCGGCCAGATCGGCGAGCGAAGCGCCTTCGGAAATGCGGATCGCGACCTCCGCCTCGCTCGCGCTGAGGCGGTAAAGCGTGCGCAGCCGCGCGGCGAGGCTGGAATCCTGGATCTCGGGATCGGTGACCGTCACCAGCACCTGACGCCCCGCCAGCCCCGCATGTACCGACACGACGGACACCTCGTAATGCCCTCCCCCACGGCGTGCTACGCGCAGCGCGCTGGCTTCGGAGCCGGTCGGCGCCACGGCACGCTCGATCGCCGCCTGCATGGCTTTCTGGTCGCGGGGAGTGGCGGCGGAGAGCCGGGCGTCCCGCACGATGAGACCGTCATGCCGCTCGGCGATCGCCTCCGCCGCCCGATTGCACTGGATGAGCCGTCCGTCGGCAAGCAAGGTGAAAAGCCCATAGCCGATCGCGTTCAGCGCGCCGGAGGCGCTTTCACGAGCTTGCTCCGCCGCGGCGATGCGGCTGCGAATGATCATCATCCGCTCCAGGTGACGCAGGGATTCCTGGAGCTGGAGCACAGCGCCTTCATCGAACGCGCCCTGGCTCCTGGCGCGGTGGAAGCCGATGTCGGCGTGCAGCGTGGCGGTGCGCAATGCGGCGCCCAGGCAATGGAAGGAATCATCCCCCATGCCGCGAACCCACTCGTTGAAGATCCGGCTACGCTCATAGGTGCGGGAGGGCACGAGATGATCGACGTTCCACGCCCGGTTGGCGGTCCGGGGAGCCGCAAACGCCTCCGCCCAGACGTCGCAGCCGGAGAATTCCCGGTCATATTCCTCCATCTGCTCTTCGGAAAAATAGCCGCTGTAGGAAATGTCGCCGGTGCCGCTCTCAAGGTGCTTCCAGTGAACGACGCCCGACCGGCCGCCAAACTGCTCGGTCAGTCGCGTCGCGAGCCGTGCAAGGCACTCGTCATCGGTCGCCGCATCGTAGATCTCTTCGGTAGCGATCGGGAGCGACATGGGCTGAGACTGTTTCCGGGTCCAGAAGGGACGAGTCCCGATTGTGAAACGCGCGCTCCCTTAAATCAACCTGTTAGGCGGCGCCGTTGCGATGCGGGGCCGACACGCATCAGATCGGGACGAGTGGCTCCCACTGTCCTACATGGCGTTAGATTAAGTCGAGGGAGTCGCGGGTGAAGAAGATCGAAGCCGTCATCAAGCCGTTCAAGCTGGACGAGGTGAAGGAGGCGCTGACCGACCTCGGGGTGTCCGGCATCACGGTCACCGAAGCCAAGGGCTTCGGCCGCCAGAAGGGCCATACCGAGCTCTATCGCGGCGCCGAATATGTGGTCGATTTCCTGCCCAAGGTGAAGCTGGAGGTGGTGGTGGAGGACGGCCTGGCGCCGCGAGTCGTAGAGGCGATCGCCGAGGCCGCCCGCACCGGACGCATCGGCGACGGCAAGATCTTCGTCCTCAACGTCGAGGAAGCGCTCCGCATCCGCACCGGTGAACGCGGTTCGGACGCGATCTAGCGCTCTCTTTTCGCAGCACGGGTGGTGGCGCTAAGAGGCCCGCGTGGAAGATTCCCGCCTCGCCTCCATGTCGCCGGACGAGCTCCGCGCCGCGATGCGCACGCTCGGCTACCGGACTCAGAACGACCTCGCCGAAGCGATCGGCGTCAGCCGCTCGGCGGTGAGCCTCTGGCTGGAGGGCAAGGTCGGCGTTCCGCGCCCCATCGCGATGCTGCTGCGCATGCTGATCTCCGCCCAACGCCGCGCCTTCTGACCCGCTTCTCCACGTGAAATATTCACAGCCTGTCTGAGGGCTCTGGATTCATCGCCGCGCCCGCGCCGATGGTCGCTTCACAGGGCTTCGGAGATTCTCCGGCGTCCACCCCCACATTTGAAAGGGACCGCAACGTGGCCAACGACGCAGGCAAGATCCTGAGCATGATCAAGGAGCAGGAGATCGAGTGGGTGGACCTCCGCTTCACCGATCCCAAGGGCAAGTGGCAGCACCTCTCCATGGTCTCCAGCATCATCGACGAGGACCAGCTGACCGACGGCTTCATGTTCGACGGTTCCTCGATCGGCGGCTGGAAGGCGATCAACGAGAGCGACATGATCCTGATGCCGGACCTCGACGCCGTCTATGTCGACCCGTTCAGCGCCACCAACATGCTGATCCTGTTCTGCGACGTCGTCGATCCGGGCACCGGCGAGCTCTACGCCCGCGACCCGCGCTCGACCGCCAAGCGCGCCGAGGCCTATCTCAAGACCACCGGCATCGGCGACACCGTCTTCGTCGGCCCCGAAGCCGAGTTCTTCATGTTCGACGACGTCCGCTTCGAGGACGGCTACAACACATCCTATTTCCGCATCGACGACATCGAGCTGCCGACCAACACCGGCCGCGAATATGACACCGGCAATCTCGGCCACCGCCCGCGCGCCAAGGGCGGCTATTTCCCGGTCGCTCCGGTCGACAGCGCCATGGATATCCGCGCCGAGATGGTCTCGACCATGCTCGAAATGGGCCTGCCCTGCGACAAGCACCATCACGAAGTCGCGGCGGGTCAGCACGAGCTCGGCCTCACCTACGGCAAGCTGGTCGAGACCGCCGACCGCATGCAGATCTACAAATATGTCGTCCACATGGTCGCGCACGCCTACGGTAAGAGCGCGACCTTCATGCCCAAGCCGATCGCCAAGGACAACGGATCGGGCATGCACGTCCACATGTCGATCTGGAACGGCGGCAAGCCGCTTTTCGCCGGCAACGGCTATGCCGGTCTCAGCGAAATGGCGCTGTTCTTCATCGGCGGCGTCATCAAGCATGCCAAGGCGCTCAATGCCTTCACCAATCCGACCACCAACAGCTACAAGCGACTGGTGCCCGGCTTCGAAGCTCCGGTGCTGCTCGCTTATTCGAGCCGCAACCGCTCCGCCTCCTGCCGTATCCCCTACGGCACCGGCGAGAAGACCAAGCGCGTCGAGTTCCGCTTCCCCGATCCGCTCGCCAACCCCTACCTCGCTTATGCGGCGATCATGATGGCCGGCCTCGACGGCATCCAGAACCGCATCCACCCCGGCGACCCGATGGACAAAAACCTCTACGACCTGCCGCCGCAGGAGCTGGTCAACGTCCCCACCGTCTCGGGCTCGCTCCGCGAAGCGCTCATCGCCCTCCAGAACGACCGCGACTTCCTCACCAAGGGCGATGTCTTCAGCGAAGACCAGATCGACGCCTATATCGAGCTCAAGTGGGAAGAGCAGATGCGCTGGGAGACGACCCCCAGCCCCGTCGAATACGACATGTATTATTCGAGCTGATCCGCTCCGGGCCTGCCCACCCTGCCGGACGCGGGCAGGCCCATCACTTCCCATTAACCAGACCGAAAGCGCCCTATGCCATGCCGGGTCGGATCAGACCCGCAGGTGCTCATGTTCGCGTACCAAAAGAACGACTTCTTCGATCGCGCTTACGATGAGCTGGCGGTTGCCTTCGCCGAGCCGCTGCAGCTTGCGGTGGTCATCCCGACCTTCAACGAGCGGGACAATGTCGGCGAAATGGTGGAGCGCCTTCGCCGGGCGCTTCGCGACATCAACTGGGAAGCGATTTTCGTCGACGACAATTCGCCGGACGGGACCGCTGCCCGCATTTCCGAGATCGCCGCAAGCGATCCACGCATCCGCCTCGTCCACCGCGTCGGCCGTGTTGGACTTTCATCGGCCGTAGTGGAGGGCATGCTCGCCAGCATCGCGCCAGTGGTCGCGGTGATCGATGCGGACCTTCAGCATGACGAGACGATCCTGCTTTCCCTTTACCGGGCCGTCGAAGCGGGCAGCGATCTTGCCGTCGGCACTCGCTACGCGGACGGCGGCTCGATCGGTTCGTGGAGTGAGCAGCGCGCCAGCGTCAGCCGCGCCGGCACCCGGCTCGCCCGCACCGTGCTCGGCACCGAGCTCAGCGATCCGATGAGCGGCTTCTTCGCGATCCGGCGCGAGGCGCTGATGGCCGCCCTGCCGCGGCTTTCCAGCATCGGATACAAGATCCTGCTCGACATCGTCGTCTCGTCCCCAAGACAGCTCAGCATCCAGGAAGTCCCCTATACCTTCCGTGAGCGCTTCAGCGGCGTCAGCAAGCTCGACACGGCCATCCTCCTGGAATTCGCGCTTCTGCTGATCGACAAGACCATCGGCCGCTACATTCCCACACGCTTCTTCATGTTCGCGGCAGTCGGCGGCTTCGGCCTGCTCGTGCATCTGGCGGTGCTGGCATTCGCGTTGAACTTCGCGCATCTCTCCTTCTGGAGCGCGCAGGCCGCCGCGGTGGTCGTGTCCATGACCGGCAACTATTTCATCAACAACCAGCTCACCTACCGCGACCGGCGCCGCAAGGGGCTCGGCCTCTTCACCGGCCTCATCAGCTTCTATCTCATCTGCGGCCTTGGCGGCGCCGCCAACGTGGGCATCGGCGAACTCATCTATGCGGACGGCCAGACCTGGTGGCTCGCAGGGCTCATCGGCGCGGCCGTCGGCTCGGTCTGGAACTACGCCGTCACCTCCTGCCTCACCTGGCGCCGCTGACCATAGTCACGGCCGCCGGGGCGGCATTGGCCGATCAGCCGGTTGGTTCACTTGCCGTGTTGCTCAAGCTTCGCCTTGAAGTCC